>CAYFPT010000010.1:0-24028 GCA_964345065.1 uncultured Bordetella sp.
GTAAGGGCGCCGCTCTACCAACTGAGCTAAGCACCCAAAACCTCGAATTGGCAAGCCCAGGGGCTGCTTTTTGCAAGCCTGCGAGTATAAAAAAAAAGGGCCGCTTCTTCAAGCGCACCCTCTTTTTGCTGGGACCCTGCAAGGCCCGCCCGGGGCTGCACAGCCCGGCAATGCTAACGATTAATGGCGTCTTTCAGGGCCTTTCCAGCACGAAATTTGGGCACCTTTGCGGCTTTAATCTTGATGGCGGCGCCGGTCTGCGGATTGCGGCCTGTACGCGCAGCGCGTTTACCGACTGCAAATGTTCCGAAGCCGACCAAGGTGACCGAGTTGCCTTTTTTGAGTGTGTTCTTCACGCCGCCGATGACGGCCTCAAGCGCACGGCCCGCGGCCGCCTTTGAGATGTCCGCCTGCTTGGCGATGTGCTCGATCATTTCATTTTTATTCACTGACGGCTCCCTGCGAAAAAGAGCACGAATTATTTCGATTCGCCGAGACGGTGTCAAGGCGAATCGAATTCGGGGGAGGCTTAATGCGGCAGCGGATCCGATTTGCCGGTTTTGCGCCCGCGCGAGGACTCCTTGGCGGCAGATTCTGCTGCGGGGACAGCAAGCGGCACCTCTTCGTCGGGCAGCGGCACCGGCGCTTTTGCCAATGCAAGATCGAGCACCTCATCGATCCATTTCACGGGGACGATTTCCAAAGCGCCCTTCACATTGGCGGGAATCTCTGCAAGATCACGGACGTTTTGTTCCGGAATCAAGACCTTCTTAATGCCACCCCGGTGGGCTGCAAGGAGCTTTTCTTTTAAGCCGCCAATCTGAAGGACCTCGCCGCGCAGCGTGATCTCACCGGTCATGGCCACATCGGCCCGAACCGGAATGCCGGTTAGTGCCGAGACCATGGCGGTGGTCATTGCAATGCCCGCACTTGGACCATCTTTCGGTGTTGCGCCCTCAGGTGCGTGGATATGCAGGTCTTTTTTCTCAAAGACATCATCGGCGATGCCCAGGCGTCGGGCGCGGCTGCGCACCACAGAGCGGGCTGCCTCCACCGACTCTTTCATGACATCGCCCAATGAGCCGGTGCGAATGATCTGGCCTTTGCCCGGCATCACGGCCGCCTCAATGGTGAGCAGCTCGCCGCCCACCTCGGTCCAGGCCAGGCCCGTGACCTCGCCGACCTGGTCCTCTTTCTCCGCCACACCATAGGTGTACTTGCGCACACCCAGAAATTCCTCGATGTTTTCCGCGCCCACCTGAACCGGCGGGGCCGCTTTCTTGGTCAACACCATGCGCGTGACCTTGCGGCAGATTTTTGAAATCTCGCGCTCCAGGCCGCGGACTCCGGCCTCTCGGGTGTAGGTTCGGATGATCTCGCGGATCGCGGACTCCTCGACCAAGATCTCACCGGCCTTTAGGCCCGTGTGTTTGATTTGCTTGGGCAGCAGATAGCGGGTGGCGATATTGATCTTTTCCTCTTCGGTGTAGCCCGAGAGTTTGATGACTTCCATCCGGTCCAAAAGCGCCGGCGGAATATTCAAGGAATTGGCAGTCGCCACAAACATGACATCCGAGAGGTCGTACTCCACCTCAACGTAGTGGTCCACAAAGGCATGGTTCTGCTCGGGGTCAAGGACCTCGAGCAGCGCACTGGCCGGATCACCCCGAAAATCCATGCCCATCTTGTCCACTTCATCAAATAAGAAGAGCGGATTGCGCACGCCGGTCTTGGTCAGATTGGACAGCACCTTGCCCGGCATGGAGCCGATATAGGTCTTGCGATGGCCGCGGATTTCGGCCTCATCGCGGACCCCGCCCAGGGCCATGCGGACAAACTTGCGATTGGTGGCTCGGGCAATCGACTGACCCAGCGAGGTCTTACCCACGCCAGGAGGGCCCACCAAACACAGAATGGGCGCCTTGACCTTATCGACCCGCTGCTGAACCGCCAGATATTCCAGAATGCGTTCTTTAACCTTCTCGAGGCCGTAATGTTCTTTCTCGAGGACCTGCTCAGCATCCGAGAGGTCGTTGTTAATCTTGCTTTTCTTTTTCCATGGAAGATTCACCAGCGCATCAATGTAGTTACGAACGACCGTGGCCTCGGCCGACATCGGTGACATCATCCGCAGTTTTTTTAGCTCTGCATTGGCCTTATCAAGGGCCTCCTTGGGCATGCGGGCGGACTTGATTTTCTTATCCAGCTCATCAAGCTCGCTGTCTTCGCCCTCGCCCAGCTCTTTCTGGATGGCCTTGACCTGCTCATTTAAGTAATACTCGCGCTGGCTTTTTTCCATCTGCCGCTTCACGCGGCCGCGTATCCGCTTCTCCACCTGCAGAATATCCAGCTCAGTCTCAATCAGCGCCAAGAGCTTTTCTAGCCGCTCGATTACTGGCACGACCTCGAGTACGGCCTGCTTCTGTTCAAGCTTCATCGGCAGATGGGCCGCGATCGCATCGGCCAGCCGGCCCGCCTCCTCAATGCTCATGAGGCTATTGAGAATTTCAGCGGGAACCTTCTTATTCAGCTTCACAAACTGATCGAATTGATTCAGGATCGTTCGACGCAGGGCCTCGACCTCGGGCCCTTCTGGCGACTCCGGGGCCATGGGTGTAATGCGCGAGGTCAGATAGCTTCCTTCGTCCTCGACTTCCAAGACACGCGCCCGCTGTGAGCCCTCGACCAAGACCTTCACCGTGCCATCGGGCAGCTTGAGCATTTGCAAGATGCTGGCCACACATCCAATCTCGTAGATATCGGTGGCGGCCGGATCATCTTGGGCGGCACTTTTTTGGGCCGCCAGAAAGATATGCTTGCCCGCCTCCATTGCGATTTCCATCGCCTTGATGGACTTTGGCCGGCCCACAAACAGCGGGATCACCATGTGGGGGAAGACCACCACATCGCGTAGCGGCAGCATTGGCAGCGATACCGGTTCTTCGGGCAATAAATCGATCTTGGACACGTTAACGAGTCTCCGGGAGTGGGTTTAGTTCGAAGATGGGGCCTGCCCGCACAAAAAACAAGGCCTGGGCCTTGGAATTCTGGGGTGGCGGGTGATCACCCCCACGGCAAGCGGGGGGTTGTAGGACGTTCTGGCGGCCGCTAGGCGCTGCTCGCAAGCTTTTGGGCCTCGCCATAAATCAGCAGGGGCCGGCCATCGCCATTGATGGCCGATTCATCAATCACCACCTTGGTGACATTGTTCAGACCGGGCAGGTCAAACATGGTGTCCAGCAAGGCCTGCTCGAGTATGGAGCGCAGGCCCCGGGCGCCGGTCTTGCGTTTGATCGCCTTTTTTGCGATTGCCGTGAGCGCAGCCGGACGAATTTCCAGCTCGACATTTTCCATTGCAAACAGCGCCTGGTATTGCTTAATCAACGCGTTCTTCGGCTCAATCAGAATCTGAATCAACGCGTCTTCACGGAGTTCGTCCAGGGTCGCGACCACGGGCAGCCTGCCCACCAGTTCAGGAATGAGGCCGAACTTAATGAGGTCCTCGGGCTCTACCTCGCGAAACAGTTCCCCCACATCGCGATCACTGGGCGAGCGGACCTCGGCCGCAAAACCGATCGAAGTTTTTTCTGTGCGGTTGCGAATGACCTTATCCAGGCCGTCAAAGGCCCCGCCGCAGATAAACAGAATATTAGTGGTGTCGATCTGCACAAAATCTTGATTGGGGTGCTTGCGGCCCCCTTGGGGTGGCACCGAGGCGACTGTGCCTTCGATCAATTTCAGCAAGGCCTGCTGCACGCCCTCGCCCGAGACATCCCGCGTAATCGAGGGGTTATCGGATTTACGGGTGATCTTATCGATCTCATCAATATAGACGATGCCGTTTTGGGCCTTCTCGACTTCGTAGTTACAGTTTTGCAAAAGCTTCTGAATGATGTTTTCAACATCCTCACCGACATAGCCGGCCTCAGTCAGGGTGGTGGCATCCGCAATCACAAACGGCACATTTAAAAGCCGCGCGAGTGTCTGCGCCAGCAAGGTCTTGCCGGAGCCGGTCGGGCCGATCAGCAAAATATTGCTCTTGGAGAGCTCAATGTCGGCCTTGCCTTCCGGCCGGCTGTCGCCGCGGTGTCGCAGGCGTTTGTAATGGTTGTAGACCGCGACCGAAAGAATGCGTTTGGCTGTGCTCTGGCCGATCACATATTGATCGAGTCGGGCGGCGATTTCCTGCGGAGTGGGCAGGCCATCCTTGGCTGCTTCGGGCTCCGCGGCCTGCTCGTCGCGGATGATGTCATTACAAAGATCGATGCATTCATCGCAGATGAATACCGAGGGGCCGGCAATCAGCTTTTTAACTTCATGCTGACTTTTGCCGCAAAAGGAGCAATACAGAAGTTTTTCGCTGGATCCCTTTTTATCCGCCATCCGCGCTCTCACGGTGCGTTAGCACCTTGTCGACGATGCCGTACTGTAACGCATCTTCGGCCGACATAAAGTTGTCCCGGTCCGTATCCCGGGCGATGGTCTCCAGGGTCTGGCCGGTCCGCTCCGCCAGAATCCGATTCAGCTTGTCTCGCAGCGCCAAGATCTCGCGGGCATGGATCTCAATATCCGAGGCCTGTCCCTGCACCCCGCCCAGCGGCTGGTGAATCATGACCCGGCTATTGGGCAGAGAAAAGCGCTTGCCTTTGGCGCCCGCCGCCAGGAGAAAGGCGCCCATGCTGGCCGCCATGCCCACGCACAGCGTGCTGACATCTGGCTTGATGAACTGCATGGTGTCAAAAATCGCCAGGCCCGACGATACCGAGCCACCGGGAGAATTGATGTAGAGCGAAATATCTTTATCGGGGTTTTCGGATTCCAGAAACAGCAGCTGGGCGATGACCAGGTTTGCGGTCTGATCGTTGACCGGACCCACCATGAAGACCACCCGCTCTTTTAATAATCGCGAATAGATGTCATAGGCCCGCTCTCCCCGGCCGGACTGCTCAATGACCATCGGCACAAGACCCAGGCCGCGGGGCTGATCCGCCTGGCTGGCCTCGGAGTTCATACCGCCAAAATTGCCATCAAAGGTTGTTGCCGCCATGTTTTGCGTTTCCTTAAGCCGTCTGATTGGCGTCGGCCATCAGGGCCTCCACCGTCATCGGATTGTCCACAACCTTGGCCTGCGAAAGCGCCCAGGTCACCACATTGTCTTCGATCACCACCGCCTCTGCCTCGGCACGCTGCTTGGGCTGGCCAAGAAACCAGCTGACAAACGCATCCGGCTTTTCGTAAGCAGAGCCGAGCTCTTCGACAAAGGCGCGAATCTGTGCCTCGGTCGGGCGCAGCTCTTTAATCCGAACAATCTCGCCCACCAGAAGGCCCAGCTTCACCCGACGGGTCGCCTGCTCGGTGAAGAGATCGGCAGGGATGGGCACATCTTTCATGTTCATGCCGCGGGCAGTCATGTCCTCGCGCGTGGAATCGGCCATACGCTGAGACTCACTCTGCACCAAGGCCTTGGGCACCTCGAAGCTGGCCCACTGATTCAGGGCATCCATCACTGCTGTTTTTGTTTTTGACTTGCAGCGTGTCGTGACCTCACGGGAGAGATTTTTTTTGACATCCTCGCGGAATGTGGCGAGCTCACCGGACGCGATGCCCATGGCTTTAACGAATACCTCATCCAGGGCAGGAATTTTTGGCTCACCGACCGATCGGATCTTGATCTTAAAGCTGGCGAGTTTTCCGGCCACATCTTTGCCGTGGTAATCCTGCGGAAACTGCAGCGGGAAGGTTTTGGTCTCGCCCGACTTCAGTTGGGTTGCCGCCTCATCGAACTCTTTGAGCATGCTGCCATCGCCCAACACGAAAGAATAATTCTCAGAGCTGCCGCCGGTAAACGGCACGCCATCAATCTCGCCGATAAAGTCCAGCATCACGCGATCGCCTTTTTGCGACGGGCGGCTGACCTCCTCAAAGGTGGTGCGCTGCTTGCGCAATGTTTCGATCGTGCGATCAATATCGGCCTCGGTGATTTCGCAGCTGACCTGCTTGATCTCTACGCCGGCAAGTTCCGGGCAGGCGATCTCGGGATAGACCTCGACCACGGCCTCAAAATTCAGGACCTGATCGGATTGCGCGCTGTCTTTCGCGGGCTCAATCGACGGTGGCCCCGCCACACGCAATTTTTGCTCGACCACCGCATGGCCATAGACACGGCCAATCACCTCATTCATCGCTTCGGACTGGGCCTGGGCGCCATAGGTCTGGGCGACCACTTTCATGGGCACCTTGCCCGGCCGAAAGCCCGGCATCTTGACGGAACGGCTAATGCGCTGCAGGCGTTTCTGGGCCTCCTGCTCAACCTCAGCAATGGAGACGGTGAGTTGAAGGCGCCGCTCAAGTGAGCTGGGGGTTACCGAAGGAGATGCAGTCATAGCCAATTCTTCAATCTAAAAGCACGCCCGTTACAGCGCGCTGGGTTTGAACATGTCGGATGGTGCGAAGGGCGGGACTCGAACCCGCACACCTTGCGGCGTCAGGACCTAAACCTGGTGCGTCTACCAATTTCGCCACCTTCGCCTGTGCGCCCGACGCTCCAGCCGCATTGTACTTAGAATCCCCGCATGGACCCGGGACACCTAGGCACGGCTTTTCACGGCGGTGGGCACTATGAAAACTTTCCTGTCGCCTCCTGGCTGCTGCCAGCCGAGATGCGCGGGGCCCTGCTGGCGCTGTACCAATTCGCACGCACCGGCGATGACCTGGCCGATGAAGGCGATCTTGGCCCCGAAGTCCGCCAGGCGGGACTGAACGCGCTGCGTGCTGGCCTTCGTGGCGAAAACGTGCAACCCATTGGGCCCACCAAGCACCACGAGATTGGCAGTGCACTCAGGATGGAACTACTGGCCAGACAGCTGGATATCGTTCAGGCGGAAAAGCTTCTGGCGGCCTTCGAGATGGATGTCCTGCACCAGCCCTATTCGACGATTTCAGAGCTGATGCTCTACTGCCGTCATTCGGCAGACCCTGTGGGCCGCATCATGCTGGCGGCTGCCAAGATCATCGATGACCCGAACGCCGATTGCCCAATCACTGCCGCTTCAGATGCCATCTGCAGTGGTCTGCAGCTTGTGAATTTCGCCCAAGACATGGGCCAAGATTTTGCACGCCAGCGCATTTATGTGCCGCGACAGTGGTGGCCAGCGGGCTGGCGGCCCGAGGCCGGAGCGCAAGCGCTTTCTGATCAGATGAAATATCAGTGGGCCACACGGATGGCCCAGCTGGGGCAGGACCAACTCGTTCGCGGCGCAGTTCTTGTGGGCAAGATTCGTCGTGCCGCCCACGGCCCGAAGCGACGACTTGGCCTTGAGATTGCGATGGTCATTGAAGGTGGGCTCGCCATTTCCCGAAGGGTCTTGGCAGATCCGCTGACGGTATGGCGCAGGTCCCCAATGCTGTCGCGGGCCGATCTCGCAGTGATAGTGTTACAGGCCATGCTGACGTTCATTCACCCCCACCGCCACAGCGCATGACGCCCGATCAATACTGCGCTGCCAAGGTCGCCGAAAGCGGCTCGAATCTCGTCGCCGCCTTTAAGATCCTTGAGCCGCAGCCGCGGGCTGCCATCATGGCGTTGTATGCGTTTTGTCGTGAGGTCGATGACATCGTCGATGAGTGCAAAGAGCCTGACTTGGCCCGCATTAAGCTTGCCTGGTGGCAGGAAGAGGTCGGCCGACTCTTTGGGGGGGCAGCCCAGCATCCTGTGGGTCAGGCGCTGGCGCCCCGTGTCGCTGCCCATGGCCTTCCCCAATCGCAATTTCTTGAAATCATTGCCGGCTGCGAGATGGACTTGCTGCAGAACCGATATGCCAGCTGGCAGGATCTGGATATGTACTGCGATCGTGTTGCGGGCGCTGTCGGCCGGCTATCAGCGCGTATTTTTGGTGATGCCAGTGAGGCAGTGCTGGACTACGCCACCCTTCTCGGTCGGGCCCTTCAGTACACCAATATCATTCGCGACGTGGGCGATGATGCGCGGCGCGGACGCATCTACATTCCGGCAGAAGCCTTGCATCAATTTGGCGTGGATGCGGCCGGCATTTTGCGCTTTGAACACTCAACCGCTTTTCAATCGGTGATGGCCGATATGGCACGGCGTGCCCACCATCTTTACGACCAAGCACTTGCGCGGCTGCCGCGCGATCAACGCAGTGCGCAGCGGCCAGGCCTGATCATGGCGGCGATTTACCGAGAACTGCTGAGACTCGTGGAGTCAGAGTCATTCCAGGTGCTCAATCAACGTATCTCGGTGGCGCCCGCACGCAAGCTCTGGCTGGCCTGGAAGGCCTCGCTCGGCATGATGCCGGCCTAAAGCAGATGCTGGCCATTATTGGCGGCGGCTGGGCGGGACTGGCCTGTGCGGCAGCCCTTCGGCACCGCACATCGCAGCCCATCGTTATTTTGGAGGCGGCCCCAAACCTGGGTGGCCGGGCACGCGGACTGATCTGGAATGATCGGACCATCGATAACGGCCAACACCTGACGATCGGTGCCTATCGGCAAACATTTGGATTGCTTCAGGCAGCCGGTGCGCCGGCCTGGATCAAAACCCCGTTGAACTGGTGTGGTGTCGGCCGTAACGCCGCAATTGCCCAGCAATGGCGGGTGCCGTCCTTGGCCTGGCCGGGGCGGGCCCTCTGGGCGGCGATTCCAGGATGCGGGCCAAAAGGCTGGCCACAGGCCTGGCGCCTGAGCATGGCCAGGACGCTCTTCGCACTTCATCGCCAGGGCTGGAGGCTGGACCGTGCATCGCACGCCCGCCCAGCAGTGCAATCCGTTGCAGGTTGGCTGGCCCAACAGCGTGTGCCCCAAGGGCTAATTGAACACTTCTGGCAGCCATTTACAGAAGGTGCACTGAATACCGAGCTTGCGACTGCGCGTGCCGCCACGATGGTCCGTGTGCTGCGCGATTCTCTTGCGGGCCCTGCCGGGGCCTGCGATGTCTTGGTGCCGCGCCAAAACCTCAGCATCGATGGCGTGGAGCCGATCGCTGCATGGCTTGGCCAAAAGGGGGTGCGCATCGAATTGGGCCATCGGGTGCAATCAATCACGCCAATTGGGGGCGGCCGCTGGCATGTCGCGCACTCAGCAGGCCAAGAAAAACTGCCAATTGCTGCCGATGCGGTGGTCATCGCACTGCCTTTTCATGCCAGCGAGCGGCTCTGGTCAGATTCAGCACTCACGCCGACCGCAGCGTCACGCCGCTGGGAAAAGCTTGAGCACCGCGCGATCACCACCCTCTGGATTGCACTCACCCAAGCGCAAGAAAACGCGCTCTCTCAACTGCCGCCATGGTTTGTACTCAATCGTGTGGCGGGACTGCCCCATTGCGGACAGGTGGCGGTGCGACGCGCAGGAGCCCTTGGCGTGGTCATCAGCGCCCAGAATCTGCATCTGTCCGATCAAGACCGTGAACACATCGCATCACAGCTGGCGCTGCAACTCCAGCATCAGCTTAATCTCACCTATTCGCCACACGATACAAAATGGATCACCGAAAAAACTGCGACCTGGGCCTGCACGGTGGACGCACCGCCCCCCACTGACGATGAGCAGATGGGAAAGACCGGGCTGCCGGGGCTCTTTCGCTGTGCGGATGATCTCGTGGAGCACTACCCTGCCACGATTGAAAGCGCGGTGCGGTCTGCACAGGCAACCGCCGCGGAAGTAAGTCGATTTCTTTCGGCCCGCTAACTGCGCAGCACTTCAAGTGCCTGCTCAAGGCTTTCGACCGGAT
Source organism: uncultured Bordetella sp. (assembly GCA_964345065.1). Taxonomy (GTDB): domain Bacteria; phylum Pseudomonadota; class Gammaproteobacteria; order Burkholderiales; family Burkholderiaceae_A; genus Lacustribacter. Next base: position 9,746 of record CAYFPT010000010.1, read on the forward strand.
GAATCTCCATGCCTTCAAGGCCACGTTTCGGCGCGTTGGCTGCCGGAATAATCGCCCTGGAGAATCCAAGCTTTGCGGCTTCTTTCAGCCGCTCCTGCCCACGCGGTGCGGGACGCACCTCGCCCGCTAAGCCCAACTCACCAAAGACCACCAAACCCGCCGGCACCGCACGATTTTTCATGGACGACACAATTGCCAACATCACCGCAAGATCAGCCGCAGGCTCTGTGATGCGCACGCCCCCCACGGCGTTGACGAATACATCTTGATCAAAGCAGGCAATGCCCGCATGGCGATGCAAGACCGCAAGTAACATCGCCAGCCGCTGCGGCTCCAGGCCCACACAGAGTCGGCGCGGGTTGGGCACATGGGCCGTATCCACCAGGGCCTGAATCTCCACCAACAAAGGCCGGGAACCCTCCTGGGTCACCAGCACACACGATCCCGCAATCGGGCCCTGGCCCGCAGCGCCGAGATGTCGCGGCGAAAGAAATAAAGCCGACGGATTGCTGACGGCCTTCAGGCCCCGGTCCGTCATTGCGAACACACCGATCTCATTGACAGTGCCAAACCGATTTTTAATTGCCCGCACAACGCGATAAGACGCATGGGCATCGCCCTCAAAATAAAGCACAGAATCAACAATGTGTTCGAGCACCCGAGGCCCGGCAAGCGTGCCCTCTTTAGTGACATGGCCCACTAAAATCACGGTGCAGGCATGCTCCTTTGCCCAACGGGTAAGCCGTGAGGCGCACTCTCGCACCTGAGAGACCGAGCCGGGCGCTGCCGTAAAGGCCTCGCTGTATAAAGTCTGAATCGAATCCAGCACGACGATGGCCGGCCGTTGCGCCATCAGCTGGGCAAGAATTTGTTCCAGCTGTATCTCAGCAAAAACGGTGAGTGCGCTTTCATCAAGGCCAAGACGCCGGGCCCGCAGCGCCACCTGCGCGACCGACTCCTCGCCACTGACATACAACGTTGAATGCGTCCGGCTCAGCCCCACCAGGGCCTGCAGCAGCAGCGTTGATTTGCCAATGCCAGGATCACCGCCAATTAAGACCACGCCACCCGGCACGAGGCCGCCGCCCAACACGCGATCAAACTCGTCACTGCCAGTCGGGATGCGGGGCAACTCCTGAGCCTGGACCTCCGATAGCCGAACGGCCTTTCCCGATGGTGCAAGCGCGGCAGGGGCCTGGCCCTTGCGGGACATGGGCAGCATGCCCAGTTCCTCCAGGCAGTTCCAGGAGCCGCAGCCATCACACTGGCCCTGCCATTTGGCATGGGCATGGCCACACTCGCGGCAGACGAACTGACTCTTATCTTTGGCCATGCAGGATCTTTCTCGGCACCCGAGGCATCACCGCAGTCATCAGCTCATAACCGACCGTGCCACAGGATCGTGCAACCTCATCAATTGGCAGATGTTCGCCCCAGAGCTCGACACTCGCGCCCACAACCGCTTCGGGATGATCCGTGAGATCAATCGTCATCAAATCCATCGAGACGCGTCCTGCAATCGGTACCCGTCGGCCTGCAATCCATACGGGTGTTCCGTCGGGTGCACAACGGGGATAGCCGTCGGCATAGCCGGCAGCAATCACCCCAATACGGCTTGGCCGGCTTGCCCGAAAGCGCGCGCCATAGCCCACCGTGTCTCCGGCCTTCAGCATTTGAATGCCGATGATCTGCGTGGTCAGTGATTGAACGGGCTTTAGCCCTAGGCCGAATGCCGAATGCGCCGACGCTGCATCTTCAAAGGGTGTCGCACCATAGAGCGCAATTCCTGGCCGGACCCAGTCCGCGTGGGTCTGCGGATGCCCGAACAGCGCCGCAGAATTGGCCAAAGAGGCCTGTCCGACTTGCGTAGCCAGCCCCGACTTCAATGCAGTGAAGGTCGCCTGAAATTCATCGAACTGCGATTCCCAGCCCGTTGCCATATCAGCGCAGGCGAAATGCATCATGAAATGAATCGGCGATTGCGTCCGATGGCTTAAGTCCTGCGTAAGTCGGGCGAGTCGCTCATGGTTTTCCCGGGAGGGAATTCCAAGACGATTCATTCCTGTATTGAGTTTGATCCAAACGCTGTCCGGCACTGTTGACGCGTTGTTGAACATCGCGGCCTGCTCGATGCTGGTAATTACAGTGCTCGCACTTAAATGCTTCATCTCGGCGAGATCCTGGGCGGCAAACGCACCTTCTAACATCAAGATGGGCTTGGTCCACCCCGATGCACGCGCCTGCGCGGCCTCTGCGAGATCAAGAACGGCCAGGCCATCTGCATCAGCAAAACCTTCCACGGCCTGAGCAATGCCTTGTCCGTATCCATTGGCCTTTGCGACTGCCCAGACTCGGGATTGCCCGATGGCTCTGCGCACGACCGACATGTTATGTCGCATCGCATCAATTCGAATGGTAAGCAGTATCGGCCGCGGCATGGAAAGCCATTCTATTCGTTCGTGATCTAATCACGGCGCACTTGCACAAAGGACCGCATGAAACCCGGCTTTTACACCATCATGGCAGCGCAGTTTTTCTCCTCGCTTGCCGACAATGCCCTGCTGATTGCGGCCATTGCCCTGCTCATTGAGCTGTCTGCCCCCGAGTGGATGAAGCCGCTGCTGAAACTGTTTTTCACGGTTTCTTATGTGGTGTTGGCCCCGTTTGTCGGCGCATTTGCCGACTCCATGCCCAAGGGCAAGGTCATGTTCATCACCAACACCATCAAGATCGCGGGCTGCGCACTACTTTTTTTCGCCATCCATCCGCTGCTTGCCTATGCCGTGGTGGGACTCGGTGCCGCAGCGTATTCGCCTGCCAAATACGGCATCCTCACTGAGCTTTTACCCCCGGAGCGTCTTGTCGCCGCCAACGGCTGGATCGAGGGCACGACGGTGAGCTCAATCATTCTGGGCACGATGGTGGGCGGTGCCCTGATTAGCCCGGCCGTCAGCGGCTGGCTATTGGCGCTGGACTTTCCCGGGTTTGATTTTGCGATTGATAGCCCTGCGGAATCCGCGATTCTGGTCATCGGCGTGATCTACGGAATTGCGGCCTTGTTTAATCTGCGCATTCCCGATACCGGCGCCCGCTATGAGCGTCAACACACCAACCCGATAAAACTGCTTGCTGATTTTTGGCACTGCAATACCACGCTGTGGCGTGACAAGCTCGGCCAGATTTCTCTCGCAGTCACCACCCTATTTTGGGGTGCCGGGGCAACGCTGCAATTCATTGTGCTGCATTGGGCCCGCGATCAATTGGGCATGCAGTTGGATAAGGCCGCAATTCTTCAGGGCATCGTCGCACTCGGCATTGCAGGCGGTGCAATTCTCGCGGCCCGCTTTGTGCCGCTAAAGCAGACGCCATCGGTGCTCAAGCTTGGGGTCATCATGGGCCTTGTGGTGCCGGGCATGACCCTGGTCAGCAGCATGGGCGCCTCGATTCCATTATTGGTGATCATTGGCGGCCTGGCGGGCTACTTTGTAGTGCCGATGAATGCGCTACTCCAGCACCGCGGCCACGTGCTGCTCTCGGCTGGGCATTCGATTGCGGTGCAAAACTTTAATGAAAACCTCAATATTTTGATCATGCTTGGCCTGTATGCGCTGCTGATTAAGTTTGAGCTGCATGTCAACACCATCATTATTCTCTTTGGCTTATTTGTAGCGGGCACCATGGCCTTGGTGATTCGGCGCTACCGTCATAGTCGCCGCAACTACGATCTCGATGCCCTGATTGGCATTGAGAAACATCACCACTAAATTTTAGTCAGCAGGCCGCAAGCCCTGGACTCGTGTGCATCAGGCGGTCGCGCGGCGGGCCTTACAGAGACGGGCCCAGAGATCACGTTTCGCCTTTGGCTGGACCATGCAGGCCGCAAGCCCGGGGCCTGCGGCCAACACCGCTTCAACAGTGGCAGCAGAAAATTGAAGTGCCTGGCAGACCTGCTGAATCCGCTGTGCCAGGGCTTCGGTGGCGGGATCGGGCGGCGCGGTGCGGCGGCGCCAGGCCGGCATCAGTTCAAGCACCGTGAGGGCTTCTTTTGAGAGTTCAGTCATCAATGTTCTAGTTGGCGTCGCATCACAACCGCGTCTTCACGCGACACTTCGGCGGTTGCCGAGTTTGGATAGTAGCCCTTACGAATTCCGATCTGCGCAAAGCCCAGCAGTTTGTACAGCGCCAAGGCCCGATGATTACTGGGCCGAACCTCTAGCAAAATCTGTTGCATGCCCTCAGCCTGCATCTCCTGCATGATTGAGCGCATCATCCAGGCACCAAGGCCGTGGCCCTGACGTGGCGGGGCGAGCGTGATATTGAGCAGATGGGCCTCGTGAATGACCGGCATCCAGACCGCATAGCCAATCAGCACGCCGCGCTCTCGCAAGAGCCGCAGCCGATAGCCAGCCGTCAGTGAGTCACGAAAATTTCCAAGTGTCCAAGGAAAGGGGTAGGCAGTATTTTCAATCGCCACCACGGCATCCAGATCGTCAGCACGCATCTCCGACCATTGCAGATCTGCCCCCTGTTGCCGCTCTAAAATGGTCTGCGCGACCTTTTCGCGTACATAAAGCGGGGCAAGCGCGGCCGCACTCACCCACTGGCCGGGCCGGTTCAGCTGTGAATCGCGGGCATAACGCATCATCCAGCCCGATATCGGCAAGGCCACATTGCCCATCGTGCTGACCAGCGGATCGGACAACACCACCAGGACCTGGTCATTGCGGATCCCAGCTCCGAGATCAGCAACTGCGGCCTTTTGCACCACCCTGGGCGCAACGATCCAGGCCACATGGGTCTGCATGCCATTGCGTTTAAATTCAAGCACTGCGGCGAAGGATTCCCCCAGCCGCGCATCAAACTCAAGTAAAAATTGCTGATGGTCACCGTGGTCCTGTGTCGACCACCAGGCATAGGCGGCCGCCTCAAATCCAGTCACGGGATAACACGGTCGATTCAGGCCCAGGCTTAAACCCTGCGCAATACCGCAGGCAATACGTAATCCCGTAAACGATCCAGGCCCGATACCCACCACCAGCCCTGCAAGAGACTGCCAACTCAGTCCCGACCGGCCAAGCAGCTCTTGTGCAAGCGGCAGCAGCTGACTGGAATGCGACTGGCCGGCCTGGGCGGTTGCCGTCTGCAGCTGACCATCTGCCTGGCTTACTGCTACCGACGCCAGTGCGTCGGCCGACTCCAGGCCAAGCATGGCGCCATTCATGCTGTAAGACGGCTGAGCATGGCGACGGCCTGCGCCGCGATGCCCTCGCCACGGCCTGTAAATCCAAGATGCTCGGTCGTTTTTCCTTTGATATTGATGCAGCCTTCTGCAGTGCCCAAGCAGTCCGCAATTGATCGCACCATCTGCTCGGCATACGGCGCAATCTTGGGCTGCTGTGCAATCACCGTCGCATCAATCTGAGCCACCTGCCAGCCCTTGGCGGCGGCCAAGGCGGCCGCCTGACGCAAGAGCATGCGGCTATCCGCGCCGCGATAGGCCGGATCGGTATCGGGAAAGTGGCGGCCAATGTCTCCGAGTCCAGCCGCTCCGAGGATTGCATCGGTAATCGCGTGCAGCAGCACATCGGCATCCGAGTGGCCCGCCAGCCCCTTCTCAAAAGGAATTTCTACGCCCCCAAGCATCAACGGCCTGCCGGTGGTCAGCGCATGCACATCAAATCCTTGCCCAATTGCAATCGCAGGGCCTGCGCTCTGTGGCTTATCTAACGAAGACTGGGGATGGGTCATGAGTGCCTCCATTAAGATAAAGTCACCGGGTGTCGTGAGTTTGATATTGCTTGCATCACCGCGCACCAGATGGACACGGCCACCGGCACGCTCCATCGCACTGGCCTCATCGGTAGCTGTCGGATCTTGTTCGTAGGCGGCAATCAGCGGGCCAAGCCGAAACACTTGGGGGGTCTGTGCAGCCCACAAGGTCTTGCGATCCAGTGTCTGCGCAACAATCGGTGCCGCCGCCGCAGGATCAACACGCTTTACGGTATCCGCAAGCGGCATCGCCAGAATCGCGCCCTCGGCGTCATCGCGAAGATCCTGACAGCGCTGCCAGAGGGCCCGCAGGCTGGCCTCGGTGACCGCAGGCCTTGCGGCATCGTGAACCATGGCCCAGAGATCCTGCCGATGGCCTGCTGCCTGCGCAATGCACTTTAAGCCGGCAACAACTGAGGCGGCCCGGGTTGGCCCACCGACAGCCGCTGTGACCACCTGCTTGAGATCACTTAGCTCCTGCGCCACGGCACTGGACTGCCAATGCTGATCCTCGGGATCAAGGACCACCACAATCACCGCAATCTCTGACAATTGCGCTAAGGCCCGAACGCTCATGCCGAGCACGGTCTGTCCGTCGAGTCGATGGTATTGCTTGGGCAGTGCCAGGCCACTGCGCTGTCCGCGGCCGGCCGCAGGAATCACCGCGACCAGCCGTGTCTGTGCGTTGATTCGCGCGCCGATTGCCTGAATCGACGCCTGGCCCGGGGCCCCGGATCTGCTTGTGCTGTCCATAAAACCTACAATTTACAGTTTTTCACCCAAATCCCCGGCCCTGACTTTTGTCCCACGCCTTCATTGATCCCTTTTCGGCCCTCCAGGCCGTTCCGCCAAAGGCGGGACAAAGCCTCACGCTGGCGCGGCCCGCAGGCAGCAGTGATGCCTGGCTGATTGCACACTGGGCCAGCCAGAGGCAAACGCAGCGAAACGCATCGCCCGGGGCGGGCCTGGCAGTGGTCTGCGAATCCGCCTTAGATGCCCAGCGCTTGGCCGAGGAGATTGCCTGCTTTGCACCCGCGCTTCGTGTGCGGCTTTTTCCCGACTGGGAGACCCTGCCCTATGAAGCATTCTCGCCCCATCAAGACCTGGTCTCGGATCGGCTGCTGGCGCTCTACGAGGCCTCGATCGGACTGCTGGATGTGATGGTCTTATCTGCAACGACGGCCCTGCAACGCATTGCACCGCCAAGCTTTCTTGCAGCAAATACTTTTTTATTTCAAAAAGGCCAGCGCATCTCGGCCGATCGCCTGCGGCAGCAGCTCCTCACGGCAGGCTATTCACCTGTTTCGCAAGTGGTGACACCCGGCGAGTATGCGCTGCGCGGCGGACTCATTGATCTTTATCCCACCGGAAGCGCCCTGCCGTATCGCATTGAACTCATCGATGATGAGGTCGAAAGCCTGCGGGTCTTTGATCCCGACAGTCAACGCAGTGTGCATACCGTCAATGAAATTCGCCTGCTGCCGGGCCGCGAATTTCCGAGTCATCCTGAATCGGCCAAACAGTTTCGGGCCCGATGGCGTGAGGTCTTTGAAGGCGACCCCTCGCGCTGCAGCCTGTATCGGGATGCGGGCAAGGGCCTTTTTGGCGCCGGCATTGAATACTACCTGCCGCTTCTGATGGATCCATTGGCAACGATTTTCGATTACCTGCCGCAGGATGACGCTGCTTTAGCGATTGTCGGAAATATTGATCAGGCATTTTTGGAATTTCACCGTGATCTGCAGAATCGTTATCGATTTTTGAAAGCAGATATCGAGCGTCCGGTGCTGCCCCAGGAGCGGCTTTACTTGACTGCTGAAGAATTTTTTATTGCTGCGCGGCCCCTTGCCCGTCTGCGATTTGGGCCTGAGGATCCGGCAGGACCGCTGCCGCGATTGCCGGATATATCAGTTGATCGCCGGCAGGCCGATCCTGTGGCACGGCTACGAACCCAGCTCCACCATCAGGTATTGATCACGGCAGAAAGCCCTGGGCGGCGCGAAACACTTGCCCAGTACTTACATGAACACGGCATTGCCAGTGTCCATGCCGAGTCGATTGCCGAAGCGTTTCGCAGCCCACCCGCGATCGCTAACCGGCCCGACGCACGACCCGTGCAGCTCTATGTCGCGCCACTATCCCACGGTTTTCAGGCGCCATGGTGTGGGCTCATGCTGGTCACAGAAGGCGAATTATTTTCTCAGGTGGCCCGCCGGCAGCGCAGCGGACGTCGCCAGAGCGAGACCAACGTTGATTCAATCATTCGTGACCTCTCGGAGCTGAAGATTGGGGATCCGGTGGTCCACATTCAACACGGCATTGGCCGTTATCGCGGCCTTGTGTATTTGGATATGGGGGACGGGGATACCGAGTTTCTTCAGCTCGACTACGCCGATGAGGCCAAACTTTATATCCCCGTATCCCAGCTGCATGTCATTGGCCGCTACAGTGGCGCCGATCCTGAGCATGCGCCGCTGCACACCCTAGGCTCTGGCCAGTGGGAAAAAGCAAAACGCAAGGCGGCCGGGCGTGCGCGTGATACGGCCGCGGAGCTGCTGAATATCTACGCCCGACGTGCCGCCCGTCAGGGCCACGCTTTTGGTTTTGATGCCCAGGAATACGAGCGCTTTGCCGATGGATTCGGATTCGAAGAGACCCCCGATCAGCTGGCGGCAATCCATGCCGTCACCCAGGATATGGTCTCGGGAAAGCCGATGGATCGGCTTGTCTGTGGCGATGTTGGGTTTGGAAAGACCGAAGTCGCGCTGCGGGCCACGTTTTTAGCCGTCATGGATGGCAAGCAGGTGGCGGTGCTGACCCCCACCACCTTATTGGCCGAGCAGCACCTTCAGACCTTCCGTGATCGATTCGCCGAGTGGCCGGTGCAAATTGCAGAGTTATCACGCTTTCGCACCGCCAAAGAAATTCAGGCCGCGCTGCACGGCCTTGCCAGCGGACGGCTGGATATTGCGATTGGCACGCACAAACTCCTATCTTCAGGGGTGAAATTCGATCGCCTCGGGCTTGTCATCATTGATGAGGAGCACCGATTTGGGGTCCGCCAGAAAGAGGCCTTAAAGGCCCTGCGGTCCGAAGTCGACGTGCTGACCCTGACGGCAACACCCATTCCCAGAACACTGGCCATGAGCATGGAGGGCATCCGTGACTTCTCGGTGATTGCCACCGCGCCACAGCGACGACTCGCGATTAAAACCTTTGTCCGCCAAGACAGCGACAGTGTGGTCCGAGAGGCCTTGCTGCGTGAGCTCAAACGTGGTGGCCAGTGCTACGTGCTGCACAATCAGGTCGACACCATCATCAAACGCCGCGATGAGCTTGCCGCCCTTGTGCCCGAGGCCCGCATTCAAATCGCCCATGGCCAGCTGCACGAGCGGGATCTGGAACGGGTCATGCGGGACTTTCATCAGCAGCGCTTTAATGTGCTGCTGTGCTCGACCATCATTGAGACCGGCATTGATGTGCCCACCGCCAACACGATCGTGATTTATCGTGCCGACCGCTTTGGCCTAGCCCAGCTGCATCAGCTGCGGGGCCGCGTCGGCCGCTCACACCATCAGGCGTATGCCTATCTGCTCACGCCGGGCGAGGACGGCATCTCAAAGGATGCGAAAAAGCGGCTCGAGGCCATCCAGGCCATGGAGGAACTTGGCAGCGGATTTTTCTTGGCCATGCATGACTTAGAAATACGCGGTGCAGGTGAGGTGCTCGGCGATCAGCAATCGGGCAACATCACCGAGGTGGGCTTTCAGATGTACACGGATATGCTGACCCAGGCGGTCAATGCGCTCAAGGCGGGCCGTGAGCCCGATTTGGATTCTCCGCTTTTGGCCGTGACCGAGATCAACTTGCATGCGCCGGCCCTGCTGCCCAATGACTACTGTGGTGATATTCACGAGCGGCTGACCTTGTATAAGCGGCTCGCCAATGCGGCCGACCCCGAGGCGCTGGAAATTCTGGAGGAAGAACTCATCGATCGCTTTGGCCGGCTGCCGCAGGCAACACGCACCTTACTTGAGACCCATCGTCTGCGGATCTTCGCCAAACCCTTAGGGGTCATGAAAATCGATGCGGCACCCGAGACAATTGTTATCAGCTTTAGTCAAGATGCGGCCATCGATCCGGCAAAAGTCATTCGATTGATTCAGACCGATCCCCAGGTAAAGCTACAAGGCAATGAAAAGCTGCGGCTGAATATGGCGATTGCTGATCCCACCCAGCGGGCCCGATCCGTTCGGGAGCTGCTGTCGCGGCTATCCGCATAGGGCTGCGTACGGCCGATCCTCTAAGATGAGACCTTTCATGCCTGCTGGTGACCGCGTATGGCCTTTGTAGTGCTCTCTCCTGGACTGACCGCCGATGGCCGGCGCGGCCGGATCTCGCATGCAACGCGCAAGGCACTGGATCAGCTGCTCAACACCCAGGACCGACGGCCGCGTCGCTCAGGCGCCATCGTCTGGCGAATCGCACCCCCAGGGCCATCTGCCCGCAATCAGTTGCAGGCCGCCCTCACTGCGTTTTCTGATCAGCATGGGGCCGATACCGCATTTTTAGAGTCACCCTACCGCTGGCAGGATTTTGTTGTGCTGGCCATGGACATGGACTCCACAGTAATCACCATCGAATGCATTGATGAGATTGCGGATTTCTGCGGCAAGAAGCAGGAAGTCGCCGCCATCACCGAGGCGGCCATGCGCGGTGAGATCAAAGACTATGCGGAGAGTCTGCGCCAGCGCGTTGCACTGCTGGCCGGCCTCTCGGCAACAGCCCTGGAAGAGGTCATCCGCTACCGGCTGAAATTTACCCCTGGCGTGAAGGCCCTTGTCGATGCCGCACGACAGCACCATATTCATACCCTGCTCGTCTCGGGTGGGTTCACGCAGTTCACAGGCTTTGTAGCGGAAAAAATCGGATTCGATCAGGTGCGATCCAACACTCTGGAAATCATCGATGGCCATCTGACGGGCAGGCTGCTGGGCGCCATTGTGGATGCCCGCATCAAACAAACAACCCTCGGGCTGGCCTGCCGCCAGCGGGGCGCCGCGACACAGCAGTCCATCGCGATTGGTGATGGCGCTAATGACTTAAAGATGATGAAGCACAGCGGCCTGTCGGTGGCCCACCGTGCGAAGCCGGCCGTCGCCGCGCAGGCCATGCAAGCCATCCGCCATGGTGGCCTGGATAATATTTTGGATTGGTTTGAGTGAACTAGGCGGCCGGCATCGATAGCCTTGCCGAGAGTCCCAAATGATCCGATAAGCCCGACCACTCGCTAAGCCGCTCTACCCCGTGGGTCATCAGGCCACGCACATAAATTCTGTCCATGCGCAGCATCGGCCGAATCGCGGGAAAAGTCTTTGCAGGTACGCCAGTGGAAATCTCAAACACATCTCGAAAGCCGGCCTCGCGCATCGGGCCTTCAGCCCGGTTGCGCCAATCATTGAAGTCACCGGCCACAATTGCTGGGCCTGTGCTCGCAATTCGCGCAATACAGTCAAGCACAACCTCGAGCTGACGCCGACGGCCCCGCTCCAGCAGTCCGAGATGCACACAGAAACAATCCACCGCCCGCTCGCCGATAAAGGCCACGGCATGCAGCAGGCCACGCCGTTCAAACCGATATTCGGAGATGTCGTAGTTCAGGCCTTGCGACAACGGATGTCGCGAGAGAATCGCGTTGCCATGGTGGCCCCGGTCATACAAGGCGTTTCGGCCGTAATGCCAGTCAGGCCAGAAATCCTGTGCGAGATAGGGGGTGAGTCCAAGTGTTGCACCAACGCGCAAATCCCGAAGCCGCCCATGGGTCTTTTGCTGAAGCTCCTGCAAAAACACCAAGTCGGGATGTCGATCACGAATCCGCTGCCGCAGGCGATGGGCAGTCAGCCGCAGATGCAACGCCGACACACCCTTGTGCATATTCAGGCTGATGACTTCGAATTGGGGGCCATGCACGGTCTGGCCCGGGGCTTGCATTAGAAGACCAGCACCCGGGTGTCATCCCGCTGCAGCTGGGCCATCACCGAAGTCGCACCCGTCTGCCCGGCGATCTCACCGATGATCGGCTCGCCCTGATGATGCTCGGCCAGGGCCATGCCGCACATGTAGATCTTGATGCCCATTGCATGGCAGCGCTTCAGATAACTCAAGATGGTCTGCTCGCCCCGCCGATCGGAAACGGCCGCTGCCGCCACGCCCTCAAAGGCCCAGCGGACCGCCGTGGAGGTCAGATGAATTTCTACTTCGCAATCGAGTGCCTGGGCACACAAGGCATAAACCAGCGGTGCTGCCGCCTTGGCAGGGGCCTCGGGGCCGGCCTGCCACATCACAATGACGACCCGTGATACCGCCATGAATCAGTAGCTGACGTTTTGCGGATCAATCGGCGGCAGTTCCTCGTGCCGCTTCTCGGCAGGACGCAGGCGCTCATGGTGGTGGGCAGCCAGCCACTCGCGGTACTCTTTAACATCCATCAGAAACATCGAGTCATCTTGCCAGGCCATGGGCTTGAGTCGATACAGCCACCCCGCACCGTAAGGATCCTGAATCACGACATTGATATCCTGCTCTGCCGCCTGATTGGTTTCGATAATCGTGCAGCTGATGGGGCATGTAATTGCCACCGCGGTCTTGGCGGTCTCCATCACACCCAGAGAGCGCTCCCGCATCACCGGAATTTCACAGGGCCGTGGATAAAACAATGCGAATTCTCCGTGGGCCACGACAAACCGAACCGCACCCACCACCACTTCGTCGGCCTCCGGCCGCAGCCAGAGATCCTGCTCGGCGGCATACAGACAGTCTTCGGGCAACTCAGCCAGGATCTGTGCGAGTTCCATTAGGCGCCCTCAGCGACGTTGGCGGAAGGGTATGGGAGTCGAACCCACCAGGGATTGCTGGCAACCCCTATCAGATTTGAAGTCTGACCGGACCACCGGGCCGCGACACCCTTCCATTGAATTTCCTGCGTCATCATTTTCAGTCTAAGTTTTAATGCATGACAAAGGGGTTATCTCTGCGAATCAAGTGGTCATCCCGCACACGACGCGTGTAACCTACTCGATCAAAAAATTCCAAAATTTGTATCGCTACTTTTCGGCCGCCGCCGATCTGATCACGAAAATCCGCAGCGCGCACTGCGCCATGCTGATCCTGCAGCTCCCCCACAATCCTCGCCATTTCACTCACGTGTGTTGTGAGAAAAAAATGATCCAGGGCCACGAGGGTGACCTCGCCAATCCGGGCGACACGGCGAAGATTGGCACGAATTTCTGCCTCGGGGAGTTGGGTCAGCTTGGCGATATCCCTAACCCGCGGCGGATTGTAGGGCGACTCGGACAGCAGTGGCGCAATCGACTTCCAGAGATTCTCCTCGGCCTTGCTGAGCTCCACCGTATGGCCAGGCCGGGCCAGAAATGCACCGCGACGCTCAAGCCGCTGCTGCGCCATGAGTTGATCAGTCAGCACATCAAAGGCATCGCTATCGAGCTGGGGGGCGGCCACGCGGCGGGCCCGGTTAACTTCAAGGCCCTGCATCTCGGGTTCACGCAGATGAATCTCATCAATGGCCAAAATGAGCCGGTCTTGATAACTGGCCCACTGATCAGGATGAAAAATCATTCCAGCCGCCACTCGCAGCCCAGCCTGGCCAGCCAGCTGCACAAGGGCCTGCTCCGTCGTGTTCCAGCCACGACGCAGACGGGCAATCGCAATCGGGCCTGCGCCCGCCATTACGGTGAGGCATTGGGCATCATCAGAGGCCCGCAACGATTCGAGGCAGGCCAGCCGCAAGGCCGATCGGCGGCCCCGATGCGGCGGATTGACATCCAGAACCCGGGCGCCCGCCAGGGTGGTCTGGGCCTGGCTATCGCGCAAGATCAGCCGATCCCCTCTGCAGATACTCAGGCCATCGCTCACCACAACTGAAGCGAAACATTCGGCGCCCGGCTGGGCCCGCTCGATATCCAAAGGATAGATACGGGCCATCACGTCTGCCGCGCCATGATGCAGATGGACCTCGAGGCCCTGGCCGATACTGCGGTCATGCAGCGCAGAGATTGTGAGGGCAACATCAAAGCGTTGCGCGCCATGATCAAGATCATCGCTGGTAATCCAGCTGCCACGGGGAATCTCCTCAACCGATACACCCACAAGATTTAATGCAAGCCGCTGACCTGCACTGCCGTGTTGGGCGGTTTGGTCTTGGGCATGGACCGAGCGAACGCGGGCCTGCAGTCGTGATGATCCCGACAACGGTGTGATGCTGACGGCCTGGCCTACGTTCACGGCGCCTGCATGTGCAGTGCCCGTGACGATGGTGCCCACACCGGATAACGAAAACGCACGGTCCACGGCAAGCCGAAAATGGCTGCCCGCCTGCCGTTGCGCCATCTCGGCAGCCTGGGCGAGCAGAAAATCCCGCAGGCCATCGATTCCCTCTCCGGTTATCGATGAGACAGGAAATAACGGCCACCGCTCAGCAGGCTGGCCTGCGACCGT
>CAYFPT010000011.1:0-4139 GCA_964345065.1 uncultured Bordetella sp.
AATCAGTTCACCCACATTGTTGAGTTGAGGCTCTGAGCCTACTGAAATTCCGATGACATCAAACCATTGCCGCGAGACCGCCCCCACTAGATCTTCCCGGGTGGCCATGGGCTCACCCCAGACTTGCCAGCCGGCGCGATGAAAAAACTCTGAAACCATCAGAATGCCCATGGTGTGCTGAGATCCCGGCACAGCACTGAGCATGATGCGTCGCTGCTCAACGGGCGCGGCCTCAGGCCCTGTGCGAAATTCTGGGCTTAAGTCATACAGGACCTGCTGCATCCGCCAAAGGCCGACCGTGACCAGGGTGAAGTCACAACGGTCCTCACACCAAAGCGCCCCGAGCCGGCTGGCTGCGGGGGCAATTAAATCGAGATAAATCGCGGGCAGGGAGACACCGCGGCTGCGGATTGAGCCCACGAACTCGAGGCAGGCGGCGGCATCGTGCTGCATGGTGATGTCGGAGAAAGCGATGATGTCCTCGGGAAAAACCTTTGCGGCCAACGGCCCGCCGTGTGTCGAATCCTGGCGGTGGGCGGCGACAAGCCGCGGGATGATTTCTGCCTCGATCAGCCTCGGAATAATCTCGGTCTCGGTTGTTTTAACGCGCCAATCCATCTTGGCCTCCCCTGTGGACGGCCAACCGTAAAGCTGGCCGAATTCTAATGGCGTGTCCCCCTATTACTGGGGGCTCCCCCAGGGAAAAAAGCAGGGGGTTTTCACGGTCTGTGGGGGATTCTGGGTAGCGAAAAGCGTGAGATTGAGATGGGCTTATCTTTTGACCAATAGAAAACCAGGCCTCTGATAACAGGGACTCTGTAGTAAGTGAGTACTTATTTAACATCTTTTTTTTGGCCCCTCCGCCCCGGTGGAATGAATCCCATGGGGCAGCTCCACTCCCACTATCGCGGCCGAGGCCGGAGATTGTCAAAGGATATTGACTAGATACCCCCGAACGGCCCCAATTGTCAAGGACAATTGATGTCAAAGAAAGTTGACAGTTGGGGGCCTGAGTTCTAGAGTCGTCTTGGGACAACACTGAACTCGGGAGTAGGTTTCATTGGCTGAGCCAAGACCTCTATATAGCCCAGAAGAACGCCGGCGTCGGGATCAAACGCCTTGGACTGTCGTTCAGGGAATTCTTGCGCCGCTGCAGTTTGTGGTCTTTCTGGCCAGCACCGTCCTGGTGATCCGATTTCTTCTGACCGGCCATGGCGAGGGGCTTGCAACGGCCTCGATCGTGCTGAAGACACTGCTGCTCTACACGATTATGGTGACCGGCTCGATCTGGGAAAAGGTGGTGTTTGGCAAGTATCTGTTTGCCCCGGCCTTTTTCTGGGAGGACGTCTTCAGCATGCTGGTGCTCGCCTTGCATACCGCCTACCTGATTGGGCTTCTCGGCGGCATGCTGCCCGTCACTGAGTTAATGCTCTTGGCACTGGCCGCCTATCTGGCGTATGTGATTAATGCAATTCAGTTTCTCTTAAAGCTGCGCGCTGCACGACTGCAGCAGGCCCGGCAGGCCATTCCTGAAGGGCTTACCGCATGAATAAAAGCATCATGATGCGGCCGGTCCAGACCCAGTTCCCCACGACCGGCGGCTGCACGGATTCGCCGGTGCTGCGCGAGCGGGGCCAACGCGAAGTCTTTTGCGGACTGACGGGAATCATCTGGCTACATCGAAAAATTCAGGATGCATTCTTTTTAGTGGTGGGCTCACGGACCTGCGCCCATCTGATTCAGTCAGCAGCCGGTGTCATGATCTTCGCAGAGCCGCGATTCGCGACCGCGATTATCGATGATCGAGATCTTGCCGGCCTAGCGGATGCCAACGAAGAGCTCGATCGGGTGGTGTCGCGTCTACTCGATCGTCGGCCCGATATTCGGATGCTTTTTCTGGTGGGGTCTTGCCCCTCTGAGGTCATCAAACTCGATCTGTCGCGCGCTGCGGAGCGCCTCTCTCAGCGCTTCTCACCCGGCGTTCGGGTCATTAATTATTCTGGCAGCGGCATTGAGACCACGTTTACCCAAGGCGAGGACGCCTGTCTGGCGGCACTGGTGCCCAAGCTGCCCGCGGCCGATGCTGCAGCCGGTCCCAGCCTGCTGGTGGTGGGCACCCTTGCCGATGTTGTTGAAGATCAGTTTGCAAGATTTTTCCAGGCCATGGGCATTGGCCCGGTTGCCTTTTTGCCTGCGCGCCGATCGACCGAGCTTGCTGCCATCGGTGCCAATACACGCTTTATTCTTGTTCAGCCGTTCTTAGGCGATACCGCGCGGGCGCTCGAGGCCCGCGGCGCGCAACGCATCACGGCGCCATTTCCGCTGGGCGCAGAGGGCACCACGATGTGGCTGTCTGCGATTGCCCAGGCCTGGGGGGTGGATGCGGATCATTTCGAGCAGACCGTTCGTTCGGCGCGTGATCGCGCGGCCCTTGCACTGGCACGGCAGCGTGAGCGGCTGTCCGGCAAAAAGATTTTCTTCTTCCCGGATTCGCAGCTTGAAGTCCCGCTTGCGCGATTCCTATCCCGCGAGCTCGGCATGCAACTCACCGAAGTGGGGTCCCCCTATCTGCATCGTCAGCATCTCGCCGCCGAGCTGGCCATGCTGCCAGCAGGCACCACACTCTCAGAAGGCCAAGATGTCGAACAGCAGCTGGACCGCTGCCGCGCCCATCAGCCAGATCTGGTGGTCTGTGGTCTGGGCCTTGCCAATCCGCTTGAGGATGAAGGCTTTGCCACAAAGTGGTCAATTGAATTGGTGTTCAGTCCGATACAGGGCTACGACCAGGCGGCTGATCTTGCCGAGCTCTTTGAGCGGCCACTGCGCCGCCGCGCGCTGATTGCAGAGAAGGCGGCATGCGCATGATGGCGACAGGACTGCGCGCATGAAGCTGACACTCTGGACCTATGAGGGCCCACCCCATGTTGGTGCCATGCGTATCGCCACAGCGATGCGCAATGTGCACTATGTCTTACATGCTCCGCAGGGCGATACCTATGCGGATCTGCTGTTCACGATGATTGAACGGCTGCCACGTCGGCCCCCGGTGACTTACACCACATTTCAGGCACGCGACCTCGGCAAAGATACAGCCGATTTATTTAAGCAGTCAGTCCAGGCGGCTTACGATCGATTTCGTCCCGCCGCGATGATGGTGGGGGCCTCCTGCACGGCGGAATTGATCCAAGATGATCCCGGCGGCCTTGCCGCCTCGATGGATCTGCCGATTCCAGTGATCCCACTGGAGTTGCCGTCGTACCAGCGAAAAGAAAATTGGGGCGCGGCCGAAACGTTTTATCAAATGGTGCGGGCGATGTGCCGCAATGCAAAGCCAGCCCGTCGCGCCTCAGTGCGGCCCCGCTGCAATATTCTCGGACCGACCGCCCTGGGCTTTCGGCATCGTGATGATGTCACCGAGATCTCGCGGCTGCTGGATCAGATTGGAATCGATGTCGCGATTGTTGCGCCCCTCAACGCAACGCCGGCTGACCTTGCGGCATTAATCAATGCGGATTTCAATGTCTTGCTGTATCCCGAGACCGGCAGCACTGCGGCAGCCTGGCTAGAGCGCGAGTTCGGAATGAAGTTCACGCGCACCGTGCCGATCGGGGTGAATGCAACGCATGAATTCATACGCGAGGCCTGTGACCTGGCGCGCATTGATCCGCCGGCCTCGGCCGCTGCGACCTTGCGCGCCCGCTGGTATGCACGCTCCGTTGATTCCACTTATCTCACCGGCAAGCGGGTCTTCATTTTCGGAGATGCGACCCATGCAATCGCTGCTGCCCGAATCGCTGCCGAAGAGATGGGCTTTGCGGTGGTCGGACTGGGCACCTATAGCCGTGAATTCGCCCGCGAGATTCGCGAGGCCGCTAAGCGCTACGGTGTTGAGCCCCTGATTACCGACGACTATCTCGAGGTCGAGCAACAGATTATGGAATTGCAGCCCGAGCTGGTCCTGGGCTCCCAGATGGAGCGGCATATCGCCAAACGGCTATCGATTCCATGCGCCGTGATTTCAGCGCCGATCCATGTTCAAGATTTTCCTGCCCGCTATTCACCCCAGATGGGTTTTGAGGGCGCCAATGTGATGTTCGACACCTGGATCCATCCGTTGATGATGGGCCTAGAAGAGCATC
>CAYFPT010000011.1:4149-19323 GCA_964345065.1 uncultured Bordetella sp.
GTGCTGCGCCTTCACACTTGGGCCACGCTGCTTCCGCAGCCACTGCGGCGCAGCCGCGGGCCAATCATGCCCGGCCGGTGCGCGAGGAATCCGGCCAAGCGGCGGACGCCGTCCTGGTCCCCGAGCTTGCCGAGGCCGTGGCGGGTGCTGCCAGCGGATCGCAGGTTGCGCAATCCACCTGGGCGGCCGAAGCATTGCAAGAACTCAACAAGATCCCGTTTTTTGTTCGCGGCAAGGCCCGACGCAATACCGAGCGATTTGCAGTCGAGCGTGGCGTTAATCCGATCACCGTGGAAACCCTCTACGATGCCAAAGCCCACTTCAGCCGCTAAGTCATCCGGCGAAACTGCCTTGGCCAGCCCCATTCGGGTGGTGATGGTCACGATGGATACCCATCTGGCCACGGCCACAGCACGCGCCCGCGCGCGGCTCATGCGGCAGCTGCCGGGCCTGCGCCTGACCTTATTTGCGGCCTCGGAGTGGGCCAACGATGATCAGCTGTTAAGCAACTGCATTACAGAGATTGGCCAGGCCGACATTGTGGTGGTGACCATGCTCTTTCTCGAGGAGCATTTCCTGCCGATTCTCTCTGCGCTGCAGGCGCGGCGCGAGCAATGCGATGCAATGGTCTGCGCGATGTCGGCAGCCGAGGTGGTACGTCTGACACGAATCGGCAAGTTCGATATGGGCAAGCCCGCCTCGGGCCTGACGGCTTTACTAAAACGCCTGCGCGGCAATAAAGATAAAACTTCAACAGGCGGCCAGGCCCAGATGAAGATGCTGCGTCGTGTGCCAAAGCTGCTGCGATTCATCCCTGGAACAGCCCAGGATGTGCGCTCGTATTTTCTCACCCTTCAGTATTGGCTCGGCGGCTCTGAGGAAAACATGCTGAATATGGTGCGATTCCTTGTGAATCGCTATGCCAGCGGACCCCGCGAGGCCTTGCGTGGTGCCGATGATCCGCCACTTCCGATTGAGTATCCCGAACTCGGCGTTTATCACCCGAAGATGAAGTCCCGCATGTCCGATCGTCCGGCGGATCTTCCCAAGACGGTGGCCCCGTCCGATGCCAAGGGCCGGGTAGGACTGCTGCTGCTGCGCTCGTATCTGCTGTCAGGAAATAGTGGCCACTACGATGGCGTGATCCGCGCGATGGAGGATCGCGGCCTGCAGGTGGTGCCCGCCTTTGCTGCGGGCTTGGATGCGCGGCCGGCAATTGAAGAGTTTTTTATTGCAGAAGGCCAGCCGACTGTGGATGCGGTGGTTTCGCTCTCCGGTTTTTCTTTAGTCGGTGGCCCTGCTTACAACGATGCCAAAGCCGCAGAGGAAATTCTCGCTCGGCTTGATGTGCCTTATCTGGCGGCCCATCCGGTTGAGTTTCAGTCACTGGATCAGTGGGGAGGATCGGAGCGTGGCCTGCTTCCGGTCGAGAGCACCATCATGGTGGCCATCCCTGAGTTAGATGGCGCCACCGCCCCAATGGTGTTTGGTGGCCGCGCTGGCCAGCCGGGCACGGTCTGCCAGGGCTGCGCCGATCGCTGTGCCTTTACGGCCGCCCATAACGCCCAGGACATGCACACCTGTGGTGAGCGTGCACGCATGCTGTCAGCGCGTGTTCTGCGCTTAATTGAATTGCGCCGTGCAGAGCGGGCCAAGCGCCGTGTTGCAATTGTGCTGTTTAACTTTCCGCCGAATGCAGGCAATACCGGCACTGCCGCCTATCTCTCGGTATTTGAGTCCCTTTTTAATGTGCTGCGTGCGATGCGTGATCAGGGCTACACGATCGAGATGCCCAATACGGTGGATGAACTGCGCGACAGCATCATCTACGGCAATCGTGAACAGTACGGCAGCGATGCGAATGTGCACACCCTGATTGCAGCTGATGACCATGTGCGACAAGAGCCTTGGCTTGCCGAAATCGAGGCGGCCTGGGGCCCGGCGCCGGGCCGGCAGCTCAGCAACGGCAGTGCCATCTTTGTGCTCGGCCGCCAATTCGGCAACGTACTCGTTACGGTGCAGCCGAGTATGGGCATCGAGGGTGACCCGATGCGGCTGCTTTTTGAGCACGGGTTCGCACCCACCCATGCGTTTTCAGCAAACTATCGTTATCTGCGCGAGGGCTTTCATGCCCATGCCGTGCTGCACTTCGGCACGCACGGTGCACTTGAATTTATGCCGGGAAAGCAAAGCGGACTGTCGGGCGCCTGCTGGCCCGATCGGCTGATCGGTGATTTGCCGAATTTTTATCTTTATGCCTCCAATAATCCCTCTGAGGGTGCGATTGCCAAGCGCCGTGCGGGGGCGACCTTAATCAGCTATCTCACGCCGCCTGTGGCGCAGGCCGGCCTGTACCGCGGGCTGATGGATCTGAAATCATCCATTGATCGTTGGCGCCAGCTCACACCCGATGCGCCCGAGCAGCCTGAATTGGTGGCCTTGATACAGGCCCAGGCGGCGGAATTAAACCTCGCACCTGCCGAGCCGATCTGGGATCACACGCGTCCTGCAGGCGCATCGCATTCACCGGCGGCCACTGAGAGTCCGGCCAGCCGAGAAATTCGAAAACTGCTGGATGCCGTCTTAGAGCTTGAATACACCTTAATTCCCCATGGCCTACATATCGTGGGTGAGCCCAGCCCGCCTGAGGCCCGGGTTGATATGTTGATGTCGATGGCCGAGGCCTCTCATGGCCTGGTGCTCGATCGCAAGGCGGTGGCGGCGCTTGTTCACGGGGAGACGCCTGCCGAGGCGGCGGCGCGCAATTTTGAGCGGCACGAGCAGCTGGTTGAGATCTTCGAAAAACTCCGCGATGCCAATCAGATGCTGCTGGTCGAGACCGAGGTCGAAGGCATCTTAAAGGCCTTAGATGCCCGGTTTATTCGGCCAGCTCCGGGCGGCGATGTATTGCGCACCCCGGAGGTCTTACCGACGGGCCGAAATCTCCATGGCTTTGATCCTTTCAAGATTCCAAGCGCATATGCCGTGCGTGATGGCGCACGGCAGGCCCAACGGCTGCTGGACCGGTATCAGTCAGATGGCCATCCTCTGCCCGAGTCGATTGCGATGGTGCTCTGGGGCACCGATAACTTGAAGTCCGAAGGCAGTCCGATCGCGCAGGCCCTGCATTTGATGGGGGCCACCCCGCGTCTGGACAGCTACGGCCGTGTGGCAGGTGCCATGCTGATTCCCTTGGCCGAGCTCGGCAGGCCGCGCATTGATGTGGTGATTACGCTGTCGGGCATCTTTCGCGATTTGATGCCACTGCAAATCAAGATGCTGGCGGAGGCCGCCTATCTCTGTGCCACTGCCGAGGAGCCCATCGAAGCAAACTTCATTCGCAAGCATGCACTGGCCTATCAGGCCGAACATGGCTGCAGCCTTGAGGAGGCCTCGCTTCGGGTCTATGGCAATGCCGAGGGCGCTTATGGCTCCAACGTCAATAGCCTGGTTGAGAATAGCCGCTGGGATGAGGAAGACGAACTGGCGGAGACCTATTCGCGCCGTAAAGGCTTTGCCTACGGACGTGCCGGCCGGCCCATCAAGCAGCCTGCATTACTGCAAAGCGTGCTTAAAGATGTGCAGCTGACTTATCAGAATCTCGATTCAGTCGAGCTCGGAGTAACAACGGTTGATAATTATTTCGACACACTGGGCGGCATCACGGGTGCGGTGAAGCGGGCCCGTGGTGGCGATGCACCGCCGGTGTATATCGGCGATCAGACCAAAGGAGAGGGCGCAGTTCGCACCCTCAGTGAGCAGGTTGCCCTCGAGACGCGCACCCGGATGCTCAATCCGAAGTGGTACGAGGGAATGCTCAAGCATGGCTACGAGGGCGTGCGACAGATTGAGGTACACATCACCAACACCATGGGCTGGTCGGCAACGACGGGCCAGGTGCAGCCCTGGGTCTATCAGCAGCTGACCCAGACCTTCATGCTGGATCCCGAGATGCGCGATCGGCTGGCCCGCCTGAATCCAGCCGCTTCGGCAAAAGTCGCCAATCGGCTTTTGGAGGCCTCTGAGCGCAAATTCTGGAAACCCGATGAAAAAACACTGGCTGCACTACGGCAGGCCGGAGAAGAACTAGAAGACCGCCTCGAGGGGGTCATAGAGGGAGCATCACCATGAATGTCGCCACCGTTCCATTTTCTGAAATCAAACGCACAGGAGGCCGCCCGGATGGCGAGGGCAGTGTCCAGGTCCAGCTCGATCCATCGTTAAAGATCGGCAATGCGAAGGTCTTTGCGATTTATGGCAAAGGCGGCATTGGCAAAAGCACGACCTCATCGAATCTCTCGGTGGCGTTTTCAAAGCTCGGCAAGCGTGTGCTGCAGATCGGCTGTGATCCCAAGCATGACTCGACCTTTACGCTGACAAAAAAACTCATGCCGACCGTCATCGACGTCTTAGAGTCGGTGGATTTTCATCCTGAAGAGCTGCGCATTGAGGACTTTGTCTTTACTGGCTACAACGGCGTGATGTGTGTGGAGGCGGGCGGCCCGCCTGCAGGCACGGGCTGCGGTGGCTATGTGGTCGGCCAGACGGTGAAACTGTTGAAAGAACATCACCTGCTGGATGACACCGATGTGGTGATTTTCGATGTGCTCGGTGATGTGGTCTGCGGCGGCTTTGCTGCGCCACTGCAGCACGCGGAGCGGGCCCTAATTGTCACGGCCAACGATTTTGATTCCATCTTTGCCATGAATCGCATCGTCCAGGCCATCGGCGCGAAATCAAAAAATTATCGTGTCCGACTCGGCGGCGTCATCGCCAATCGCAGCGCGGCAACCGATCAGATTGATAAATTCAATGACCGGATTGGCCTAAAGACGATGGCCCATTTTCCCGATCTTGATGTGATTCGCAGAAGCCGTCTCAAAAAATCAACACTGTTCGAGATGGAAGACTCCCCCGAGCTGAAGCGTGTACAGGAGGAGTATCTCCGGCTGGCAGAAAAACTCTGGAATGGCGTGGATCCGATGAATGCTGATCCCATGAAAGACCGGGATATTTTTGACTTGCTGGGGTTTGATTGATCCGCCATTCGTGCCGATTGCCATGAACGACATCAGCCACATCCAATATCTCAAACAGCGCGATCGCGTCGAGCATTATTTCGATCGCACGGCGGCGCAGACCTGGGCGCGGCTGACGTCGACAGCGCCGGTCAGTGGTGTGCGGGCGACGGTGCGCGCCGGCCGCGATCGGATGCGGGCAACACTCATGTCTTGGATGCCAGAAGAACTCTCTGGCCTGCGACTCCTCGATGCGGGCTGCGGGACGGGTGCGCTCTCGATGGAGGCCGCCTGCCGCGGCGCCGATGTCGTTGCCATTGACCTCTCGCCGACACTGGTCAATCTTGCCCGGGAGCGGGCCTGCATGCAGCCTGCCGCCCAGCGCATTGATTTTCGCGCAGGCGACATGCTCGATGATCAATTGGGTGAGTTTGATGTGGTGGTGGCCATGGACTCCTTGATTCACTATCAGCCCACGGATGTGGTGCGCGTGCTGGCCCGTCTTGCTGGCCGCACGCGGCACACCATTTTGCTGACCTTTCCGCCGCGTAACCTGGCCCTGGCCGCGATGATGTCCATCGGCAAGCTTTTTCCGCGAGGAGATCGCGCGCCCTTTATTGAGCCGGTGGCCTACGAGCGGCTCTGCGGCCTGATTCAGCGCGAGTCTGGGCTATCTGCATTTCGCATTGGCCGCACGCAGAAAATCTCCAGCGGCTTTTACACTTCGCAGGCCCTGGAGCTGGTGAGGATTCAATGATGTCTGCGCCTACCCTGAAATCCTGGCGCAAGTGGACCCGCGTGAGTCCGCGGTTTCTGCCCTTTGCGGATGTCGCGACCCAAGAGCTGCCGCTTCGTCGGCTGTTTCAGCTATCGCTGTTTCAGGTCTCGGTCGGCATGTGCATGGCCTTACTGATCGGCACATTAAATCGCGTCATGATTGTTGAGCTTGGCGTCGGCGCCTGGCTGGTGGCATTGATGGTCGCGTTGCCACTGCTGTTTGCACCGTTTCGTGCCTTACTGGGATTTAAGTCCGACATTCATCGTTCAGTCCTCGGCTGGCGTCGCGTGCCTTACATCTGGCTGGGCACGCTCTGCCAGTTCAGCGGACTATCCATCATGCCTTTCGCGTTGATTTTGTTGTCGGGCGATAGCCACTGGCCCGCCTGGGTGGCGCATGCCGCCACTGGCTTGGCGATTTTATTAGTGGGAATCGGTCTGCAAACGACACAGACTGCAGGCCTGGCATTGGCCACCGATATCGCGCCACAGGCCGCCCGGCCCCGCGTGGTCGCCATGATGTATGCCATGCTGTTAGTGGGCATGGTGGCCAGTGGTATTGCGTTTGGCTTCCTCCTAACAGAGTTCAGTCAGATCAAGCTGATCAAGGTGGTGCAGGGGGCAGCAGCAGTCGCTGTGGCGCTCAATGTCATTGCCCTTTGGAAGCAAGAGGCCCGAAATCCCCAGCGCACTTCCCGATCAATTACACGGCCGGCCTTTCGCGAAAATTGGAGCCGGTTTTCGAGTCAGCCAAGCACACTGCGATTTCTTTTGGCCCTGGGACTGGGCACTGCGGCCTTCAGCATGCAGGATGTCATCTTGGAGCCCTATGGCGGTGAAGTCCTTGGCCTATCGGTGTCGGCCACGACCGTATTAACCGCCCTCATGGCCATCGGCGCCTTATGTGCGTTTGCCATGGCGGCCCGCTGGCTGACACGGGGAATGAACGCGTTTCGAGTCTCCGCCCTTGGCGCTGTCGTGGGGCTGGCGGCTTTTTCCTGCGTGATTTTTTCTGAGCCCTTTCAAGAGCCGCTCTTATTTCGCATCGGCGCAGTACTCATTGGTTTTGGCGGCGGCCTGTTTTCGGTGGGCACCCTGACGGCCGCAATGAGTTTTGAGCCGGCATCGTCGTCGGATCCCTTTGGCAGCAGCGGCCTCGTACTGGGCGCATGGGGCGCTGTCACGGCGACCGCCACTGGCCTATCCATGGCATGCGGTGGCGTGATTCGCGATGCGGTCTCGACGCTTGCACTCGAGGGGCGAATCGGATCGGTGCTGGTGACGACCGGCACAGGCTACAGCTTTGTGTATCACCTAGAAATTTGTTTGTTGTTAGCAACGCTGATTGTGATTGGCCCAATGGTGCGTCTTGCGGGGCGTCCGCGTGGGCCGGCATCGTCAGCATCAAAGTTTGGTCTTGCTGAATTCCCCGGCTGATCGGACATAAGGAGAGTCATCATGGGAACCGGAGCAATTACTGCCTATATCGATGTCGCACAGATCGTGCTCTACATCTTCTGGATTTTCTTTTTCTCGCTGGTGGTCTGGCTGGTCCGCGAAGGCAAGCGTGAGGGCTATCCGCTGCAAAGTGATCGCCGTGACTATGCCGACATTGAAGGCTGGCCGCCGCTGCCCTCGCCCAAGACTTACAAATTGGCCGACGGCCGGGAGTTCTCAGCGCCCCATGATCGGGATCGCAGCGCCGCCCCGCTTGCTGCCCAGCGGTCAGCGAATTTTCCAGGCGCTCCGATTGAGCCAACGGGCAATCCGATGGTGGATGGGATTGGCCCCGCCGCCTGGACGGCCCGAACCGATGCGCCGGACCACATGCTCGATGGCAGCGTCAAACTCCAGCCACTGCGAACCGAGCGCGACCATTCCGTCTCGGTCAATGATGTTGATCCGCGGGGCCTCGAGGTGCGCGGCCACGACGATGCGGTCGCTGGCAAGGTCGTTGATCTCTGGGTCGATCGGGCCGAGACTCTTTTTCGCTATCTCGAAGTGGAGCTGCATAACGGCAAGCGCGTTTTGCTGCCAATTCCGTTTGCGCGTATCAATAAGCGTGGCGTGACCGTTACTGCGATTACGGGGGCGCAGTTCGCTGACGTACCCACCACACGCCATCCGGATCAGGTCACCCTGCTTGAGGAAGACAAAATCGCCGGCTATTACGGTGGCGGCTACCTGTATTCCACGCCGCAGCGACAGGAGCCGCTGGCATGAGTCTGAGCCATCGTCACGGCTATCCGCACGAGCACGAACTCGAACCACAGTACGGCCTGCCGGAGGCACTGCCCGCCAGCGAGCGTTTGCTGTGGCAGGGCTCTCCCAGCTGGGCCGCGCTGGCTCGAACTGCATTTCATGTGCGAAAGCTTGCGGTGTATTTTGCGATCATCATTGCACTGCGAGTCATAACGGTCTTGCTGGAGTCCGGTGGCCTGGAGAAGGCCATGATCTCCGCGCTGTGGCTCAGCCTGCTGGCGCTGACCGCGATTGGAATTCTGTCGGGTCTTGCCGTGATTGTTGCCCGCACCACGGTGTACACGATTACTTCTCGTCGGGTCGTGATGCGAATTGGCATGGTCCTGACGGTGTCATTTAATTTACCGTTTAAGCGCATCGCAGCCGCGGGCCTGCGTCGACATTCGGATGGATCCGGGGATATTCCTTTGGCGCTGATGCCGGAGGACCAGATCGGCTATGTTCAGCTCTGGCCCCATGTTCGGCCCTGGCGCTTTGCCCGCACCGAGCCGATGCTGCGTGGTCTTGCGCAGCCCGAGCAGGTTGCCAAGATTCTCACAGAGGCCTGGGCAGCATGCGTGGGCGATCGGGCTGCAATCGCTTCCGGCCAGTATGAGATGGGCTGGACCGAAGCGGCCGGGCTTCGCGGCGATCGTCCGCGCCAGGTGGGCACTGTGGCCGAATCTTCGGCCAGCGGAATGCGTCATGCTTGATGCCCACTCCACCAGCCAATCCAGCGCATTTCAGGCGCCACGCTGGCTGCCGATTGCTGTGGTGGTGGGGCTGGCCATGCTGATGCTTTCGATTGCCTCGTATCGGGCCACGGGTGTTGCAATTCGCGAGCCAGACGCTGCGGCCGCGGTTGTGCGCGAGTTGCGTTTTGAGGACCGTGCCGATGGCAGCGTGGTCGTGATTGACCACCGCACGAATCAGAAAGTAGGAGCGATCGCTGGCGAGGCGGGATTTGCACGGGGCACCCTGCGGGGCTTTGCCCGTGAGCGGCGGCTTCGCGGCATCAGTGCCGAGCATCCGCTTGAATTGGTGGGGCGTATCGATGGCCGCCTGACACTCTCGGATCCTCAGACCGGCCGTGTCGTTGACCTGGAGTCGTTTGGCACGAACAACTCGGGCGTCTTCGCGCAGCTGCTGGCCGCTCACGGAAGACACTAATGAAAAAGACCACAACACCCTGCACGGTTGAGATTGCCCATACCTCACGGGATTTCTATGCCCATGTTGCGCTTGAAGACAACTCCATCCGTCCAGGAGATCAGGTCCTGGTCCACAACCCGCCGACGGAGATCCACTGGGGTGAGCAGCTGTGTGTTGAGCGCCAGGCCACGATCTCTCGGGCCAGCTGGTTCGCCCGCTGGTGGACCAAATGGATTGCCCGTTTTGAATTGACCACGCTTTATGAAGTCAGTTTTTCTACCGCCCGATTTTCGAAATCGCGCCGCTATCCTCGGCCCGCTGCACGACCCGACGAGCGGCCTCACGCCACCCCTAAAAGGCAAATCGCATGAACACACTTGCCCACCCGTATCCCGCCAAAGCGATTGACACCAACGAGGCCACCGAGCGGGCCTTAGAAAGCACGGTCCTGAACCCGCGCTTTTACACGACGGATTTCGAGGCGATTGATCGGCTCAATGTCGATCATGTCCGAGGCCAGTGGGATGCACTGATGGCGGAGTTTGCAGAGGACCGCAACAAAGATCATTTTCAGCGGCCTGCCGAGACCATGAATCGGGATTATTCCCACCTGCCCGATGGCCTCTATCAGGAATTTGTTGATTTCCTGATCTCCTCAGTGACTTCGGAATTCTCCGGCTGTGTGCTGTATGCCGAGATCAAGCGGCGGATCAAAAATGAGGACATGCGAGCACTTTTTGGCTACATGGCCCGCGATGAGAGCCGTCATGCTGGATTCATCAATCAATGGCTAAAAGATTTTGGAATCGGTGTGGATCTCGGTTTTCTGGCGAAGGCAAAAAAATATACCTACTTTCGGCCAAAGTTTATTTTTTACGCCACCTATCTGTCCGAGAAGATCGGCTATGCCCGTTACATCACGATTTATCGTCAGATTGAGCAGCATCCCGAGCTGAAGTTTCATCCGATTTTTGGCTGGTTTAAAGAGTGGTGCAACGATGAATTCCGTCATGGCGAGGCCTTCGCCATGCTGATGCGGGCAGACCCCAAACTCCTGCAGGGCGTGAATCTGCTGTGGATTCGGTTTTTTCAGCTGGCCGTCTACGCCACGATGTATGTCCGAGACCATGCCCGGCCCGAATTCCATCGTGCCCTGGGAGTGGATCCCACCGACTACGACTTTCAAGTGTTTCGCACCACCACCGAGATCTCCAAGCAGGTCTTTCCGGTGACATTAAATCTCGATGATCCGCGTCTGCATCACGGCTTTGAGAAACTGCGTGTCATTGCAGACCAGGTCGCCCAGGCCCGTGAGCACGGCGGAGTGCTCGGCCGGATGCGACAGGGCTGGCATGGCCTGCGGGCGGCGGCCGTCTTCTGCCGGCTGCTGGTGCTGCCGGCCCGCTATCACACGCTTCCACAGGAGGTTCGGCTTGCGCCGACCTGGTGATGCCTGACGTCTTCGCGGCGCTGCTCTACACCATCTTTGTGTGGTGGTTTAGCACAGGCATCATTTTGTTTCTCAATGGCCTGCCGCGGCCCACCTTCAAATGGACCATGTCGGCAGCCACCGTTATTCTGGTGGCAGCACTTTACGCCCTGCAGCTGACCCGCCATGTCAGTGAAATCTGGGCGGCTTACTGCGCCTTTAGCTGCGCGGTGCTGGTCTGGGCCTGGCAGGAGATTGGATTCTTGCTGGGCTTTGTCACGGGCAGCCGAAAGACCGACTGCCCCGAAGACGCCCGCGGCTGGCGCAAATTTGGCCTTGCGGCCGAGACCATTCTCTATCACGAGCTGGCCCTGGTGGTGCTGGGCGCGATGGTCTGGCTGGTCAGCCGTGAGGGTGTGAATCAGGTGGGATTCTGGACTTATCTCGTGCTCTGGACGATGCGTCAGAGCGCCAAGCTCAATGTCTATTTCGGCGTACGCAATTTAAGCGAGGGATTTTTGCCGCATCACCTGAAGTATCTTCAGACCTATTTCCGGCGCCGGCCGATGAACGCATTCCTGCCGGTTTCGTTAATCGTCTCTCTTGCGATTGCGATACCGATTTGGCAGTCAGTGGCCTCGGCCCCGGCCGGCAGCTTCTCCGCCGTGAGCCTGACACTCATTGGCACACTGCTTTCCCTGGCCATTCTGGAGCATCTATTTCTGGTGCTGCCTGTGCCGCTTGAGGGCCTCTGGCGCTGGGGCCTACGCTCGCGCTCGGCAGAGTCGTAAGGCAGTGTTCTAGTTTTTCGCCCGACGGGATACACCCATCACCAGGGCCTCGCCCTCCAGCACGCGCTTGCCGCCTACAGAGCAGGTGGTCTCAAGCCGGACCCGATTCTTTTCCGGAAAAATTTCAAGCACCTTGACCTCGGCGGTAATCGTGGCACCCGGATGCACGGGCGCAAGAAATTTCATGGTCTGGGTCAAGAAGATGGTGCCGGGGCCAGGAAGGCGATTGGCCAGCACCGATGAGATCAGGCTGCCTGTGAGCATTCCATGCACGATCCGTGTGCCAAACCGTGTGGTTTTAGCATAGTCCTCATCAAGATGAATCGCATTGGTGTCCATCGACACTGCTGAAAATAAAATGATGTCGGTCTCTGTAATGGTCTTGGATTGCTGAGCGGTCTGACCGATCTTCAGATCTTCAATATAAAAAGCGGGATGGATAATGGACATGAGGTTCCCTGTTGCGGTTGACGTTATAGTGGTGGCTCAAAGCGGGTGAGAGGGTTTCACACGGATGAGGCCGGTCGTTCCAAAGCGCTGTGGATTTTACGATGAAAGAGTTTGTCGAACATTTCTTAGTTGCCCATCTCGGGACGACGCTGCCGGTCTGGGCCAGCGGCCTGATCTCACTGACCAATATCTTTTTAATTCTGGCCATAGCATGGGCGCTGCTGTCGTTTTCTGGCCGCCTCATTCGGGCGCTTGATAAAGGCTGGACCGGCCGACATCCCAATCCCGAGGAACGCAAGCGGCTCGAGACCCTCACGCGTGTCGTGCGCTATATCGCCTCGGTGGTGGTGGGGGCGGTGGCCATCATGCTGGTGCTGGCAGAGATTGGCATTTCCATCGCCCCCATTTTGGCGACCGCTGGCGTGGCGGGCCTGGCGGTTGGTTTTGGTGCCCAGAGCCTGGTGAAAGACTATTTCACCGGATTTGTGATGCTCATCGAGGATCAGATTCGGGTCGGTGATCTGGTCGAGGTCGGCGGCAAGGCCGGCACCGTCGAGGAAGTCACCCTACGCTATATCCGCCTGCGTGATCTGGAAGGCGCGGTGCACTTTGTGCCCAATGGCGTGATCGCCACCGTGACCAATCGCAGCCGTGAATTTTCTTACGCCATGATGGATCTGCGGATCAGTTATCGGTCGGATCTTGATCAGGTCTATCAGGCCATCCGCGAGGCGGCCGAGGCCTTTGCAGACGATCCTGATTATGCTGCCCGTCT
The DNA here is from genome assembly GCA_964345065.1 of uncultured Bordetella sp. Classification (GTDB taxonomy): domain Bacteria; phylum Pseudomonadota; class Gammaproteobacteria; order Burkholderiales; family Burkholderiaceae_A; genus Lacustribacter. The sequence goes on from CAYFPT010000011.1 coordinate 16,783, forward strand.
GCTGCAGCCCATTGAGATCATGGGCGTTGATCAGTGGAATGACTCTCATCAGATTGTGCGCTGTCGGTTCAAAGTTCGGCCTGCAGAGCAGCAGGCAGTGCGCCGCGGATTTCTCAAATTGTTAAAGCAGCACTTTGATGCCAAAGGCATCCGAATTCCGGCTAAAGAGAACTAAGCGGATCGAGCCATCCCAGCACCACCATGAGCAGGGTGCCGATCGAGATGGCCGCAACCAACCCATTTTTCTTGCTCACCATGATGGCCAAGGCCGATCCTGTTGCGATGAGCCGATAGGCCATCGGCGTTTCGGCGAGCACCCCCACGGGCAGCACAATGATGCGCACCACCAAGGCAGCCACCATGGCGTAAGTCACGCAGGTGATCCAGCCAAAAAGCGGACTGTCTTGCTTGATTTTTCCGGAGAGCAGGACGCCCAGACCCCGCCAGGCGTAGGTGCCAAGCGCCGCGAAAAGCAGAATGCTCCAGGCCCACCATGCCGATTCCTTGGGAAGATTAAAGAGCGATTCCATCGTCTCTGATGGCCCTGACCAACCGAACATGGGCGTGCATTAGTGTTTCTTTCCTAAGGCCAGGTCAAGAAAAAACGCAGCAGTACCGCCGATCAGCCCACAAATCAGAATGCTCCAGCCCGGCGCCCAGCCATAGACAACCGGCCCAGACAGCCCGCCGATCAGCAGCGCGAGACGGCTTGCGCGGGCGCGTACCTCGGTAAAGCTGAGCAGAAAAAATAGTGGGTTGAGCATCACCAATCCGATGGTGACCGGCGTGGGCACATGGCCGGCCAGCAGATAGCCCAGCATCGTTGCTGGCGCACTGAGTGCCCAGCACGTCATTCCGAACCCAGTGAAATAGGCCATGCGTTGTGAGGCCTGAATCTGGGCAAAGTCGCGCATCATCACCGCCCAGCTGGTCATCGAGATGAAATGGGCGCTGGCATAGAGCGATCGCCGTCGATCTTCTTTGGGGATCTGCGGCACCAGCGTCAGCGTCATCGGTAAAAATCGCGCGGCCGTGAGCGCAGCGGCCAGTGCGACTGCGAATCCGGATGCCCCAAGGGCCACCATTTCGACAAAAACCACCTGGCCGGGAAGTGCATAGATGAAAAAGCTCGTCGCCGTGGTGAGCCCGATGGATAGGCCACTGGCATGGCCCAGCGCACCGAATCCGATCATGCCTGCAACCAGCACTGCTGCAGGCACACCGACCGCATCCTTGCAGCCCGCCCAGAGCGCATTGCGGGTCGAGGTTTGCGCTATGGGTGACATGCCGCGATTGTAGGCGTAGCCCTTAAATTCCGGATAATGCTGCTATGGCCACGCTGACCCAACCCCGGAAAATTCGCGTCTGGGACTTGCCGACACGGATATTTCATTGGCTGCTGGCGGCCTGCATCGTCGCGTTGATCATCTCGGGCAAGATCGGCGGCGAGGCCATGGCCTGGCATGCCCGTTTTGGCATGCTGGCCCTGGCGCTGATTGTGTTTCGTCTGGTCTGGGGCGTGCTGGGCCCGCACTACGCGCGTTTTGCTGAGTTCGTGAAGGGGCCGGTGGCGATTCTTAACGAGATTCGCGGCGCGGCCCGTCGTCGGCCGGGCCATAATCCGCTCGGCGCACTCTCGGTCTTGGCGATGCTTGCGGTGATCGGAACACAGGCGGGCCTTGGCTTATTTAGCTCTGATGACATCGCATTCGAGGGACCCCTTGCCCGCCATGCCAGTGATGCTGTGGTGGATTTCGCAACCCGCTGGCATCTCCGGCTGCAATGGGTTGTGATTGGGTTGGTCATCCTGCACCTTGCCGCAATCGTTTGGCACCAGCGAATTCGCAAGCACCACCTGCTCGCGCCGATGGTATCCGGTGATCAGCAGGTGGAAGACGAAAACGCAGCCGCGGCAAAGGATGATGCCGCCACGCGGGCCAGGGCAGCTTTCATCTTTGCCCTGGCACTCACGCTCGTGGTCTATCTCTCGCGATAGTCGTCGTGGCAGGCCTTGCAGGCCTGCTGAGTCGTGCCAAAGACTTTTCGAATCTGCTCGAGATTGGCGGATTTGGCCGCTGTATTGAGCTCAACAGCTGCCTTCATGTAACGCTCTGATGCCGCCTTGAATTTATCGGTCTCTTTCCAGATGGCCGGCTTGGCTTTGCCGCCATCCGTATCGGGGCCAAAGGCCTCCCAGGGCAGTGTCGACAGCGTCGCAATTACATTGGCGCTTTTCTGGACCTCCGCTGCATTAAACGGAATATCACCTTTCATCATGGCGCCAATGCGGCCCATATGCTGGCTGGTCAGCTGAAGGGCACTCTGACGATACTTCAGGGCATCTTCTTTTTTTGCGAACTGGGCGGATGCGGTCATCGGGGCGGCTACGGCCAAGGCAGCCATGACGCCCAGGGAGATCAGTGATTTCATAAAGACTCCTATAAACGGAAGGGGTTGTGAGTGCGATTGACCCTGAGACCTGCGGGAGATGTTCTGATTAACTTGAATCAGAGGGTTTTGCCGACATGACCCACCACACAC
>CAYFPT010000011.1:19333-22670 GCA_964345065.1 uncultured Bordetella sp.
CTAATCGAGAGCGCAAAAATCGCCCAGAGCAGGGCCCCAATTAGGGCCGGCTGCCAGTCGATCTCGCGGGTCTCAATCAGAAACACAAAGGGCAGGCAGGCAATCGCCGAGGCCCCAAATTGAATCACCGAGCCAGACCGCAAATCAAAACTGGGGCAATATTTTTTTTGATAGATGGTGCCAGCCGTCATGCTGACAAGCGCAAAAAACGCAAGCCCCAGACTGAACCAGGTTAGATTGGTAAGCGACAGTTTGGCGGTGACCACCAAGGCCACGCCGGCGATTCCGAGAATTAAGCCAATCCACTGCCGTGATGTGATTTTTTCGTCAACCAGTGAGGCCAGCCATGCCGTGACGATGGGCTGCAGTCCGACAATCAGCGCCGCAAGCCCTGCTGACATGCCATGCCGAACGGCCCCCCAGACCCCCCCGAGATAGCCCGCCTGCAGCATCAGGCCCGCGATACTAATGTGAAATACCTGCTCTCGGCTCGGCCAGACGGGCCGGATCAGCAGCACGATCGGCACCATGATCACCAAAACCCCAAGAAATCGCAGCAGCTGAAATGTCATCGGCTCAGCATGGGGCATGCCGTAGCGGGCAATGATGAATCCCGAGCTCCAAATGAGCACAAAAATTACTGGAATCAGGCGTCGAAAGCTGGTGGCCATGGGTCTTTTTCGTAGAACTTGGGTGATAATGCCGTAATGAGTTTTGAATCGTTCGGACTGCATCCTGACTTGATGCGGGCCATTGCCGAAGTAGGCTACACCAGTCCCACCCCAATCCAGAGCCAGGCGATCCCTGTCGTGATAGAGGGCAAGGATGTCATGGGCGCCGCCCAGACGGGCACTGGAAAGACTGCTGCATTTACGCTACCGATACTGCAGCGGCTCATGCCGCATGCTAACAGCAGCGCATCGCCGGCCCGCCATCCGGTGCGGGCATTGATTCTTGCCCCGACCCGCGAGCTTGCTGATCAGATCTCCCAGAATGTGACCCAGTATGCGCGCTATGTGCCGCTGCGCAGTGCGGTGGTCTTTGGTGGTATCGATATGAATCCGCAGACCGCCGCGCTGCGGTCGGGCATTGAGATTCTCATCGCAACGCCGGGCAGACTTTTAGATCACGTCCAACAAAAGACCGTCTCGCTGTCATCGGTATCCGTTCTGGTGTTGGATGAGGCCGATCGCATGCTGGATATGGGGTTCTTGCCAGATCTGCAGCGGATTGTGAATCTGCTGCCGAAGGCCCGACAGAGCCTATTGTTCTCGGCAACGTTCTCGCCTGAAATCAGAAAGCTTGCCAAGACATTTCTTGATGATCACCCGGTCGTGATCGAGGTCGCCGCCCGAAATGCGGCTGCCGAAAATGTCTCGCAGGTGGTCTATGTGGTGGATCGTGCTGAATCAAAGCGCGCTGCGGTGGCCCACCTGGTCAGGAGCCAGGGTCTGCGGCAGGTCATTGTCTTTACCAACACCAAAATTGGCGCCAGCCGTCTTGCCCGTGAGCTGCAGCGCGAAGGCATTCCTGCAGACGCAATTCATGGTGATAAATCCCAGCTGGAGCGACTGGCCACGCTAGAGCGTTTTAAAAAGGGCGAGGTGGAAGTGATGGTGGCTACAGATGTCGCCGCCCGCGGGCTGGACATTGCCGAATTGCCCGCAGTGATTAATTTTGATTTGCCGTATTCGCCCGAGGATTACGTCCATCGTATTGGCCGCACGGGCCGCGCGGGCGCAAGCGGCCAGGCGATGTCACTCATGGTCGCAGAGGATCAACGCCTGCTTTCAGAAATTGAAAAGATGCTGCGTCGATCGATTCCCAAGGAATCCTTGCGTCCTCAGCGTGAGCCGGTGCGGGCAAAAAGCACGCCCCAAGAAAAAACCGCGCCCCAGGACCCCATTTTTTCTCAGCCCTATCAGCCGAAATCGGCCGACCCCGTCGGCCTGCCGCCGCCTGCCGCGGGGCCGACAGCAACGGCCGCGCCCGCGAAGTCCGCAGTCTCGGGCCGGGCCCTGCCGTCGGGGATTCGGCGTGCGCCGCGCACAGTGCCCGCCCTTTTGGGCGGCAAACAAAAGGCCTGAGGCGACTTCTAGCGGTCCGCTGCTGCGGGCTCGATGGGCTGCTGCCGCAGCCGTGACCAGCTGCCCTGCACGCGGGCAATCCAGCCCTGCGGCATATGAAATTCCAAATGCGACCAGGCGAAGTCCAGCTGCAGACGAATCACCTCGGCGTTATCGGTTCGAAGCGGCGGGGCCTTGGTCTGCTTGGAGAGTTTTTCGCCCAGTTCGTTTTTGACGACCGGCACATGCTGCACCGAGATGGATGGATAGCCCAGGGCCTCGCGCAGCGCTTCATGCCGAGGTGCAGAGTGCAGCAGGTCATCGCCGCGCAAAATATGGGTGATGCCTTGTGCGGCATCATCCACGACCACTGCAAAGTGATAGGCCCAGAATCCATCGGCCCGGCGAATTACAAAATCATCCCCGTCGGGATTGCGAAATCTCCAGGCGCATCCCTCGCGATCCTCGCGTTCAAAACCCTGTAATCTTTTTTCGGTGTTCCACGATGCCCGCTGCTGCGGCCGGCAATAGCCCGGATAAATAATTTCGCCATCGGGGTTATGGATGGTCTTGCCGGCCTCAATTGCATACTGAAGTTTTTTTCGAGAACAGCTGCAGAGATAGGCTTGGCCTTGGGCAATTAGGCGCTCCAGTGCTGCCTGATAGTGGGCGGATCGTGTGTTTTGAAATAGCACGCCATCCTGTGCAGTTGGATCCACCCAATGATCCCAGTTCAGGCCGTGGGCCTTCAGCTGCCTCAGAATGAGGCCGCTCGCACCCGGCTCTTCGCGCGGCGGGTCGAGATCTTCAATGCGGACGTACCAATCCTGGCCATTGGCCCGTGCATCGAGCCAGCTGGCCAGCGCCGTCACCAGCGATCCGAGGTGCAGCGGGCCAGTGGGTGATGGGGCAAAGCGGCTTTTAGCGTGCATGGCTTGAAAGACCTAACGGCCGGCGGTGATTTCTTTAAAGCTTTCACGGGCCGCCTGCAGGGTCTGCGCAATCGGCTCCCCGGCGTGGGCGATGGATAAAAAGCCTGCCTCGAAGGCCGATGGCGCGAGATACACCCCGCGCTTGAGCATGGCATGAAAAAAGCGATTGAATTGATCACGGTTGGAAGTGTTGACATCTTCAAACGTGACGGGCGGCGACTTGCTGAAATAAATTCCGAACATGCCGCCCACGCTGTCGGTGCAGAAGTTTTCCTCCCCGCACTTACGGGCAATCGACTGCAGATCCTGCATCAGCTGTGCGGTCATGGCGGTGAGACG
>CAYFPT010000011.1:22680-23227 GCA_964345065.1 uncultured Bordetella sp.
CGCCATGACCGCACAGCTGATGCAGGATCTGCAGTCGATTGCCCGACAGCGTGCCGGCCTGATAGACCGGGCCAAGCGGGGCGACGCATTGCATGATGTCTTTGCGGCCACCGAATGCGCCCATCGGCATGCCACCGCCAATGACTTTACCCAGTGTGGTGAGATCCGGCCGAATGCCGCTGAGGCCTTGAACACCCTGCGGCCCGACACGAAATCCCGTCATCACTTCATCGAAAATTAAGACTGCACCGTGGGCATCACAGGCTGCCCGCAGTGCCTGAAGAAAACCCTTGCGTGGTTTTACAAGATTCATGTTGCCGGCCACAGGCTCCACGATGACTCCTGCAATCTGCGGGCCATGTTCGGCAAAGCAGGCCTGCACGCCCTCAATGTCGTTGTAATCCAGCACCAGGGTCTCTTCTGCAAAGCTCTTTGGCACGCCGGCAGATGTTGGATTGCCAAATGTCAAAAGGCCCGAGCCCGCCTTGACCAAGAGGCTGTCAACATGGCCGTGATAGCAGCCCTCGAACTTGATGATTTTGGATCG
>CAYFPT010000012.1:0-252 GCA_964345065.1 uncultured Bordetella sp.
CTGTATGGCAAGCCCACCACGATCAACAACACCGAGACCTTTGCGGCGGTGCCATGGATTATTCGGCATGGCGGCCAGGCCTATCTTGAAGTGGGCAAGCCCAATAACGGGGGCACCAAGGTCTTTTCCATTTCCGGCGATGTCGAGCGGCCGGGCAATTACGAAATCCCCTTGGGCACGCCGTTTGCGAAGCTGCTGGAGTTGGCAGGCGGCATGCGCGACGGCAAGCGCCTAAAGGCGGTGATTCCGGGT
>CAYFPT010000012.1:289-21629 GCA_964345065.1 uncultured Bordetella sp.
GCGCATGGTTAATCGAATCGAGAAGGGCCAGGGCACCCCCGAGGACTTGGCCAAGCTCGATGAGGTTGCCGGAAACATTATGGGCCGCACCATCTGTGCCCTGGGCGATGCCGCTGCGATGCCGGTGCGCGCCTTCTTAAAGCATTTCCGGGCGGAATTTGAACATCACATCGTGCATAAGCGATGCCTGGTAGGAGACGCGGTCTGATGATTGAAATCGAAGTCGACGGTCAGAAAGTCGAAGTGCCCGAAGGCAGCATGGTGATGGATGCCGCCAATAAGCTCGGCCTGTATGTGCCGCATTTCTGCTATCACGAGAAGCTCTCGATTGCGGCGAATTGCCGCATGTGTCTTGTTGAAGTTGAAAAAGCGCCCAAGGCCCTGCCGGCATGTGCCACGCCCGCGACGCCCGGCATGCGGGTCTTTACGACCTCTCCGAAGGCAAAGACCGCGCAGAAAAGCGTCATGGAATTTTTGTTGATCAATCACCCGCTGGATTGCCCGATCTGCGATCAAGGCGGTGAGTGTCAGCTGCAGGACTTGGCGGTGGGCTATGGCCCGTCCGCATCACGTTACACCGAAGAAAAGCGCGTGGTATTTCATAAGCCCATGGGGCCGCTGATTTCCGCCGAAGAAATGAGTCGCTGCATCCATTGCACCCGCTGCGTTCGGTTTGGCCAAGAGATTGCCGGCGTGATGGAGCTCGGCATGGCCGGCCGCGGTGAGCACTCCGAGATCATGTCCTTTGTGGGCAATGCGATTGAGAGCGAACTCTCCGGAAATATGATCGATGTCTGCCCGGTGGGTGCGCTGACCAGCAAGCCCTTCCGTTACTCGGCCCGGACCTGGGAGCTCTCGCGCAAGCGTTCGATTAGCCCGCTGGACAGCATTGGCGCCAATATCGTGGTGCAGTCAAAAAACAACCAGGTCAAGCGCATCGTTCCAATGGACAACGAGGCCATCAACGAATGCTGGATCTCGGATCGGGACCGGTTTAGTTATGAAGGACTCAATAGCCACGACCGTTTAACGCACCCCATGATCCGCAGCGCCGATGGCCGCTGGCATGAGGCCGGCTGGGAGGAGGCCTTGGCGAAGGTTGCCCAGTCTTTGCGTTCGGCTGCTGCGCATGGCCCCCAGCACGTTCGCACGCTGCTATCGCCCAACAGCACGCTCGAAGAAATGACGCTGGCTGCACAGCTAACACGCGGCCTAAAGAGCGATTCGATTGATTTTCGGCCTCGCCTTGGCCAGCCCGGCTTTGATCAGCAATTCAGTGGTGTGCCAACGCTGGGACTCACCCTTGCGCAGGTCAGTCAGCTCGATCGGGCCTTGCTGATTGGCGCATTCTTACGCCAAGACCAGCCGCTACTGGCCCATCGTCTGCGTCAGGCAGCGCGTCATGGCGCCCGCATCGCGACCTTGCATGCGAGCGCTGAAGATTTATTGATGCCCATTGCGCACCAGTGGCTGGCGTCCCCCGCGGACTGGGTGCCGGCAGTTGCTGAGATGGCCGCCGCAGCGCTCGCCATGAAATCACTGCCGCTGCCCGATGCACTGAAGTCAATGAAGCCCAGCCCCCAGAGTAAAGCGATTGTCCAGATGCTGGCCGACTCGTCAGAGCCAAATCAGAAGGCCGCAATCTTTTTGGGCAACAGTGTGCTGGCCCATCCGAATGCTGCGGCCATCTGGGGCTTTGCGCAGATGATCGCCGATGCCTTGGGCTGCCGATTGGGATTTACCGTGGAAGGTGGAAACGGTGTTGGCGGCTACCTGGCCAAGGCCCGGCCCCTGCAAGGCGGGCTTGATGCAGCCAGCATGTTTGCCTCGGCTGCCGAGGCCTATGTGCTGGTGAACATCGATCCCCTGATGGACTGCGGCAATCCCCATCAGGCGGGTGCAGCGTTATCACAGGCGAAATTTGTGGTGGGGCTGTCGGCCTTTAAAGATGGGCTGATGGAGTTTGCCGATGTGGTGCTGCCGATTGCACCCCATACCGAGACCTCGGGCACTTACATCAATTGCGAAGGCCGGGCCCAGACCACGCAGGCGGTGGTGCGGCCGCTGGGTGAGGCACGGCCGGGGTGGAAGGTGCTGCGGGTCCTGGGCAATCTGCTGGAGTTAGAAGGCTTTGATGCAGAGTCCTCGGAAGACATTCGTCAGTCAGTGATTGGGCATGCCACGCTGGGCGAAATTGTGATGAATCTTGCGGCCAGCCCGATGCCGCCGCAGTCTGCTGAACCACTTGAAATCAAGGGCAAGGCGGGACTCGTTCGGCTTGCCGATGTGCCCATCTATCGCGCCGACAATGTGAGTCGGCATGCCGAGGCGCTTCAGCAGACCCGGGCCAGTGCTGCGCCAAAACTTTTAATGCATCCGGCAGAGATTGATCGGCTGGGCCTTGCCGTGGGGTCCAAAGTAAAGTGTCTGCAATCCGGCCGTGCTGCCGCCATCGTGGAGGTTGCCGCCGATACACGGCTGGCCCGCGGTGTTGCCCGACTCTCGGCGGCCCACGCCATCAGCGCGCAGCTCGGCGAGATGATTGGCCCCATCGAGCTGGAGGCTGCCTAGATGCAGGATCTCTTGGACGGCGTGCAACAGGCGGGGATCTCGCTGCTTGGCGAGGCCTGGCCCGTTGCGTGGGTGCTGATCAAGATTGTTGCGGTGGTGCTGCCGATACTGGCCTGCGTTGCCTATCTCACACTCTGGGAGCGCAAGCTGATTGGCTGGATGCATGTGCGTCTGGGCCCCAATCGTGTCGGCCCCTTGGGACTGCTGCAGCCCATTGCCGATGCCCTGAAGCTGCTGACCAAAGAAATCATCATGCCGGCGCAGGCCAGCCGCGGGCTGTATATCCTGGGCCCGGTCATGACCATCATGCCGGCCATGGCCGCATGGGCCGTGATTCCATTTGGGCCCGATGTGGTGCTCTCCAATATCAACGCTGGCTTATTGCTGCTGCTGGCCATTACGTCAATCGAGGTCTACGGCGTCATCCTTGCCGGCTGGGCCTCGAATTCGAAATATGCGTTTTTGGCGGCCATGCGGGCCTCGGCACAGATGGTCTCCTATGAGCTGGCCATCGGCTTTGCCTTGGTTGCAGTGCTGATGGTTTCGGGCAGCTTAAATCTCACCGAGATTGTCGTAGGCCAGCAAAAGGGCATGTTTGCCGAGCAGCTTGGATTAAATTTCTTGTCGTGGAATTGGCTGCCGCTTTTGCCTGTGGCGGTGGTGTATTTTGTTTCCAGTGTGGCTGAAACCAATCGCCATCCCTTTGATGTCGTCGAGGGCGAATCGGAGATCGTGGCAGGCCACATGGTGGAGTACTCCGGCATGGCATTTGCTGTGTTCTTTCTGGCGGAGTACGCCAACATGATTCTGCTCTCCACACTGGCTGCGATCATGTTCCTGGGCGGATGGGATGCGCCCATTGCGGCCTTGGATTTCATTCCTGGCTGGATCTGGCTTGGATTAAAAGCGTTTCTGGTGGTCAGTGTATTTATCTGGATGCGGGCCTCGTTTCCCCGCTACCGCTATGACCAAATCATGCGGCTTGGCTGGAAGATTTTCATTCCTGTCACCTTGATTTGGATTGTCATTGTCGGGGCCTGGATGCAGACGCCCTGGTCAATCTGGTGATGGGGTGAGACACCAATGAGCACCATCGTTAATTTTCTGCGTTCGTTTCTGCTGCTGGAGATGCTGCGCGGCATGGCCCTGACAGGCCGCTATTTATTTGCCCGCAAAATCACCATCCAGTATCCCGAGGAAAAGACTCCGATGTCGCCCCGCTTTCGGGGCCTGCATGCCTTGCGCCGCTATCCCAATGGGGAAGAGCGCTGCATTGCCTGCAAACTCTGCGAGGCGGTTTGCCCGGCCCAGGCCATCACCATTGAATCGACGGTGCGCGAGGATGGCAGCCGCCGCACCACCCGCTACGACATCGATCTCACGAAATGTATTTTCTGCGGCTTTTGTGAAGAGAGCTGCCCGGTGGATTCAATTGTCGAGACCCAGATTCATGAATACCACGGCGAAAAGCGCGGGGATCTGTATTTCACCAAAGAGATGCTGCTGGCCGTAGGGGATCGTTACGAGAGTGAAATCGCTGCTGCACGGGAGGCCGACGCGCCGTACCGCTAGGATTTCTATGCTAGAACTCACACTCTCTTTGTTTTACGTGTTTGCTGCAATTCTGGTTTTTGCGGCCCTGCGGGTGATCACGGCCCGCAACCCGGTCCATGCGGTGCTCTATCTGGTGCTGAGTTTTTTTAGTGCTGCCGCCATTTGGCTGCTGCTGCGGGCGGAGTTTCTCGCCATCACCTTGGTGCTGGTCTATGTGGGCGCGGTGATGGTGCTGTTTTTATTCGTGGTCATGATGGTCGACTTTGATCTGGAGAAGCTGCGCCAGGGCTTCTGGGCCAATCTTCGCGTGGCGGCGCCTGTCGGCGGCCTGATTGTGTTTGAGATGTCAGCGGTGCTGATTCGAAGCTTTAACGTGCCCGAGGCGACCGTTGCGCCGCTGCCGCCGAACTTCGATAACACCAAGGCCCTTGGCCGGCTGATCTACACCGACTATGTCTACGCCTTCGAGATCGCCGCTGTAATTCTGCTGGTGGCCATTGTCGCGGCGATTGCGCTGACACTGCGTCGGCGTAAAGACTCCAAGTCCCAAAGCCCGTCCGAGCAGGTCAAGGTCAAGGCCGCCGATCGCGTGCGGCTGGTGAGCGTTGCGCCGGTGATCAAGGCCAAAGCAGTCGCGCAAGCGCCTGGGGCCGCCGAATCAGCCCCGCCGGGAAAGGGAGGCTGAAGTGCTGACGCTGGCGCATTTTCTAACCCTCGGGGCGATTCTTTTTGCGATCTCGGTGATCGGCATTTTTATGAATCGTAAAAATCTGATTGTGCTGCTGATGGCCATTGAGCTGATGCTGCTGGCGGTCAATATGAATTTCATCGCGTTTTCACACTATCTCGGTGATGCTGCCGGCCAGATTTTTGTGTTTTTTATTCTGACGGTTGCGGCGGCGGAGTCGGCGATCGGGCTGGCGATTCTTGTGGTGCTCTTTCGTAATCTCAATACGGTTGAGGTCGAAGAGCTTGATGAGTTGAAAGGCTAGGCCGGCATGAAGTTCTTGTATTTTCTTGTGCCGCTCGCCCCCTTGCTGGGGGCCATCGTGGCGGGGCTTTTTGGCCGCTGGGTCGGCCGGGCGGGTGCCCACTGGGCCGCGATTTCGGGCGTTGCAGTGGCCTTGGTGGCGAGCCTATTTGTGCTCGTTGATGTGCTGTCGGGCAACCCCTTCAATGGCCCGGTCTACACCTGGGCGCAGGTTGCCGGCCTGCGGTTTGAGGTCGGATTTCTGATTGACAGCCTGTCGGCCACCATGATGGTGGTGGTGACATCCGTCTCGCTTGCTGTGCATGTCTACACCATTGGTTACATGCGGGATGATCCAGGCTATCAGCGCTTTTTTAGCTATATCTCGCTTTTTACATTTTCAATGCTCATGCTGGTGATGAGCAATAATTTTCTGCAGCTCTTTTTTGGCTGGGAGGCGGTGGGCTTAGTCTCTTATCTGCTGATCGGATTTTGGTATACGCGGCCGACTGCAATTGTCGCCAACCTCAAAGCGTTTCTGGTGAATCGGGTTGGAGATTTTGGTTTTATTCTTGGTATTGGCCTGCTGTTATCGGCAACCGGATCGCTGGATTACGCCGCGACCTTTGCGGCAGCGCCTGAGCTTGCCGGAAAAACCATTACCTTACTGCCTGCGCAAGAGTGGCCGCTTTTGGCGGTTGCCTGCATCTGCTTATTTATTGGTGCGATGGGCAAGTCGGCACAGTTTCCGCTGCATGTCTGGCTGCCGGACTCCATGGAGGGCCCAACCCCGATCTCTGCCCTGATTCATGCGGCCACCATGGTGACTGCCGGCATCTTTATGGTGGCCCGGATGTCGCCGCTTTTTGAATTAAGTGATATTGCACTGTCGTTTGTCTTAATCATCGGCGCGATTACCGCGCTCTTTATGGGCTTTCTGGGCATTGTGCAAAACGATATCAAGCGCGTGGTGGCGTACTCGACGCTATCGCAGCTGGGCTATATGACAGTGGCCCTGGGCGCCTCCGCCTATTCGGTGGCTTTTTTCCATCTCATGACCCATGCATTTTTTAAGGCACTTTTATTTTTAGCAGCCGGCTCAGTCATTATCGGCATGCATCATGATCAAGACATCCGCAATATGGGCGGCCTGTGGAAGAAGATGCCGATCACCTGGGCGGTGTCATTGCTGGGATCGTTGGCCTTAATCGGTGCGCCGTTTTTCTCTGGCTTTTACTCAAAAGACATGATCATCGAGGCAGTCGGCGCCTCGAATCTGGCCGCCTCGCCCGTGGTGTATGGGATGCTGCTCTTGGGCGTGTTTGTGACCGCCTTTTACAGTTTTCGGATGTTCTTTCTGGTCTTTCACGGCAGCCCCCGCTGGGCCGCCGGCGGCCAGGCCCACGGCGGCCATGGCGATCATGCCGATCATGATCACCACGGCGGGGAGCCGCACGAGTCGCCCTGGGTGGTGACACTGCCGTTGATTGCGCTTGCGGTTCCGTCGGTGGTTTTGGGCGCGATCGCGATTGGCCCGATGCTCTTTGGAGATTATTTCAAGGGCGTCATTGCAGTGGATCCTGGGCATCCCGCCATGGCGACGCTGGCGTCTCACTTTCATGGCGCTTTGGCCTTGGGCCTGCACAGCATTCAGACCCTGCCGTTTTGGCTCGCCCTTGCCGGTGTTGGCATGGCGGCTTATTTTTATCTGGTGAATCCGGCAGTTCCCGCGCGGCTGGCCGCCCAGTTCTCTGCGATTCACCGGCTGCTTGATCAGAAGTACTTTATGGACCGCTTCAATGACATTGTCTTTGCAGGCGGCGCACGTCTGATTGGCGGGCAGCTCTGGAAGCGGGCCGATCAGGGCCTGATCGATGGCTTTCTTGTCAATGGCAGCGCCCGGGTGGTGGCGGCGATCGCCTCAATTATGCGAATCGGTCAGACCGGCTACCTCTATCACTATGCGATTGCCATGATCCTTGGCGTTGCGCTCATGCTCTGGTGGTTTGCGCCTGTCATGAATCCTGCCCCGGTGGTGAAGTAATGACGACAGGCTTTCCCGTGCTCTCGCTGGCGATTTGGCTTCCACTGGTATCCGGGGCGGCGCTGCTTTTTGCGGGCCGCTCGGTGGCGCCTTCTGTGCTGCGGCAGGCTGCCCTTGCGGCATCCGTGCTGTGTTTTTTGGTGACCATTCCGCTCATCATCGGCTTTGATGTAAAGGCCTCGGGCATGCAGTTTGGCGAGAAGGTGCTTTGGATTGAGCGGTTTGGCATCCACTACGCCCTGGGTATTGATGGCATCTCGATGTGGTTTATTCCACTAACCGCCTTGATCACCGTTTTTGTGGTGATCGCTGGCTGGGAAGTCATCGAGGACCGGGTGGGCGCCTATATGGGAGCCTTTTTGCTGCTCTCGGGCCTGATGATCGGTGTCTTTTCCGCACTCGATGGCGTGCTGTTTTATGTCTTTTTCGAGGCCACCCTGATTCCCATGTATTTGATCATCGGCATTTGGGGCGGGCCAAATCGTGTGTATGCCGCCTTTAAGTTTTTTCTCTATACCCTGCTGGGGTCGCTGCTGACGCTGGTGGCGTTTGTTTATCTGTATATGAAGTCGGGCAGCTTCGATGTGTTGGCCTGGCATAAGCTGCCTTTGCCCCTTGAGGCGCAGATTCTGATTTTTGTCGCTTTTCTGGTGGCCTTTGCCGTCAAGGTGCCGATGTGGCCGGTACATACCTGGCTGCCCGATGCCCACGTGGAGGCGCCCACCGGCGGCTCAGTGGTGTTGGCGGCCATTATGCTGAAGCTTGGGGCCTATGGATTTTTAAGATTTTCATTGCCGATTGCGCCCGATGCATCGCGCGAGCTCGACATGCTGATGATCGTGCTGTCGTTAATTGCGGTGGTGTACATCGGCTTGGTGGCCCTGGTGCAGGCGGATATGAAAAAGCTGGTGGCGTATTCCTCGATTGCCCATATGGGGTTTGTCACACTGGGCTTTTTCATGTTCAACGCGCTCGGTGTCCAGGGCGGCATCGTGCAGATGATTTCCCACGGCTTTATCTCCGGCGCGATGTTTCTGTGTATTGGTGTGCTGTATGACCGGATGCACTCCCGTCAGATTGCGGACTACGGCGGGGTGGTGAACCGTATGCCGAAGTTCGCTGCGCTATTTGTGTTTTTTGCAATGGCCAACAGTGGCCTGCCTGCGACCAGCGGCTTTGTTGGCGAGTTCATGGTGATTCTGGGGGCGGTGGATTACAACTTCTGGATCGCGCTTTTGGCTGCAACCACCCTGATTTTCGGTGCCGCCTATTCGTTGTGGATGATCAAGCGGGTCGTCTTCGGCGAGATCGCCAATGACCATGTCGCTGAGCTGAAGGATGTCGGCCCCCGGGAATTCTGGATGCTGATGGGGCTGGCATTTTTCGTGCTGCTGATGGGCCTGTGGCCGGCGCCGTTTGTTGAGGTGATGCAGGTCTCGGTCCAGGATCTGCTGCAGCACGTGGCCACTCCAAAGCTTCCGGCCCAATAAGGACAGGAAATCACCCCATGACCCTGGAATCCATCAAGATCGCCGCTGCGCTTCCCGAGATGTTGTTACTGCTGCTGCTCAGTGCAGCGCTGCTCGTGGATCTGTTTGTCAAGCGTCCGCAGCTGCTGGTCCATGGCCTGGCCGTTGGCGGCCTGCTGCTCTTGGGCTTATGGCAGTTGATTGAGAGCGGCCACACCGAGACGATCTATGCGATGAATAATCTGGTGGTGGCCGATTCAATGACCGCCTTTTTAAAAGGCGGGGTCTCGATTGCGGCCGCCATTAGCCTGATGTATGCCCGCCATTACATCGTGGATCGGGAAATCGCCAGCGGTGAATTTCATGTTCTGGCGATGTTCGCAGTCCTTGGCCAGTACGTGATGATTTCGGCCAACAGCTTTCTCACCATCTATCTGGGCATTGAGCTGCTGTCCTTGTCGCTTTATGCCTTGGTGGCGTTGCGGCGAAATCACGCCATCTCCACCGAGGCCGCCATGAAGTATTTTGTGCTGGGGGCTCTGGCCTCGGGCTTTTTGCTCTATGGCATGTCAATGATTTACGGCGCGACCGGCACACTGGATCTGCCGCTGGTGGCCGATAAGCTCGCCTCAGGCCAGGCGGATCGGCTGATCATGGTCTTTGGCACGGTATTTCTGGTTGCCGGCCTTGCATTTAAATTGGGCGCGGTCCCGTTTCATATGTGGGTGCCGGATGTCTATCAGGGTGCGCCTACGGCCATGACATTACTGATTAGCGGCGCGCCGAAGTTTGCCGCCTTTGCGATCACCATTCGGCTGCTGGTCTCTGGCCTGCTGGGGGTTGCGGCAGACTGGCAGCAGATGCTGTTGATTCTCGCGGTATTGTCGTTGGCGGTCGGCAATCTGATTGCCATCATGCAGACCAATGTCAAGCGGCTCTTGGCGTATTCGACCATCGCCCATATGGGCTTCATGCTCTTGGGCATCGGGTCGGGAGTCGTCGGCAGTGACACCGTTGGGGCGGTGGATGCTTACGCAGCCTCGTTGTTTTATGTGGTGACTTATGTGATCACCACCCTGGGCAGCTTTGGCGTGCTGATGCTGGCCTCATCACGCGGCTTTGAGTGTGAGACGCTGGATGACATCAAGGGCCTTGGCCGTCGGCATCCGTGGCTGGCGGCGGTGTTTTTATTGCTGGTGTTCTCGCTGGCCGGAATTCCCCCAACGGTGGGTTTTTACGCGAAGCTTTCGGTGCTCGAGGCCGTCGTGCAGGCCGGCCATATTGGCCTGGCGGTGTTTGCAGTGCTGGCTTCCTTGATCGGCGCGTTTTATTACCTGCGCTTAGTCAAGGTGATGTATTTCGATGAGTCAAAACTCGAAGCGCCGCTGGATTGCGGCCGTCTTGCCCAGTCGGTGCTGACGGTCAATGGCGCTGCGGTGTTGCTGCTGGGCATTTTGCCGGGCCCGCTGATGGCGGCCTGCCTGTATACGGTGCGCATGTCGCTGTCGGCATGAATACCGGTGCGGCAGCGCTCCTGCTGCTGGTGGTTGCAGTGGGCCTAGCGAATCTTGCGTTTTTTACTGAGCGGCTTTTTCTGCTGGTGAGGCTGCCGAAGGCCAAGTCGCTGTGGTGGCGGCTACTCGAGGTCCTGGTCTATTACGGAATCTTTATTGGCCTTGGCCGCGCGCTAGAAGCCTATGTCGGCCGGCTGCATGCCCAGGCCTGGCAGTTTTATGCAATCACACTGCTGATCTTTTTGGTGCTGGCCTACCCTGGTTTTATTTACCGATATCTGCGTCGCGCGCGGCGTGTTCCATCGGCGGGGAGTCCCTGATGGATCGGCCAGATCCCCGGCCTGCACGGCGGTCCGATGAGCCCTATCCCGAGCTTGCCGAAGAGCGGTTAAAGGGAGAATCGGTCTATGAGGGCCGGCTGCTGCATGTGCATCGGGATTGGGTCAGGGCGCCGGACGGCCATGAGCAAGCCTTTGAATACACCTTGCATCCCGGTGCTGCCGCAGTCATTCCGATGCTTCAAGATGGCCGTCTGGTCATGGAGCGGCAGTGGCGTTATGCCATGAATCGCAGTTTTCTAGAGTTTCCTGCGGGCAAGCTCCATGCGGACGAGGATCCGCTGCTGGCCATTCAGCGCGAGCTGATCGAAGAAACGGGCTATCGGGCACAGCAGTGGGCCCGGCTGGGCGTGATGCATCCCGTGATTGCCTACTCTACAGAGGTCATTCATCTGTTTGCTGCACGCGGCCTGACAGCGGGGCCATCTGCCCGAGAAGAGGGTGAATGTATCGAGATCGTACTGCTTACACCAGATGAATTTTTTGATGCGGTGTTTCGCGGTGAGATTACGGATAGCAAGACACTTGCGTGTGGCCTATGGCTTGAGCGAATACAACAACAGAAGTGGAGCGTCTCATGGATTTCGGCATAAAGGGAAAGACCGCACTGGTGATTGGTGCCGGCAGCGGACTGGGGGCTGCATCCGCCCGAGCACTGTCTGCGGAAGGGGCCCATGTGGTCTTGGTCGGCCGAAGGCCCGAAGTGCTGGCAGCATCAGCAGCCACAATGGCTGGGCCCACCACGCAGGTGGTCTGGGATGTTTCTAATCCCGAGCAGGCCGCAGGCCGGGTTGCCGAGATTCGTGCCCAGGCCGGCCCGATTGAGATACTGGTCAACAACACCGGAGGCCCGCCGCCATCTCCTGCGGCAGGCCAGCCGATTGATCTCTGGTCAACGCATTTTCGCGGCATGGTGATGAGCCTGATTGCGATTACCGATGCGGTGCTGCCCGATATGCGGGCAGCGGGCTGGGGCCGTATCGTGACCATCGCCTCATCGGGCGTGGTGGCGCCGATTCCGAATTTGGCGCTGTCGAATTCGCTTCGGGGTGCCCTGGTGGGCTGGTCCAAGACCCTGTCCCGAGAGCTTGCGCCCAAAGGCATCACGGTCAATATGGCCCTGCCGGGCCGAATTGCCACCGACCGGCTGCGCAGCCTCGATGAGGGCCGGGCCAAACGGGAGTCTCGGCCGGTTGATGATGTGATTGGCGAGAGCCTCTCTGCCATCCCGCTGGGCCGCTATGGCGAGCCCGATGAATTTGGTGCGGCAGTTGGGTTTTTGTGCAGCCGGCAGGCCTCGTACATCACCGGATGCATGATGCGTATCGATGGTGGCATGATTGCAAGCATCGGAGGATAGGAGCCCCATCATGTTGAAATCAAATCCAAAGTTTTCCTGGGAAGATCCTTTTTTGCTATCCCGTCAGCTCTCGGAAGACGAGGCCATGATCATGGATGCTGCCCGCTCTTATTGCCAGGAGCAGCTGCAGCCCCGCGTGCTGGAAATGTTTCGCCAGGAGTCCTCTGACCCGGCGATTTTTCGTGAAATGGGCGAGATGGGTTTTCTGGGCTGCTATCTTCCCGCGGACTACGGCTGCGCGGGCGTTAACTATGTCTCCTATGGCCTGATTGCCCGCGAGATTGAGCGCATCGATAGCGGCTTTCGCTCCATGATGAGTGTGCAGAGCTCTTTAGTCATGCTGCCAATTTACGAATTCGGCACCGAAGAGCAACGTCAGAAATACCTGCCCAAGCTTGCCAAAGGAGAGTGGATCGGTTGTTTTGGTTTAACCGAGCCCGATCATGGCTCTGACCCCGCCGGCATGGTGACCCGCGCTAAAAAAACGGCCGGTGGCTATCTGCTCACGGGCTCAAAGACCTGGATCTCCAATAGCCCCATTGCCGATGTATTCGTGGTCTGGGCCAAGGATGATGCCGATGAAATTCGCGGCTTCATTCTCGATAAGGGCATGAAGGGCCTGACCGCACCCCCGATTCACGGCAAGGTCGGGCTGCGGGCCTCCATTACCGGCATGATCATGATGGACCAGGTCTTTGTGCCCGAGGAAAACGCTTTTCCCGATGTCCGCGGACTGAAGGGGCCCTTCACCTGTTTGAATTCCGCGCGTTATGGCATCTCCTGGGGGGTGCTGGGCGCGGCTGAATCCTGCTGGCATACCGCCCGCCAGTATGTGCTGGATCGCAAGCAGTTTGGCCGGCCCTTGGCCGCCAATCAGCTCATTCAGCGCAAGCTTGCCGATATGCAGACCGAAATCGCACTGGCGACACAGGCCGTGCTGCGTCTTGGCCGCATGAAAGATGAACACACCGCGGCGGTTGAGATCACATCGATTGTCAAGCGCAATAACTGCGGCAAGGCCCTCGATATCGCCCGGATCGCCCGCGATATGCTGGGGGGCAATGGGATTAACGATGAATACGGCGTGATTCGTCATATGGTGAATCTCGAGGTGGTCAACACCTATGAGGGCACCCACGATATTCACGCACTCATCTTGGGCCGAGCGCAGACGGGCCTGCAGGCCTTTTTCTAAGCATTCTTTTTATGGATCGGGTTGACGTCCTCGTGATCGGGGCCGGCGTCATCGGCTTGGCCATTGCGCGCGAGCTGGCCCAGGCGGGCCGCGAAGTCGTGATTCTGGAGGGCCAGTCGGCAATCGGCACGGGCACCAGCTCACGCAATTCGGGCGTGATCCATGCGGGAATTTATTACCCGACCGGATCTAATAAAGCCCGCTGGTGTGTCGAAGGCCGGCATCTGCTTTATGCCTATGCCCGGCAGCGCAGCCTGACCCATCGGCGTACCGAAAAATTGATCGTCGCGGCAGCCTCTGAGTCGGCCCGGCTCGAAGGCATCTTTCAGACTGGCCGTGCCAATGGTGTCGAGGATCTTGAGATGATCAGCGGACAAAAGGCCCAGTCGATGGAGCCGCAATTGCACTGTGATGTCGCGATCCATTCGCCATCGACCGGCATTATTGATGTGCATGACCTGATGCTTGCGCTTTTGGGGGACGCGCAGGCCCATGGCGCGACACTCGCATTGCAGAGTCGGTTTGATCGCAGTGTCTGGGCCAATGGCCGGTGGGAGTCTGAAATCCTCGGCCAAAAGGTTGCCTGCGACTGGTTAATTAATGCTGCGGGGCTGGATGCTGCCGCAGTCGCCAGCCGTATCGAAAGCCTTCCTAAGCAGCACATCCCAGAGATGTTTTTCGCCAAGGGCAGCTATGCGCGGCTGCAGGGCCGGCCGCCGTTTTCGCGGCTGATCTATCCGGTGCCGGTTCCCGGTGGTTTGGGCACCCATTTGACACTCGATTGTGGTGGCCAGGCCCAGTTCGGGCCGAATGTGCAGTGGCTCGATGCGCCTTCTGCTCGGCAGATTGAAACCGGATTAATTGAGGCTTTTGATTACGCGGTCAGCGCAGATGAACTGGAAGGCTTTGAGCGTGATGTGCGCAGCTGGTGGCCCGAGCTGCCTAAGGGCGCACTCTCGCCAGGCTATTCGGGCGTTCGTCCCAAACTCTCCGGTCCGGGCGAGCCTGCGGCCGACTTCATGCTGCAGGGCCCGACGCATCACGGATGCGCGGGGCTGATTAATCTATTCGGTTTTGAATCACCGGGCCTTACGGCATGCCTGGCGATTGGCCGTGCGGTCCGCGCGATCGTCTGAAGAGCTGGCTGGCCACCACCAAACCAAATCCAATAAATCCCACGATATCGCTAATTGCAGAAGGATAGGTCAGGGCCAATCCCGCGCCAATCAGCAGCCAGCGCTCGATCAGCGTGGTTTTAAGAATAAACCAGTTTTGCAGGCCACCTGCCAGCGCCACGATGCCCACTGATGCGGTAAAGGTAATCCATGCAATATCGGTCCAGCTGGCCTTGGCCAGGGCCTTGGTGGAGCCCATCAATAGCAGGGCCACGCCTGCGGGATCGAGCACAAAGATGAAGGGCACCAGAATGGCCGGCGCGACATACTTCCAGCTCTGGAATGTGGTGCGATAGGGGTTGCCTTTGCAGATGGCTGCAGCCGCAAAGGGCGCCAAGGCGGTTGGTGGTGACACCTCGGAGAGCACTGCATAGTAAAAGATGAACATATGCGCAGCGAACTCGGGCACGCCGAGCTTAATTAAGGCCGGGGCGGCCACCACCGCACAGATGATGTAAGAGGCGGTTACCGGAACCGCCAGGCCTACGATCCAGACAATCAGGGCGGTGAAAAGAGCCGTTAGAAAAAGTGATCCGCCGGCATATTCAATCACGATGGCGCTAAATTTCAGGCCAAGGCCGGTGAGCACCACCACACCCACGATCAATCCTGCACCAGCGCAGGTCGCGGCAATCGATAGGACCTGGGTAAAGCCACTGGAGAGGGCCTCGGTGAGCCGTGATTGATACAGGCCCCTCCAGAATGGGGCCCGACCGGTCAACACTTCATAGGGAATCATCGCGGAGTCTCGCCGTAAAAAACTGGTGAGGAGTGAGGCCACGGTTGCCCAGAAGACCGACATGATGGGCGAAAAGCCCATCAGCATAAAAAGCACAATCGAGATCAGCGAGAAAAAGTGGAACCAATATTTTTTGGTTAGCGCCCAGGCGCTCTCGACACCAGGAAGGGTCTGGCCCGACATGTTGTATTTACGGGAGTCAATTTGCACCATCACAAAGAGCCCCAGATAAAACAAAAACGTGGGGATGGTGGCCATGAGCAGCACATCGAGATACGAGATCTTTAAAAACTCTGCGATCAAAAACGCCGCAGCGCCCAACACGGGGGGCGAGATGATGGCACCTAGGCCGCCTGCCGCGAGCAGCCCGCCGGCAGCATTGCGGTCATAGCCAGCCTTGGTCAGCATGCTGTGGGCCACCGAGCCCACCGTCACGGTCGTGGCCACGCCCGAGCCCGATGGCCCGCCCATCAGAAATGAAGACAGCACCACGGTGCGGCCAACACTCGAGGTCTTTCCGCCCATCGCAGAAAATGAAAAATCAATGAAAAACTTTCCGGCGCCACTGAACTGAAGAAAGGCGCCAAAAATAGTGAAAAGAATAATCAGCGATGAGGAGACATCCACGGCAACTCCAAAGATGCCCTCGAGTGTCATGTACATAAAGCCGACCAGTCGGGATAGATCGTAGCCTTTGTGGGTCCAGGGCGCAGGAAGTGAGTCACCAAACAGCGCATACAACAAAAATGCAATCGTTACCGACAGCAGCACCAATCCATTGGTGCGGCGGACTGCCTCCAGGATGAGCAGGATCAGAATCCCGCCAAAGGCGATATCCATGGGCAGGGGGAAGGTATTGCGATCGGTGAAGTTATCGCCGCCGCGAATCGCATACACCAGGGCCGCAATCGCCAGGCCAGCAAACACGATATCCCACCACATCAGCCGATTCTTATAGCGGGCGGCAATCGGAAAGGTAATAAAAATAAACGCCAGCACCATGACCACATGGGTCATTCGCATGATCTGGGCCGGAACGATCGCGTAGGCCGAGTACAGGTGAAAGAGTGACATCCCGACGGCGACCAATGTCAGCGCTACGGCCAATGGGCCACGATAGCTGCTGGTATCGCCTTCTTCTTCCTTAATCAGGCTCTCGACCCGCTGGCGAGTCTCGGCATCAAGATCGCCCTCGGGCACACCCATCTTCTGCAGGGAGTCGCTCATATCAACACTTTCGCGGTTGTGCTGGCCAGACTTGGAGGCCGGGTTTAAAAGCGAAAGCCCGCATTATGCGGGCTTTCAGCTCGGCCACGGCGATGGACTGCCGACGGGTTATTCGATCTTGCCGCCTTTTTCCCGGATGAATTTCACGGCACCCGGATGAAAGGGGATGGGGCTTGAGACTTGTTTTTGACTCGGAATGGTCACGCTGGCGTATTCCTTGTGAACTGCAATCAGATCCTTTTGGTGATCAAACACGGCCTTCACGATCTTGTAGGCCTGGTCATCGGGCATCTTGGCGTTGACCACCAGGATGTTGGCCACCGAGGCGATCTTGTTATCGGCATCCATGCCAGAGTAGGTGGTGCGGGGGATGGTGTCCGCATAGTAGAGGTCGCCATGTTTTTTGTTCATGGCGGCAACTGCATCAGCATGATCGATCATGCGGATCTTGGTCCCCGGGGTGCTGGCCAGATCGGTCACGGCCGCGGTGGGCAGGCCACCGACCCAGAAAAATGCATCGACTTTTTTGTCTTTGATCGCGTTGACCGACTCGGCAACGCTCAGGCGTTCGCGGGTCATGTCTTTGTTCGGATCCAGGCCGGCGGCCTCAATTAGGCGCAGGGCCATGACTTCGGTGGCACTGCCCGGGCTTCCGGTTGCAACCCGCTTGCCCTTGAGGTCACGCATGGTCTTGATGCCGGTGGACTCCACGGTCACCACATGCATGCGGTTGGGATACAGCACCAATAGGGTCCGCAGGTCGACTTTGCGGCCGGTGAATTTATCAACGCCTCGGGCAGCATCGAGGGCAGCATCCACCATGGAGAAGCCAACATAGGGCTTGCCGCTGGCAATCAGGTTCAGGTTATCGACCGAGCCGCCAGTGACCTCGGCGGTGGCCTGCATGCCCGCCACATGCTTTGAGAGCACGGCCGCAAGGCCGCCGCCCATGGGGTAATAGACCCCGCCGGTGCCTCCGGTGGCAATCGAGATGTTCTGGGCGAAAACGCTGCTGGTGGCCGCAAGAGCGAGTGCGGCAAGAAGCTTGGGAAGGCGCATGTATAGTCCTTTTAGGGTGGGTCACAGAAGGTCTAGAGGGTCTCAGTTGGGGTCGATTTTTACAAGTCGTTTGGCCCTGCAGCGACCTAGGAAAACTACTAGGAACCCCCAGAAAAGTACGTTTTTTGCAGGAGATCACGCGTGAACACAGAGCGGCATTTGTTGGTCGTGGGCGGGGGCACTATGGGCGTCGATATCGCCGCCTCATTTGCGATTTATGGGTGGGCGGTGACGATTGTGAACCCTCTCGATAGCCGACATGGCTCGATCCAAGACCGATTTGATCTGGCCATTGCTCGGCTCGGCCGGCCCGCCCGCCGCCGGCCCGCTTTGGTGGAGGCGCTTGCTCAGGCGGACTGGGCCCAGATTGATTTGGTGATTGAGGCAGCCCCAGAGTCATTGCCGATTAAGCAAAGCATTTTCCGAGAGCTCGAGTTGCATGCGCGGCCTGAGACGCCGCTTTGCAGTAACTCTTCTGCCCTGCCGATTAGCAGCATTGGGCAGGGCCTTCCGTCTCAACATCGGATGCTGGGCACGCATTACTTTATGCCAGCCCATCTTGTGCCGGGAGTCGAGGTGGTCTGCTCCGATAAGACCGATCCTGCGGTCGCCGACGCGGTCGCCGATGTGCTTCGGGCAGTGGGTAAGGTGCCAATTCGTGTCAGACGGGATCTGCCCGGTTTTTTGGTGAATCGTCTGCAGCATGCAGTCTCTCGTGAGGCCTTAAGCCTCATGGATCGGGGCATTGTCTCGGCCGAAGATATTGATGCGGCGGTTCGGTTCGGATTTGGATTTCGTTATCTCGCCGCAGGCCCCTGCCTGCAGCGTGACCACGCCGGACTCGATATTCATCATGCGGCTGCAGGATCGATTTATCCTGATCTGTGCAATGACGCCGAGCCCAGCGCTGCGCTCACGCAACTGGTCAGCCAAGGGGCGATGGGCATGAAGGCTGGCCGCGGCTTTTATGCTTGGACACCCGAGAGCATTGCAAGCGAACGGGAACGCTATGAGACGCTGCTTGCGGCGGCAAGCGAGCTCTTGGCTGCCGAGATCTCAGAGGCCCGAGATCGAAAACCTGATTGAATCGAGATCGGCCGAAAGGCGGTCGCGTTCTGCAGGACTGAGTGCTACCAGCGGCGGACGGACTGCAGCCCATTGGGCATCGCCGCTATACCGGGCGACAGCGGCTTTCATTGCGGCAATCATTGGCCGGCGCTGAAAGACCGAACGGACTTGGTCCAAATCGGACTGCTGCTGATCCGCATTGGGCTGCTGCCAGCTGGCGGCAAGGCCAGCAATCGGACCGGGATTGACATTGGCTGTGGCTGAAATGCAGCCCACACCGCCTGCCCGCAGGGTACGCAGTAAAAAAGATTCAGCACCGGCATACATGCGAAATCCAGTGCCATTAAATGCCTTCATCACTGACTCTGTATAGGCCCAGTCGCCGGAGCTGTCTTTCATTCCCACAACGGTCTTCGGATAGGCCTTGATCAGCCGCTCAATGAGAGCAATCGAAAAGCCAACCTTGGCCACCGGTGGAATGTTGTAAAGATAGATCTGCAGCTTGGGGTGGGCGACGGCCTCGATGATGGTGGCGAAGTAGGCAAACAGGCCGTCATCGGGAACGTCTTTGTAATAAAAAGGCGGCAGGGTCAGTGTGCCTGCACAGCCCGCCTCGACGGCAGCGCGGGTCAGCGTGATGGCATCGGTCACTGCGCAGGCCCCCGACCCCGGCATCATTTGCTCCGCAGGCAGGCCGGCCTCAATCAGCGTTTGGAGTGTCTGAATGCGCTCGGCAATCGACATTGAATTGGCCTCTGAATTGGTGCCAAAGACTGCAAGGCCAACTTGGTGGGACAGCAGCCACCGGCATTGGCGCGCAAGTCGTTGGCCATCCGGCGCACCCTTTGCATCAAAGGGCGTAATCACAGGCGCTAAAACGGCAGGAAGTGTCGAAGGGTGATGGGCCATGGTGTTTTAATCTTCAAGTAACCACGATATCAAGATTCACGGCCAAGGCCGCTGGGGCGGCCTCGGGCAATACCCTGATAAAATTTTGCCGGCGTGGAAGCGTGGCAGAGCGGTTGAATGCACCGGTCTTGAAAACCGGCGAGGGCGCAAGTCCTCCGTGAGTTCGAATCTCACCGCTTCCGCCACTTTAGTGCGCGGCGGCGGCACTCCGACGTTGCGCCATTGCTTTTTGCGGCCGCTTTTTCGTCGCAAAATGCGGCCGGGCTCCGGATCGCGGATGCTGGCGTGTCTGGCCACCACGGGGCGCAGCCCGCTGGGCCTGGGCCGGGGCTGGAATCAGGGTAAAGCGCGAGGAGGCCTCGTTTGATGCGGCTGATGAAATCGGTGCCAGCGCGGTCTGGGTGAGGCGTTCGATATCGCGCAATAAATTGCGCTCTGAACGGTCGCACAGCGAAATGGCTTTTCCGCTGCGGCCTGCACGGCCCGTTCGGCCAATGCGATGGACATAGGATTCGGGAATTGTGGGCATGTCGAAATTCACGACATGGGAGACATCGCTGACATCCAGGCCCCGTGCCGCCACATCCGTGGCCACCAGAATTTTTCTAGTGCCTGCCTTAAATTGCGCAAGGGCCTTATTGCGCTGGCCTTGTGATTTGTCGCCATGAAGTCCAATCGAGCGTAGGCCAGCATCGTTGAGCATGCGCTCGACCTTATCGGTGCCGCGCTTGGTGCGCGTAAAGACAATTGCACGCTCGACATCACGGGTCGCCAGTAAATCCACCAGCAAATCGCTTTTACGCGACTGATCCACCATGATGATTTCCTGCTCAATGGCTTCGATGGGCTTGGAGACGGCTGCGACCGCAATTTCCCGCGGCGTATTCATGAACTCCTGGGCGAGCACGCGAATCGGCTGCGGCATCGTGGCGGACAGCAGCAGGGACTGGCGATTCGGGCCAATGCCGCGAAGAATCTCTTGAATGGCGGGCATAAAGCCGAGGTCCAGCATCTGGTCGGCCTCATCGAGGACGATGGTTGTGGTTTTATCGAGCCGCGCTTTTCCCGCGCGCAGATGGTCCAAGAGTCGGCCCGGGGTGGCCACCACAATATCCAGGCCTGCTGCCAGCGCCTTGATCTGCGGCATTGGATTTGCACCACCCACCACAAGGCCCACCATCGGCCGCATGAATTTTCCGTAGGTGCGAATGTTTTCTGAAATCTGTTGCGCCAGTTCGCGTGTGGGAGCAAGAATTAAGTGGCGAAAGGCCTTTGGGCCGGCGCCAGAAAATTTCTGGGGGCTGAGTTTTTGAGAGGCCAGGCCATGCAGGATCGGCAGCACGAACGCCGCGGTCTTTCCGGTGCCTGTCTGGGCAATCCCAATGACATCGCGGCCTGCCATCATCTCCGGGATGACGGCAGCTTGAATTGGGGTGGGGTGGG
Organism: uncultured Bordetella sp.; assembly: GCA_964345065.1. Taxonomy (GTDB): domain Bacteria; phylum Pseudomonadota; class Gammaproteobacteria; order Burkholderiales; family Burkholderiaceae_A; genus Lacustribacter. The sequence continues at coordinate 20,925 of CAYFPT010000012.1, forward strand.
CATAGCCCTGCGCATTGACTGCGCGCAAAACGGGATCGGCCAGGCCGAGGTCAGCAAAAGTTTTCAATCGGTGCTTTCAAAAAAACAACAGAGGGAATCAGCTCTCAAGCAGATTCCGGGCGTGGGTGTCAGCTAAGCGACAGGCGGGAAAGGCAGAGAGGGGCGATAACAACAAGCGGAGTCTACGCGAAGTTTGCACTCTGTGCGCGTTTCGTGATCAATAATTCGCAAATGTTGGCCCTAAAACGTTTCTTTTTGCTCTGGCTGAGCACCGCACTGACCCTGTGGATTGTTGACGGCCTGCTCGATGGGCTGAGTTTTTCCGGCCTGGAGAGTCTGCTGTTGGCCTCACTCGTGCTGGCTGTTTTTAGCCTGACGCTTAAGCCCTTGCTGCTGCTGATTGCACTGCCGCTGACCTTGTTTTCCTTTGGCCTGGCGTTGCCTTTACTCAACGGTTTGGTCTTATTGGGCGTCGCCAAGATGGTTCCAGGTTTTCAGATCGCAGGCTTTTGGATGGGCGTGCTGTGCGCATTGGTGATCTCTTTGGTGGGTGCGCTGGTATCGATTGCGACGGGCCAGGTCCGCGTCTGGGGAAGGGTGGGCCGTTTTGATTCCAGCATCACTGGGGATCGCCATCATCGTGCTTCTGCCGAAGATCACCGCGTGATTGATGGCGAATTTAAAGAGAAAAGATCAGATCAGGAT
>CAYFPT010000013.1:0-861 GCA_964345065.1 uncultured Bordetella sp.
CATGAGTTCAGTGCCAATGCCATGGCCCTGAAGATCATCGCGAACCACCAGCGCGAACTCGGCCCTGCGGGGATCGGATAGCCCAGCATAGCGGGCCACGCCCACGATTTCCTCGCTGCCTTGATTGGAAGTGACGGCCGCAAGCGCCACATCCCGATCGGGCCTCAGCTGGGTCAGCTGCTCGAGCTGTTCGGGGGTAAAGCGGCGGATGATGGTCAGAAATCGCAGATAGCGTGTTTCGTCGGAGAGCCGGGATAAGAACTCGGCCAGCTGGGGCGCGTCTTGGGGCTGAAGCGGCCGGATGGAGATTGGGTCAGGGGGTTTCAATGTTGGGCAGTGCAGGGCGCGATTGTGCAATGCACAAACTCTAGCACAGATGTGTGACAAATGAACAACGAGTCACAAGCAGGCCTTGGAGAAACCGGGAATCCCAGCCTAAAACGGCTGGGCGGGCTCGGCCTGGCTAAAGGTCACCACGTGGTCGGCCTCAAGCCGAATTCCGATCTGCTCCTCCAGGCCGTGGTCGTGATGACTGGGCACCAGGGATAGGATCTGCTCGCCGTTATCGAGCTCAAGGGTGTAGAGAAAATCTGCACCCCGAAATGCCTTTCTCACCACCTTGGCTTTCAGCGGTGAGGCATCGTCATGGACCACATCATCGGGCCTGAGCAGCACCCGAACATCGCCAAAGGGTTCGCAGTCATTGCAGCAGCAGGGGCTTAGCGGCAGGGCGCCCAGCTGGGTCTGGACCTCGTGGCCGACCTGCGATCCCGTAATAAAGGCGCCCTCGCCAACAAATCGGGCCACGGCAGCCGAGTTGGGCTCGTGATACAGCTGGTAGGGGTTGGCCCACTGGGTGAG
>CAYFPT010000013.1:871-20656 GCA_964345065.1 uncultured Bordetella sp.
GTCAAAAATCACCCCGACCTGATCGGCGACGGCAAAGGCCTCATGCTGATCGTGGGTTACCAAAATGGCTGTGGTCTGGGTCTGGCGCAGGATATCGCGGACTTCTCGGGCAAGCCGATCCCTGAGCGCAATGTCGAGGTTGGAGAAGGGCTCATCGAGCAGCACCAAATCCGGCTGAGGTGCCAAGGCCCGGGCGAGCGCCACGCGCTGCTGCTGTCCGCCCGAGAGCTCGTGGGGATAGCGGTCTGCCTGCTGGCCCAGGCCGACCAGTTCGAGCATGTCCTTTGAGCGGGCCAGGGCTTGGCCGCTTGCATGGCGTCGGCCTTTGGTCAGCCCGAACTGAATATTTTCGATAACCGTCAGATGGGGGAAAAGGGCGTAGTCCTGAAACACCACACCGACCCGGCGCTTTTCAGGAGGAATGTGGCGCTGGCCATCGGCCATGAGTTGGCCATTGATTCGGATCGCGCCCTCGGCGATCGGCACAAAGCCGGCCACCGCCCGCAGCAGGCTGGTCTTGCCGCAGCCCGAGGGCCCGAGCAGGCATCCGATATCGCCTCGATCGAGGGCCAGCGAGACCCCGGAGGCAGCCAACAGAAAGCCCTCCGGCCGATTGGCGTCCGGATAACGGATTGCGACTTGGTCTAACTCCAGGGCCTTCATTGCAAATGATTATAATTCTTATTTGAGCGAGGCGTCGTGAAGCCCAACCCCATTCCCCCACATCGGGCCCTTGTTCTGGCCTCGGTCACGCTGGTGGTGGCCATCATCTTGCCGCTAGCGGCAGTCGCCGTCTTTGGACTGAAGGCACTGGCCAGCCCAGCGGTGCTGGTTGCCTTGGCTGAGTCCGTGCTGCTTGAATACACCCTGAATACGATTGCGATTTCCATAATCGCCGCTGCGATCGCTTTGGGCCTGGGCCTGCCGAGTGCCTGGATGATCGCCGCCTATGACTTTCCTGGCAGACGCCTACTGCACTGGGCGTTGATTCTTCCAATGGCAATGCCCGCCTATGTGCTGGCCTATGCGTACACCGATGCCCTGGATCCTTCGGGCTGGCTGTATCGCGATCTGATGCGCATGCTCTCGGTGATTGGCATTGCGCTTCCAAGAATTGATATCCGTTCAGTGGTGGGTGCGGGCCTGATCATGGGCCTGGCGCTAAGCCCTTATGTGGCGCTGCTGTCAAAGACTGCATTTGAGGAGCGGCAGGCCGGATCATTTGATGCCGCGCGTGCGATGGGACTCTCGCCGGTGCAGATCTTCTTTCGGCTTGCGTTGCCACTTGCGCGGCCGGCCTGGATTGCGGGCCTGGCATTGGTCATCATGGAATGCTGGGCCGATTACGGCACGGTCGCGTTTTTCTCAGTGCCGACACTTTCCACTGGGCTGTTTAAGGCCTGGTTCAACTACGGCGATCGCTCATCAGCCGCTTTGATTGGCATGCTGATGCTGATGGTGATGCTGCTGCTGATGTGGTTTGAAATGCGAAGCCGTGGCCGTGCGGCATGGGCAGCGCAGCGGCCGGGCGGTCGGGCCCGACGTTTTGTTGTATCGGGAAAGCGCGCCTGGGCGATGGGCATGTGTTGCGCAATCTTGCCGATCTTTGGATTTGTGGTGCCGGCGGGACTGCTGTTGCATGCGGCCATTACGGCGGAAGTGGTGCCTCAATATGGCCCCTTATTTCAGCAGGCCATCACGACCATCGGCCTGGGTGCCGCAGCGGTGCTGGTGATTCTGCCGGCAGCCTGGATATGTGGCTATGCCCTGCGTCATGGCAGCGGCTGGCTCGGACAGGCCGTGCGGCTTGCTTCAGTGGGCTACGCGATGCCGGGCCTGGTGGTGGCCGTGGGGCTGCTGGCCTGGTCGGGCTTATTTACCGAGCTTGCCGATCAATGGCTGAATTGGCGTGTTGCCTTGGCCAGCACTGGCGTGCTGTTGTTGGGTGCTTATCTCACGCGATTTTTTGTGGTTGGCCTCGGCCCGATTGAGACCGGCCTTTTACGCATTACACGATCGCTCGATTGGTCCGCCAGCGGCCTGGGGCTGTCGCGTCTGCAGGTTTTTCTGCGCGTTCATGTGCCGTTGATGCGGGGTGCGATGGGTGTGGCGGCCTTATTGGTATTTGTCGATGTTGTGAAAGAGCTGCCCGCCACACTGGTGCTGCGGCCCTTTAATTTGGAGACCTTGGCGGTTTCTGCGCATCATCTTGCCGCAGACGAACTGCTCGGTCAGGCCGCATGGCCATCGCTCACGATGGCGATCGTGGCGTTAATTCCGCTGCTCGTGGTGGGGCCGTTATCGGGCCGCGGCCAGCAGTAATTCTTGTGAGGCCCGTCGTCGGGGCCCGCGGGTGCGCTTAATCGTATAGGTGCCATCGGCCCGCATGGTCCATGACAGGGCGTTATCCCGCAGGTGTGCCATGAGGCCTTCTCGAATCACACGCTGCTTGAGCTTGGGGTCGAGCACCGGAAAGGCAAGCTCAACACGCCGAAAAAAATTCCGATCCATCCAGTCGGCAGATGAGAGATAGACATCGTCTTGGCCGGCATTTTTAAAATAAAACACGCGGCTGTGCTCCAAAAAACGGCCGATTGTCGAGCGCACCGAGATGTTTTCTGAAAGGCCGGGCACCTTGGGCCTGAGCACACAGACGCCGCGCACAATCAGATCAATCTTGACGCCGGCGCGGCTGGCTTTATACAGGGCCTCAATGACCTGCGGCTCGACCAATGAATTCATTTTGGCGATGATGCGGGCGGGCTTTCCCGCCTTGGCATGGCGGGCCTCGCGTTCAATGAATGCAAGCATGCGTTGATGCAGGGTAAAGGGGGACTGCAGCATCACTTTTAAGGGCTTGGCATGGCCCAGGCCGGTGAGCTGCTGGAAGACTTCGTGGACATCCGAGCAGATGTCTTTGTGGCTGGTGAAAAGACCAAAGTCGGTGTAGGTCCGGGCGGTTTTGGGATGATAGTTTCCAGTGCCCAGATGCACATAGCGGCGCATGCCGGTTTTTTCTCGACGCACAATCAGACACATTTTGGCGTGGGTCTTATTGCCGACAACGCCAAAGACCACATGGGCGCCGGCCTCTTCGAGCCGCGAGGCCCAGTTGATATTGGTCTCTTCATCAAAGCGCGCCATCAGCTCTACGATGACGGTGACCTCTTTGCCCGCCCGCACAGCGCCAAGCAGCGACTCCATGAGCTCCGAGGTCTGGCCCGTGCGGTAAATGGTCTGCTTGATGGCAACGACCTGGGGGTCTGCGGCGGCAAGCCGAATAAAATCAGCAACCGCTGAGAAGGAGTCATACGGATGGTGGACCAGCACATCCTGCTGACGAATGACGTCAAAAAGATTGGCCGATTCAAGGGCCTTGGGAGTGCGGGGTGTAAACGCCGGAAACTTGAGATCCGGCCGATCCAATAGATCCGGCAGCTCCATGAGTCGCACCATATTGACTGGCCCATGGACCCGATAGCAGTCGGCGTCGGTGAGTCCAAACTCGTTGCGCAAGAGCTTGAGCATTCGATCGGAGATGCCCTCGGAGACTTCCAGACGCACCGCATCGCCAAACTGCCGCTGCGAGAGCTCTCCTTGCAGGGCCTCGCGCAGATCGGTCACTTCTTCATCATCAACAAACAAGTCACTGTTTCGCGTGACTCGGAACTGGTGGACACCGATGGCCATCATGCCGGGGAACAATTCGTGAACAAAACTTTGGACAAAGGATGACAGCATCATGAAGCCGTGGGGATGGCCCGAGATCGCTTTGGGCATCGCGACTAAGCGGGGCAGCGCGCGGGGCGCCTGGACAATGGCGATACCGCTTTGCCGGCCAAACGAGTCTTCGCCCTGCAATTCAATAATAAAGTTCAGGCTCTTATTGAGCACCCGGGGGAAGGGATGGGTGGGCGATAAGCCAATCGGGGTGAGGACGGGCAGAACTTCCTGACTGAAATAGTGGTGGGCCCATTTGCGCTGGGCATCATTAAGCGTCGGTGCAAGATGAAAGTGGATGCCATGCTGCTCAAGCAAAGGAAAGATTTGTTCGTTGAGCACCTGGTACTGCCGTTTGATCAGCGCGCCGGCCCGTGTACAGACGGCGGTGTAGGTTCGAGTGGCTGTAAAGCCATCGGCATGCATCTGATCGGGGTGCGACTGCAGCTGGGCTTTGATGCCCGAGACTCGGATCTCAAAGAGCTCATCGAGGTTGCTGGAGACAATGCAGATATAGCGTAGCCGCTCCAACGCCGGCACCGTCGGGTCTTCAGCCATGGCCAGGACGCGTTCGTTAAATGCCAGCAGGCTCAGTTCCCGGTTCAGGAAATGCTCAGGGGGGCTCGCGTGGGGCGTTGTTTTCATGGCGGACGCAGTGTGGGGCTCAACTATGACGGCCAGGTGACAGTGCCGCTATTGTGATAAGCCCCGAGCCTGTTGCCTTCGGGGGGAGTTGAGCGACAATAAGGCCGCCATGCCCATGTCGAATCCCGTAAAGCTGGTTGCTGCAGCGGATCTCGGATCCAACAGTTTTCACCTTTTAATCGGCCGGGTGGTGGAGTCCCCACTGGGATTTCAGATCTATCCGCTGGATAGCCTGAAGGAGGTGGTCCGCCTGGCAGGTGGGCTTGGGCCCGATAAGCGTCTTGATGCGGCTTCGCAGTCGCGGGCGATTCTGGCCTTACAACGATTTGGCGAGCGGCTGCGCTCATTTTCTCCCGACCGTGTTCGTGCGGTGGCGACCAATACCCTTCGGATTGCCAAAAACGGCCAAGAGTTCTTGCAGACCGCCGAGGCGGCACTGGGCTTTCCGATTGAGATCATTGCCGGCCAGGAAGAGGCCCGACTGATTTACTCAGGAGTCGCCCAGAGCCTGCCCCGAGACGCAAAGAAACGCTTGGTGATTGATGTGGGTGGCGGCTCTACAGAGTTTGTGATCGGCCGGGATGATGTGCCCGAGGTGCTGGAGTCGGTCTATGTGGGATGCGTGCGGTTTAGCCGTGATTATTTTCCAGACGGTGCGATTGGCCGCCCCGCGATGAAGGCGGCCATTCTGGCTGCGCGCGAAGAGATCCAGGTGATTCGAAAGGCCTTTGTCGCGGCCGGCTGGGATGAGGTGATCGGTTCGAGCGGCACTGCCAAGGCGATTGCCGAAGTCATTGAGGCCAACGGCCTGGGCGCAGATGGAATTACGGCGCAGGCACTGGAGGCCTTGGTGGGCCGACTCGTACGCGCTGGCCGGATTGAAGAGGCCGGCCTAGCGGGCTTAAAAGCGGATCGAATCCCGGTGTTTGCCGGCGGCCTGGCCATCATGTCGGCGATTTTCGAGGAGCTCGGTATCGCGCGGATGCACTACGGCGAGGGCGCCCTGCGGCTGGGTGTTTTGTATGACTTAGTGGGCCGTGCGCAGCACGAAGATATGCGGCGTATCAGTGTTGAGCAGGCGATGCGACGCTATTCCGTTGATATCGCCCAGTCGCAGCGTATCAGTCTTTTCGCAATCAACCTCTGGAAGCATTTAAAAATTGGCTCCGACGAAGAGCGCGAACAGCTCGAGCAGCACCTGCTGTGGGCCGCCTGCTTACATGAGATCGGCGTCTCGATTTCCCACAACAGCTTTCATAAGCACTCGGCCTACATTGTGACGCACGCCGATCTGCCTGGCTTCTCGCGCCAGGAGCAGCAGGCGGTTGCGATGCTGGTGCTGGGTCAGCGGGGAAAGCTTTCGAAAATTCAGTCGCAGCTGGGCTCGCCGGCGCAGCGTGCTGCGGTGATGTGCTTTCGGCTCGCCTGTTTGCTGTATCGGCGCCGGCTTGATCTTGAGCTTCCTGTAATTGATTTAACGGGGGGCCCAACGCGGTTTCGCCTGGAAATCAGCGGCCCATGGCTGGAGGCGCATCCGTTAACAGTCTTTGGCCTGCAGCATGAGGCGGCCGAGTGGGCCAAATGTGGAATTGATCTACAATTGCAGCCGGTTCAGGAAGGCGGCGTTTCGGCCCGTCGTTCTGCGGCAGGCGCGTAGCTCAGCTGGTTAGAGCACCACCTTGACATGGTGGGGGTCGTTGGTTCGAGTCCAATCGCGCCTACCAATCACCCAGCCCTGCATTAAGATCCCCCACGATGCCTTCGACCTCCCATTCATTGGCGCCGCCAGCGGCGGACGGGCCGCTTCCGCTTGCGGCCGTGCGGGTGCTGGATTTCAGTCGGCTTCTTCCCGGGCCTTATTGCTCTCAGATTCTTGCCGATCTCGGCGCTGAAGTGATTCGTGTCGACGATGCAACGCGGCCCGATGGTGGCGATCTCATGCGTGAAGAGGCCGATCTGGAAGGATTTGGTGGCGGGCGATTTTTTGATTTGGTCAATCGCGGAAAAAAATCAATTGCATTGAATCTGCGCGATCCACGAGCGGTTGAGATTGTTAAGCGATTGGTTGTGGATGTGGATATCGTTTTAGAGGGCTTTCGGCCGGGTGTGATGCAACGGCTGGGCGTGGGCTACGAAGCACTTGCTGCAGTCAAGCCCAGTCTGGTGTTTTGTGCGCTATCCGGCTATGGCCAGACGGGCCCCTATCGTGATCAGGCAGGCCATGATCTCAATTATTTAGCTTTAAGTGGTGCGCTCCACCATAACCGTGCACACGATAGCGGCCCGGCGATTGGCGCAATCCAGACTGCCGACCTTGCAGGCGGTGCGCTCTCGGCCGCTACCGCCATTCTTGCGGCCTTGCTGGACGCCAAACTGAACGGCCGCGGACGCTTTCTCGATGTCGCCATGGCTGATGGCGCCTTGGCATTAAATGTTTATGCATTAAGCCTGCTGAATCAGCGGGGCCTGGAGCCGGCCGCCGGCGCAGAATTGATCACTGGCGGCGCGGCCTGCTACCAGGTTTATGCAACGCAGGATCAACGCCATCTTGCCGTTGGCGCCCTGGAGCAAAAGTTCTGGCTGAGGTTTTGCGAGATTCTTGGCCGGCCTGAGTTATCGGACCGCGGCCATCGCTGCGGCCAAGAGGGCAGGGCGGTGATTGCTGAGGTGGCGGCAATGATTGCGAAAAAAACACTGGCCCAATGGCGTGAGATTTTTAAAAACGAAGACTGCTGCGTTAGCCCGGTGATGACACTTCAGGAGTCACTCGAGCAAGGCCCCTCGGCAGGCCGCGGCGCGGTGGCGTTGAATTCTCAAGCGCAGCCAGTGCTTCCTTTTCCGGTGCCGATGGCGGCATCGTTGCCGGCAGTTGCCGCAAGTCCGGCGATTGGCGCGGAGTCCGCATTACTTTTATCGGCAGCGGGTTATACCGCTAGCGAAATCGCGGAGTTCATGGCCCAGGGTGTTGTTCGCCATCAGGCGGCGTCTGAGTCGTCCCGTTAGCCGTCGCGCAAACGATCTCTATTGGTCTTTCGGAATCCGGCCCATCAGATAGAACTCTTCGTTTGGCCGCATGCCGGTGGCGCTGGCAAGCCGATTGCTCATCGCAAAAAAAGCAGTGATCGCGGCGATATCCCAGAGGTCATCATCGGTGAGTCCGGCAGCACGTGCAGCCTGTCGATCGTGCTCGGTTAAGTCTGCCGCCGCCGCGGCCACTTTCACCGCGAAGTCTAAGATTGCCCGTTCGCGGTCGGTGATCTCTGCGGTTTTGTAGTTGGTCGCAAGCTGATCCGCGATTCTCGGGTTCTTGGCCCGGATTCGCAGAATCGCACCATGGGCAATCACGCAATACGGGCAGCGATTTAACGCTGAGGTGACCACCACAATCATTTCCCGTTCGGCCTTGGTGAGGCCGCTTGCGCCTTCCATCAGGGCATCGTGATAGGCGAAAAATGCCCGGAATTCTTCCGGGCGATGGGAGAGCACACGCATCACATTGGGCACAAAGCCGGCCTTGTCTTTCGTGATGCTGAGTCGCTCGGCAATGTCTTTCGGAAGCGATGCAATGTCGGGAATGGGGGTGTTAGAGATGGACGATTTGCTCACGGGGATCTCTCAATTCGGAGGTGTTATTCTTGGGCATGGCCAAACCATCTGAACCATTGGAAGCCGCGACGATCATGTCACCCTGCAGATCCGTTTGCAAGATGTCAACGACGACAGGCCTCTGTATTGGCTGCCTGCGCACCTTGGATGAAATTGCCGCCTGGGGCCAGATGAGCGCTGCTGAGCGTGCCGCCGTGATGCGCGAAATCGCACTGCGTCAGCCAGCGCATTCCCACGAAAAGGCCTCATGATCGAGAACCTTCCGCCGTCGATGCGATTTATCGAGCGGGACTGGCTGTCTGCCAATCAGGTGCTGTTTTTTGAAGACGACGGTTCAGCAAGCGTCGTGGACACGGGCTACGTCAAGCATGCCGCACTCACCTGTGCACTGGTGGAGCGCATGCTCGGCGGCCGGCCGCTGACCCGAATTTTAAATACCCATCTTCATTCGGATCACTGCGGAGGAAATGCGGCACTCGCCCAGCGATTTGGCGCAGCGATTTTTGTGCCCAGTGGCTCGTTTCATCTGGCCCGGGATTGGCAGCCTGAGGCCTTAAGTTTTACCGCCACGGGCCAGCGCTGTGAGCGCTTTGTGCCGTCCGGATCAATTCATGCGGGCCAGCAGTTAACTCTTGGCGCACTGACATGGGAAGTCCATGCAGCCGCAGGCCATGATCCGCAATCCATCATGCTTTTTGCGCCTTCTCACCGGATTTTGATCTCCGCCGACGCCCTGTGGGAGGATGGTTTTGGCGTCACGTTTCCGGAGCTCTCGGGCGAGAGTGGATTTCAAGAGCAGCAGGAAGTGTTGCAGCGAATCGAATCCTTGCAGCCAAAGATGGTCATCCCTGGTCACGGCCCGATTTTTATTGATCTTGACCAAGCACTTGCCCGTGCTCGGCGCCGGCTGGCATGGCTGAAGGAAGATCCCATTCGCAATGCGCGTTATGCCCTAAAGGTGCTGGTGAAATTCATCATGCTTGATCTGGAGCAGGCCACGGAGGCCCAGCTTTTTGAGCGGCTCGGCGAAACACAGGTCTTTCGTGATGCCAGTGCGCAGGCGGGCCTTTCCTCGGAACACGCCTTGCATTGGTCTTTAGAGAGTCTGGTCGGGGCCGGCGCCCTTCAGCAGCAAGGCGAGCTGCTGATTTCGCCCTAGCGCAGGCATTACAGCTTAGCGGGGTGCCATGCGAATGGCGCCGTCGAGCCGAATGACCTCGCCATTGAGGTAATCATTTTCGATGATGTGGCCCACCAGCTGGGCAAACTCTTCGGGCCTGCCCATACGGGCTGGAAACGGCACTGAACGGTTTAGGGAATCTTGCACTTCTTGGGGAAAAGACAGCAGCATCGGCGTGGCCATAATGCCCGGCGCAATGGTCATGACACGAATGCGGCTTCGGGCGAGCTCTCGCGCAATTGGCAGGGTCATGCCCACGATGCCACCTTTGGAGGCCGAATAGGCGGCCTGGCCAATCTGGCCATCGTATGCCGCCACCGATGCGGTGTTGATGATCACACCAGCGGTCTCTTCAGTTTCTGCCAGCGCCCGCCCGCTGATGGCCTGCGCGGCAAGCCGCAGCATATTAAATGAGCCAATCAGATTGATGGCAATTGCGCGGCTAAAGCTCTCTAGCCGATGGGGGCCTTCTTTGCCCAACACTTTTTCTGCTGGCGCAATGCCAGCACAGTTGATGAGGCCGTGCAGGCCGCCGAACTGATCGCAGGCGAAGTCGACTGCTGCTTTTGCGCTTACTGAATCCGACACATCGGTGGTGATGAATTTCACCGAGTCCGATAGGCCCTGGCTTGGGCGATTTAAGTCGGCGATGACAACACGTGCACCGCGGCCTGCAAGCCAGGCGCTGGTCACACCGCCAAGGCCAGAGGCCCCGCCCGTAACGATAAATACGTTGTCTTTGATCTGCATGGGTTTGACTTTAGGGGAGCCTGACGCTAAGGTCAAACTGAAGCCAAATGATTAAATTGTGGAGTCCATTGCGTGCCGCTTACTGCTTCTCGGATTGAAGAAATACATCGCAGTTTTAGCGGCCAGGGCCTGATGCGGACCTTCGCGGCCTGCCTGGATGAGCTCGATGAGGGCAGGGCGGTCCTTTCCATGCCGCTGTCCGATCGCGTAACACAGCAGCACGGATTTTTTCACGGGGGTACTGTGGGGGCGCTGGCCGATACCGCCTGCGGCTACGCGGCACTGTCGATGGTGCCCGCCGGAAAAGCAGGCCTGACGGCTGAGTACAAAATCAATTTGATTTCACCTGCCGATGGTGATCGGTTAATTGCAGTCGGCCAGGTCTTAAAGCCCGGCCGTATGCTGATGGTCTGCCAGGGCGATGTGTTTGTCGAGAAAAATGGCCAGAGAAAAAAATGTGCAATTGCCCTGATGACTCTGTTTGTGATGGAAGGCCTATCGTCCATCTAATTGGCGCAAGGAGAACAGCCTGATGAAGCCCCAAGTCCAAGACCCCGTTGTATTTCTCTCCGCTGCGCGCACCCCGATGGGCAACTTCATGGGCGAACTTTCAAGCCTGGCGGCCCCTGAGCTCGGCGCGGCAAGCATTCGCGGCGCCTTGGCGCAGGCCGGTATTGGCCCAGAGGCGGTCGATGAATTGATGTTTGGCTGTGTCCTGCCGGCCGGGATGGGGCAGGCGCCCGCGCGTCAGGCGGCACTCGGTGCGGGCCTTCCCAAATCGACAGTCTGCACCACGGTCAATAAGGTCTGTGGCTCGGGCATGCGGGCGGTGATGAGCATGCACGACACGCTGGTGTTGGGCGCTGCCTCGGTGGCGGTTGCCGGCGGCATGGAAAGCATGAGCAATGCGCCTTATCTTCTGGCGCGGGCACGTGCAGGCTATCGGATCGGACACAGCACGGTCTATGACCACATGATGCTCGATGGCCTTGAAGATGCCTACGAGCGGGGCCGTTCAATGGGCACTTATGGAGAAGACTGCGCCCGGCAATACCGCTTTAGCCGCGAAATGCAGGATCAATTTGCAATCGAGTCGGTGACATGGGCCAAGCGTGCAAACGAGAGCGGCGCATTTGGTGCGGAGCTCATCCCCATTGAAGTCGCAACCCGCAAAGGCAGTATAAAAATTGACTCAGATGAAGGCCCGCGCACCATCGCTATGGAAAAGATTCCCAGCCTAAAGCCGGCTTTTGCAAAAGACGGCTCGGTCACGGCAGCCTCTTCTTCGTCGATCAGCGATGGCGCTGCCGCGCTGGTCATGTGCCGCGAATCAACTGCCAACAAAATGGCCAAGGCCCCAATTGCACGGCTACTGGGCCATGCCGGGTTTGCAGGCCCGCCCGCCCAATTTCCGACGGCACCGATTACCGCAATTGATCGGCTGCTGAAGTCCAATGGCTGGGCGGTGGCAGATGTCGATCTCTGGGAGATCAATGAAGCCTTTGCGGTTGTTGCGATGGCAGCAATTCGTGATTTAAAGATTCCGCGCGAGCGGGTCAATGTCAATGGCGGTGCCTGTGCCCTGGGCCATCCGATTGGTGCCTCGGGTGCGAGAATCATCGTGACCCTGATTCATGCCTTGCGTGCGCGGGGCTTAAAGCGGGGGGTCGCCAGCCTATGTATTGGCGGCGGTGAGGCCACTGCCGTGGGCGTTGAAGTGATCTAAGTTTTTTGCGAAACCCGGGACCATGATTCTTACAGATGAGCAGCAGCAGGTCCGCGATGCAATCGCGGATTTTTGTCGGCACGAGATCGTTCCCAAAGCGGCCCAGTGGGACCGCGAGCACCATTTTCCGCGCCAGGCCCATCAGGCGCTTGCCGCCCTCGGCTGCTATGGGGTGATGGTGCCCCAGGACTACGGCGGCGCTGGACTCGATGCGGTCTGTCTCGCGTTGATTCTGGAAGAGATTGGCGCAGCCGACGGCGGGACCAGCACGGCAATCTCAGTGAATAACTGCCCGGTCTGCAGCATCCTGCTGGCCTTCGGAGACGCAACACAAAAACGCGAGTGGCTCACGCCGCTGGCCCGCGGAGAAAAGCTCGGCGCCTTTTGCCTCACCGAGCCTCAGGCAGGCTCCAATGCGGCGGAGATCCGCACCACCGCCCGGCGCGAGGGCGATGACTATGTGCTCAATGGTGTTAAGCAATTCATCACCAGCGGAAAAAATGGCCAAGTCGCCATCGTGATTGCGGTTACCGGAGACGGCAAGCCCAGCCAGCGCATGTCTGCCTTTATTGTGCCCACGGATACCCCCGGATATATCGTGGCCCGGCTCGAAGAAAAAATCGGACAGAACTCTTCGGATACTGCGCAGATTGTTTTTGAAAATTGCCGTATTCCGGCGGCCTATCGGATCGGCGCAGAAGGGCAGGGCTACAAAATTGCGCTCTCAGGACTCGAGGGCGGCCGCATTGGGATTGCGGCCCAATCGATTGGCATGGCCCGGGCTGCCTTTGAGGCGGCGCTCGCCTACGCCAAAGAGCGCGAGGCCTTCGGCCAGCCGATCTTTGAGCATCAGGCGGTTCAGTTTCGGCTTGCCGATATGGCCACGCAACTCGAGGCCGCCCGCCAGATGGTCTGGCATGCGGCAAGCCTGAAAGATGCCGGCCGGCCCTGCTTGAAAGAGGCGGCGATGGCCAAGCTTTACGCCAGCGAGATTGCTGAGCGCATTTGCACCGATGCCATTGGGATTTTTGGCGGCTATGGCGTGGTGAAAGATTTTCCTGTGGAGCGGTTTTACCGTGATGTGCGGGTCTGCCAGATTTACGAGGGCACCAGTGATGTGCAAAAGATTCTGATCGCACGGGCCCTTGCCAAGAGCACCACTGCATAAAGGATTTACTGATGACTGCTTCCCGATTTCCTGCCAAGGTAAAAATTGTCGATGTGAGCCCGCGGGATGGCCTGCAAAACGAAAAGCAGCTGGTATCCGTTGCCGATAAAGTCGCCCTGATTCACCAGCTTGCGCAGGCGGGTGTGCCCAATATCGAAGCAGTCTCGTTCGTGTCACCCAAGTGGGTGCCGCAGATGGCCGACGGCCTGGCGGTGATGCAGGCCGTTAGCCGCACACCGGGGATTATTTATTCGGCGCTAACGCCGAATATGAAGGGCTATGCATCGGCCCGGCAGGCAGCGATGGACGAGGTCGTAATTTTCGGCGCCGCATCGGAGGCGTTTTCACAGAAAAATATCAACTGCAGCATCAGCGAGTCGATTGAGCGATTTCGGGAGGTCGCGCAGTCGGCTGCCCACGATGGCGTTCGCCTTCGCGGCAGCATCTCTTGCTGCTTGGGCTGCCCCTACGAGGGAGATGTCGCGCCCGCCAAGGTCTTAGAGGTCGTAGACCGCATGTCGGATCTGGGCTGCATTGAAATTGATATCGCCGATACCATCGGTGTCGGCACTGCCGATCAGGTGAAAAGAGTGTTTGACACGCTGCTGCGCCGCTATCCGGCCAGCCGATTTAGCGGACACTTTCATGACACCTATGGCCAGGCCGTTGCCAACATCATTGCGGCCCTGGAATCTGGCATCGCGATTTTTCACGGATCCGTGGCCGGCCTTGGCGGCTGCCCCTATGCCCGGGGCGCCTCGGGAAACGTGGCCACCGAGGATATCGTGTATCTCATGCACCGCATGGGCATTGAAACCGGCATTGATCTCACGCGGCTCGCAAAGGCTGGCGCTGAGATCTCACGCGTGCTGGGCAGGGCCAGCCAATCAAAGGCCGGCACGGCCTGGCTTGTCAAACACGCTGCCGTGCAGTGATGCAGCCCACCGCAGCGCTAGGCGTAGCTGCGGGCGTCTTCGATCTGTTTTCCGTCTTCTGCAAGGCTGCCGACTGCAACGAATTTCACTTCGCATCGCAGCCGTGTGATCTCGCGGGCAGAATCAATGAGAGCGGCGGTGATCTTGGTGGCTGCTCCGGTATCCGCAACTTCACAATGCAGGGTCATGGTGTCGCTGCCGATTGCGCCAGAAAGAATGAGCCGGGCCTTTTTGATGTCCGGAAAACTCTTGATGATTTGTCCGACTTGGCCGGGATGGACAAACATGCCGCGGACCTTGGTGGTCTGATCGGCCCGGCCCAGCCAGCCCTTAATCCGCAGGTTGGTCCGGCCGCAGGGGGTAGGCGATTGAAGTGACTGCGGATCAATGGCCGAAAGATCGCCGGTGGCAAAACGAATCATCGGATATTCGCGATTAAAGGTGGTAACCACAACCTCACCGACCTCGCCCAATGGCATCGGCGCAGATCCGCCCGGCTCAACGATTTCAACAATCGCATCCTCGGTCATCACCATGCCCAGTGCGGGATCGGATGTTTCATAGGCAATCATGCCGAGATCGGCTGTGGCGTAGGCCTGGCCGACGCGGATGTTGCGCTCTGCAAGCCATTGCCGGGTCGAGGGTGTGAGTGCCTCGCCGGAGACCATTGCTTTTTTCAGGCTGGTGGTGGGCAGGCCCATCTCGAGGCCTTTTTCAATCAGAATTTTGAGAAAACTGGGCGTACCGGTGTAGCCAACGGGCTTTAACTGGGCAATCGCCTGGACCTGCTGTTCGGTCTGACCAATTCCGGCAGGCAGCACCCAGCAGCCGAGCCCATGCAGTCCGCCTTCGATAATCCAAGCTCCGGGTGAGAGGTGGTACGAAAAGCTGTTGTGCACCAGATCACCGGCTTGAAAACCAGCAGCCCGCAGGGCCCGCATCATGCCGAAATGATCAATGCTCATGCCCTGTGGCTCATAGATGGGTCCGGGCGATTGGAATACACGACGCAGCTGCGTGAGCGGCGCGGCCAAAAATCCGCCAAAAGGCGGTGCTGAGGCCTGGAGCCCGGAGAGCGTTGATTTGCGTGTGACTGGAAGCGCGGCCAGATCCGCTAAAGACGATAATTTTTCCGGATCGACCTTCGCAAGGGCCTGCTGGTAAAAGGCCGCATTGGCCTTGGCATGGGCAATCGTTTCGCGCAATCGGCCAAGCTGCGACTGCTCGCGCTCTGCCCGGGAGCGGCACTCCTGAGAATCGATGGCCATTGTCAACGGGAAAACAACTTACGCCAGCCAGCGCTTGCGGCGGCGGTAGGACTTCACTTCCTTAAATGAGCTGCGCTCTGAGCCCGAAGATACGCCAAGGTAAAACTCTTTGACATCTTCGTTGTTGCGCAGGTCTTCGGCGGTGCCATCCATGACGATGCGGCCGTTTTCCAGAATATAGCCATACTGTGCGAATCGCAGCGCGACGTTGGTGTTTTGCTCTGCAAGCAAAAAACTTACGCCCTCGCGGCTATTGAGATCTTGAACGATATGAAAGACCTCTTCCACAATCTGCGGGGCCAGGCCCATCGAGGGCTCATCGAGCAAAATGGTTTCTGGGTTTGCCATTAAGGCCCGGCCAATCGCACACATCTGCTGCTCACCGCCCGAGGTGTAAGCGGCCTGAGAGTGACGGCGGGTTTTGAGCCGGGGAAAATAGTTGTAGACCTTATCGAGTGAGGCCTGCAGATCCCCCGAGGAGGCATTGCGGGTGTACGCACCCGAGAGCAGATTCTCTTCGATCGTTAAGTGGGCAAAGCAGTGCCGGCCTTCCATGACCTGCACCACCCCGCGCTTGACTAAATCAGCAGGGGAGAGGGCTTCGATACGCTCTCCCTTGTATTCAATCGAGCCCTTGGTGACTTCGCCGCGCTCACCCTTTAAGAGGTTAGACACCGCCCGAAGGGTTGTGGTCTTGCCAGCACCGTTACCGCCCAGAAGGGCCACGATGCCGCCTTTATTGAGCGCCAGAGAGACGCCCTTCAGAACCAGGATCACGTGGTTATAGATGACCTCAATGCCGTTTACGGTGAGTACGGGAGAGGCAGCTGTCATCACGCGATCCTTGTTCTGTTGGGGCCTTGCTGTCCCGTTATGACTTGCAGTCCGCCTCAGGACGGCGCGCGATTTTCTTTTCTTTCGCGTAGCCATCCGCAGACGCGGTCACCATGGGACGCATGATGGTCTCATCACCCTGCAGCCAGTCCGAGGACCAGTTGAACTTGGTGCCATCCCAGGTGTGGACCCGTGCCCATGACGATCCCATATGGTCTGCACATGAGGTCTGGATCGGGCTGAGAACACCGGTAAAGCCCAGCTGACCAAGGCGGGCACGCGAGATATTCAAGTTCTCGTAACCCCAGCGGGCCTGCTCACCTGTCATGACCTGGCCCTTGCCATAGCGCTCTTGCGCACGGAAGACACCTTCGACGGCCAGCATGGCGCCCACGACACCGCGCATGTAGAGCACATCGCCAACTTCAGCACGGGGGCCGGTGCCTTGGCCTTTATCGTGAATGCGCGACAAGATCTCTTTGACAACCTCAGAGTTTTTCTCAGAGCCGTGCTGCATCATTACTGAGCTGTAGCCACGGGCGGCCGCGCCGACGTCGCGGAGATCGGGCTCAGCGCCGGACCACCAGGTGCCGATGATCTTATCCATGGGGAAGCCAACAGCGACTGCCTCGCGGATCGCGGTCGGGGTCATGATGCCCCAAGTCTGGATGATCACCCAGTCAGGCCGTTGCTGGCGGACCTGCAGCCAAATGGCTTTTTGCTCAACACCGGGTGCAGGAATGGGCAGCAGCTGCAGCGTGAATCCGTGACGCTTAGCGCGCTCTTGCAAGATGGGCAGCAGCTCACGGCCAAAGGGGCTGTCGTGATAACCCACCGCAATCTTTTTGCCTTTGAGCTTGGCCATGCCACCTTCTTTGTTGGCGATATGCTGAATCACGGTGTCTCCCGCAACCCAGTAGTGGCCAATCAGTGGGAAATTCCACTTAAAGACCATGCCATCCGCCGAATCACTGCGGCCATAGCCCGAGGTGATCATCGGGATTTTGTCGTTGGGAACTTTTTCGGTGAGTGCAA
Source organism: uncultured Bordetella sp. (assembly GCA_964345065.1). Classification (GTDB taxonomy): domain Bacteria; phylum Pseudomonadota; class Gammaproteobacteria; order Burkholderiales; family Burkholderiaceae_A; genus Lacustribacter. The sequence continues at coordinate 17,739 of CAYFPT010000013.1, forward strand.
ACGTAATGCCAGTCGATAGCGGCTGAAATACAGTCGCGCCACCATGCTTGCCCTTTAAACGCTCGTAGCACTCGACACCACGATCGGTGGCATAGGCGGTCTCGCACTCCTCGACCAGAGTCATCACACCGTTGATACCACCACGGGCGTTGACCAGTTTCATGTAATCCCAGTAGCCATTGGCAAATGGGGTCGCATTGGGGGCAACCGGCCCGGTCCGGCCTGTCAGGCTGGGAAAGAACTGGACCTTGGCCTGGGCAAGTGCCTGGGTCTGCATGCCTGCAGTCGTCAGGGCAAGGGCGGTCAGCGCACCTGCGATTAGGGTTTTGGATCTCATCATGCGGTTGTCTCCTCTAGTTAAACCAACAGATCACGTTAGAAAGTAAAGTTATACGAGTCGATACGGGGTTACCCGAAAGTATTAATGAGGAAATGGCCATAGCCGGAGTTTCTGTTTGCCAATGCTCCAGAGTTTGGCCAGCCCATGGGGCTCGGCAATCAGGAACCAGACAATCAGGGCGCCAAAAATCATAAATTCTGCATGCGAAATCATGGCAATCGAGACCTCGACACCGAAGAGGCTGCCGACTAACGGCAGGGCCTGATTCAGAAATACCGGGAGGATGACAATAAAAGCCGCTCCCATGAAGCTGCCCATAATCGATCCCAGGCCGCCGATAATCACCACAAACAGCAGCTGAAACGAGCGGTCAATTGAAAACGCCAGGGGCTCCCAAGCACCGAGGTGAACAAAGCCCCAGAGCGCACCGGCCACGCCCACGATAAATGAGCTGACCGCAAACGCGGTGAGCTTGGCATAGACCGGCCGAATGCCAATGACTGCGGCAGCCACATCCATATCCCGGATGGCCATCCACTGGCGGCCGATTGCAGAGCGGACAAGATTTTTCGCCAGCAGGGCAAAGAGCGTGACGAAAGCCAGACAAAAGAGGTACTTATCGATCGGCGTATTGATGGACCAGCCGAGCACCTCCAGGTTGGACACGGCGACCGAGCCCGAGGAGCTGTTATTGGTGAACCAGGAAATTCGGCTAAAGGCCCAATCACAGAAAAACTGTGCTGCGAGCGTGGCAACGGCAAGATACAGGCCTTTCACTCTCAGGCTCGGGATGCCAAAAATAACGCCGACGATTGTGGCGAAAAAACCGCCCGATAGCAGCGCGATGATCAGCGGCATGCCATCGATACGGACAAACACGTTGTACGCCATGTAGGCCCCAACGGCCATGAAGGCCCCGGATCCCAGAGAGATCTGGCCGCAGTAGCCCACCAGCACATTCACCCCGATGGCCGCGAGCGACAGAATCAGAAAAGGAATCAGGATGGCCTTGAGCATGTAGTCGCTCGAGAGCATCGGCACCACCACGAAGGCAAAAGCCAGCAGCCCAAAAATGAAGATGCGATCCTGCGCAATCGGAAAGATCTGCTGATCTGCCCGGTAATTGACCTTGAATTGGCCGTTTTCTCTGTAAATCACGCCGTTTTCCTCTCAGACCCGATCAATGATTTTTTCGCCGAAAAGCCCCTGGGGCCGCACCAGCAGCACCAGCAGCGCCAAAACGTAGGAGAACCAAATCTCGATGCCACCGCCCAACATCGGGCCGATGTAGACCTCGGAGAGCTTCTCGCCAACACCAATTAAAAGGCCGCCGATAATGGCACCGGGAACCGAGGTCAGCCCGCCCAGAATAATCACCGGCAGGGCCTTTAGCGCCACGGTGCTTAAAGAAAACTGCACGCCGATTTTTGATCCCCAGATCATTCCAGCGACCAGCGCAGTCACACCGGCTACACACCAGACAATGACCCACATCCGATTCAGGGGAATGCCAATCGACTGGGCGGCCTGGTGGTCATCGGCCACTGCACGCAGGGCCCGGCCGGTGGGTGTTTTTTGGAAAAAGACGGTGAGTGCGGCCACCAGGCCGGCAGCGATGATTGCAGCGTAGAGATCTTCTTTGTTAATCAGAATGCCGCCTTCGAATACCGACTTCAGCGCGAAAATAGGCTCCTTCGGCATGCCGATATCGATCTTGTAGACGGCGCTGCCGAAAATGGTTTGTCCGAATCCATCTAAAAAGTAGGTGACGCCGAGGGTGGCCATCAGCAGGGTCACGGCCTCTTGGTTGACCAGTGGCCGCAGCACCATTCGCTCCACCACCCAGGCCATTGCAAACATGCAGATTGCAGCCAAGGCAAACCCGATGAGATTGGCCAGCAGCTTACTTTCAAAGCCCAGCATGGCCGGCATCCACTCTGAGAATCGTGCCATGGCCAGCGCGGCAAAGAGCACCATGGCCCCTTGGGCGAAATTAAAGACGCCCGAGGCCTTAAAGATCAGCACAAAGCCAAGCGCGACCAGCGAATAGAGGACCCCGGCCATCAGGCCGCCGATCAGTGTCTCAAAGAAAAATCCCATGACTCTTTCTGCCTCTCTTAATGCTCGGTGCCCAGGTAGGCATTGATCACATCAGGATTACGCCGCACGTCGTCGGGAATTCCATCGCCGATTTTCTTTCCGTAGTCCAGCACCACGACCCGCTCGGAAATGTCCATCACCACGCTCATGTCGTGTTCAATCAATACGATCGTGGTGCCGAATTCATCATTCACATCCAGCACAAAGCGGCACATGTCCTGCTTTTCTTCCACGTTCATTCCCGCCATGGGCTCATCTAACAGCAGCAGCTTGGGCTCCATGGCAAGCGCTCGGCCCAGATCGACCCGCTTTTGCAGGCCGTAAGGCAGCTGGCCCACGGGGGTTCTCCGGTATTGCTGAATGCCCAGAAAGTCGATGATCTCTTCGACAAACTCGCGGTGCTGGATTTCCTCTTTCTCGGCAGGCCCATAGCGCAGGGCCTGCAGAAAGAGGCTCGACTTCATCTTGAGGTTTCGGC
>CAYFPT010000014.1:0-15418 GCA_964345065.1 uncultured Bordetella sp.
ACACCACCATGCTTGGCGACTGGTGTAAGGCGCTGGCAAGAGATTCGAAAGACCGTCTGCAGTGCCAGATCTTCCCGGCAATGCAACTCGGCGGCACACCACCTCAGCTCTACGACCAGGCGAAAGATGGCGTGGCCGATGTGGTCTGGACGGTAGCCGGCTATCAGGCTGGTCGATTCCCCCGAACTCAGGTCTTCGAGCTGCCTTTCATCATGACCAATGCTGAGGCCACCAGCCGTGCCGCCTGGGACTTCGTTCAAAAAAATGCCATGGATGAGCACAAGGATGTGAAACTCTTGGCCGTCCACGTCCACGGCCCCGGCGTTCTCTTTACAAGAAACAAACCCATCACCAAGCTGGAAGACTTAAAAGGCATGAAGTTTCGTGCACCGACAGCAAACGTGACCCGCATGATGGGCATCATGGGCGCCACCCCGGTGGGCATGCCCGTGCCCCAGGTGCCTGAGGCGCTCAGTAAAGGTGTGATCGATGGCGCAGTGATTCCCTACGAGGTGGCGCCGGGTCTGAAAGTCAACGAGCTCACCAAGTTCGCTACCGAAACGGATCCCAAGTTCCCGGCGCTTTACACCACGGTGTTTGTGGTGCCGATGAACAAAGCGAAGTACGACTCGCTGCCCGCGGATCTCAAGGCGGTGATTGATAAAAACTCTGGCCGCGAGTTCTCGGCCTTCTTGGGCAAGACCCAGTGGGGTAATGATGTCCCCAGCCGTAAGATCTTCACCCAGACGGCGGGCTACACCATTAGCCAGCTATCGGATACCGAGCTGGAGCGCTGGCGCAAGGCTACAAGTGAGATTGATGACGACTGGGTCGCTGACATGAATAAGCGCGGCCTCAATGGCAAGGCTTTACTGCAAGACGCCCTGGGTTTAATCAAGCAATACACCAAGTAATCTAAGGCCAGATCGCGGCGCTGTGGCGCCGCGATCACTTTCCCATCCTTGTTGAGTCGCATGCGATTCTCTGGACACTCAGCTTACTCCTGCTAGAGTGAACTCATGGGCCAACACCATCCGCTGAAGCGACTCGCCCGACTCTGTAGCGTGATCGGGGGTGTCATCATGGTTGCGCTCATGCTCATGACTTGCTACAGCGTTGTTGGCCGTAATTTTTTTGAGCAGGCTCTAATTGGTGACTTCGAACTCACAGCAATCGCCTGTGGTATCGCAGTCGCTTTCTTCATGCCGATCTGTCAGATTGAGCGTGGCAATATCATTGTTGATTTTTTTACCGCGAACCGCAGCCGCCGGTTTAACCACCGTTTAGATCGCCTGGGTGATGGGCTAATGGCCGTCATCTTCGCGTTGCTGGCATGGCGGACCGCGGCTGCTGCAATCAACGCTAAGAGTTCCATTGCGGCCTCAATGCTGCTTGGCTTTCCGGATTGGATTGTCTTGGTAGGCATGTCGATTCCATTTGCGTTTACTGCGGTGGTCGCCTGTTTTCAGGCAGTCGAGCGGTTTCAGGCCGATGAGCCGGGAGCTTGATGACACCGATTGAATTGGCATTATTGATCTTTGGCCTGATGTTGGCCTTCATGGTGATGCGCGCGCCCATCGCAGGCGCGATGTTTGTCGCGGGTTCGATCGGTTTTCTGATTCAGTCAGGTTTTTCCCAGTACAGCAATTTTCTAAACAACATTGCATACGCACGGCTAGTCAATTACGACCTCTCAGTAATCCCACTTTTTATCCTGATGGGCCATTTCGCGACCCAGGGTGGCATCAGCAAGGCGTTGTTTAAGTTCGCAGCAGCAGTGATGGGCCGCTTTAAGGGCGGCCTGGCCATGAGCGCAGTGCTTGCCTGCGGCGCGTTTGGCGCGATATGTGGCTCATCAGTGGCCACCGCAGCCACGATTACCGGAGTCGCTTTGCCCGAGATGAAGCGCCATGGCTATTCGGGCCGACTCGCAACGGCTACGCTGGCTGCAGGCGGCACCCTCGGCATTCTGATTCCACCATCGGTGCCGCTTGTGATTTACGCAATTCTGACCGAGCAAAACATTGCCAAGATGTTTGCGGCCGCCATGCTGCCGGGTGTGATCGCGATGCTGGGCTACATGATTGCGATCGCGATTTATGTCAGAGTCGTTCCCGGCCAAGCGCCAAATAAAGAGGAGGTGGAAAAGCTCACCCTGGAGTCGCTCATGGGAATTCTGCCAATCGCTACGATTTTTATTGTGGTCTTCGGCGGCATTTATGCGGGCTTTTTCACACCAACGGAAGGCGCTGCGGTGGGCGCTGCCTCCACCTTTGTGGCTGCCGTAATGAAGGGTGAACTTAATCGCAAGAGCTTTCTGGAATGCTTCTACGCCACGGCATTAAGCTCGGCGATGATTTTCATGATTTTTATGGGCGCCGATGTCATGAATGCCTCGCTGGCGCGGACCCAGGTGCCCAATCAGCTCGCCCAGTTGGTGGTTTCCATGAATCTTGCGCCGCTGGTCGTGGTGGGCGCGATTCTGCTGCTTTACGTGATTCTCGGCGCCGTGATGGACGAGTTATCGATGCTGCTGCTGACGATTCCGATCTTCTTCCCGATCATCATGCAGCTGAACTTTGGCATGACCCCCGAGCACACTGCCATCTGGTTTGGCGTGATGGTGTTGATGACTGTGGGGTTTGGCATGCTCGCGCCGCCGGTCGGGCTGAATGTTTATGTCGTTAACGGCATGGCCAAGGATGTTCCCTTAAGTGAGAGCTATAGAGGCGTGATGCCATTTTTGATCAGCGACACGCTGCGGACTTTGCTTTTGCTCTTCTTCCCCGGCATTAGTCTTTTTCTGATTCAGTTTTTAACTTAGCCACCACAGCGTGGATCAGTGCCTGCGGCTGATCCTGATGGGGGGAGTGGCCGCAGTCGGCGAGCTCCAGCAGTTCGGTTTGCGGCAGCCGGCGGGCGATGCCCCGGATCTGCTCAAGGCTTCCATATTCGTCGTCCAGGCCCTGCACTGCCAAAATCGGGCAACGAATCGCAAGAATCTCATCTTCAATGGACCAGTACTTGAATCGTGGATCAAGCCAGATCCGATTCCATCCCCAGAATGCGGAGTCGGGATGCTGATGGTAGCGGCCGAGTTTCTCCCTAAGATTGGTTGTCAGGTAGGCCTGGCGGGCTTTTTCAATGCTTTCGACGGTGATGTCTTCGACCATGATGTGGGGCGCAAGAACCACCGCGCCAGCTAATTGATCGCCATAGCGGGCGGCATACAGCAGTGCAATCGAGCCGCCATCGCTGTGGCCGAGTAGCCAGACGCGATCGCGCGCTGGATTGATATCGAGCTGCGCCATGAGTGCCGGCAAGACCTCGTGGGCCTGGCGATGCATGTAGTCCAACTCCCAGCGCTCTTCGTCCGGCCGGGGCGTGGAGCGGCCGTAGCCGGGACGTGAATAGACCAGGCCCCGGCAGCCCGCTGCCTGAGATAGTGTGTCGGGAAATTGCCGCCACATCGCCACCGACCCGAGGCCCTCATGCAGAAAAATCACGACGGGGGCGTTGGAGTCTTGTACACCAACCCACTGAAACTCGACGCTGACATCGCGCCCGGACCAGCGCAGGTCAGCAAAGCCGTGCTGTGCACTCACTGCATTGCACCCCTGCTGCGCTCGAGTTCGCGCAGCTTAAAGCGCTGAATTTTTCCGGTGGCGGTCTTCGGCAGCTCGGCAATCAACTCAATCATGCGCGGGTATTTATAGGGCGCAAGCCGATCTTTGACAAAGGATTTAAGTTCAGCCTCTTGGACTGACTGTCCGGGCTTGACCACCACAAACGCCTTGGTTTTGGTTAAGCCCTCATGGTCTTCCACGCCAATTACAGCAGCCTCCAGGATGGACGGATGCTGCATGAGGGTCGCTTCAACCTCAAAGGGGGAGACATAAATGCCGCTGACTTTGAGCATGTCATCGCTGCGGCCGGCATAGGTAAACGTGCCATCGTCGTTTTCAATGTATTTATCCCCGCTTTTTGTCCATGCGCCCCGAAAAGTCTCATTGCTTTTCTCACGGTTATTCCAGTACATCAGTGCTGCGCTTGGGCCACTGATAAAGAGGTCGCCAACTTCTCCTTTTTTAACAGGACTGCCCGATTCATCACGCAATTCAATCTGGTATCCCGCAACGGGCCAGCCCGTAGTGCCGTAGCGGATGCGGCCAGGAATATTCGAGAGAAAAATATGCAACATCTCGGTCGATCCGATGCCATCGACAATCTCGACGCCAAAATGTTGGGTGAAACGTTCCCCGAGTTCCGCGGGCAGCGCCTCCCCTGCCGAGGAACACATCCGAAGCGCGACTTCGCTGCGCGCAGGAAGATTGGGAGAGGCCAGCATGCCGGCATAGCCGGTCGGCGCGCCAAAAAATACCGTGGCCTTTTGCGCCTTCCAGCGCTTAAAGACAGCATCAGGTGTGGGCCGCTCAGCCATCAGCACCACCGTGGCCCCCACCGAAAGCGGAAAGCTCAGGCCATTGCCAAGTCCGTAAGCGAAAAATAATTTTGCTGCAGAAAAGCAGATATCACTTTCTTTGAGCGCAAGCACGCCCTTGCCGTAAAGCTCGGCGGTCCAAAAAGGATTTAACTGGGTATGGACTGTGCCTTTGGGCTTACCGGTGGAGCCCGAGGAGTAAAGCCAGAACGCGATTTCATCGGCGGCGGTATCGGCCGGCCGAGAAAGGCCCGGACCCTTGAGCAGATCGGCCAGGCGTTGGGTTCCTGCGGGTGCGGCTGCCGGGCTGGCGACCACGATCTGGCGGACCTGATTCGGGCCTTGCGACAGGGCCGCCTGCAGTGTGGGCAGCAGGGCTTCGGAGACCAGCGCCGCCTTTGCTGAGCTGTGCGACAGCATGTAGGCATAGTCTTCTGCCGTGAGCAGGGTATTGACAGCAACAGGAACAACGCCAGCATAGATTGCGCCAAGAAAGCTCACCGGCCAATCATTGCAGTCATGCATCAGCAAAAGCACGCGGTCCTCACGCGTTAAGCCCAGATTTAATAAGCCCTGGGCCATGCTGCGAATGGCCTGATCGAGCTCGCCATAGCTCATCTTGCCCTGGTCATCAATGAACGCGGTTTTTTCCGCCCGGTGTGCATTGAGTCCCATCAAGTGTTGGGCAAAATTAAACGATGCCCCGGGGTGTAGCGTCGATAGATCGACTGTCATGGTTGTCTCCTCGTATGCCCCACGGTCATGCCGTGAGTTTCTCTAAGATGTTGCTGCTTGCCTGAATCGCGCTGCGTTGATGATAAAAATGCAGGGCGCGCAATCCGCCCAATTCCTCGCCCCCGCCGGCCCGGCCTGGGCCGCCATGCAGGGACTGTGGCATCACGTTGCCATGGCCGGTGTGCTGCGCGCCGACCTCTGGCGAAATCACATGAATGCGTCCGTGGCTGCTGGCCAAATCAATTGCCGTAGCGGCAAGCGTGGTGTTATCCGCCCCGAATACCGAACAGACCAGCGACCCTTCGCCGCGGCGAATCAGTGCTAAGGCATCGGAGGTGTTGCCGTAGGCCATCAGGGTGGCCACCGGACCGAAGACCTCGACCTCATGCACGATGGACACTGATCCCGGATTCTCGGTGCCCAGCAGCACGGGCCCGACACAGCAGGCGACTGCGGGATCGGCATCCACCAGCGCTGTTTTTCGGCCATCAAAAAGCGTTTTTACATGGGCCTGCAGCTGCGAAATCCCGTTGGTGACGGTCGTGAACTGCTCACGATTGACCAGCGCCCCCATGCGGACCGTTTCGTTGCGTGGATTGCCCACCGTGGTCTTGGCAAGCCGTGCGCTTAAGGCCTCTGCGGCAGCGTTATAGTGGGTGCTCGGCACAAAAATCCGACGAATCGCCGTGCACTTCTGGCCGGATTTCTGCGTCATTTCGCGGGCCGCTTCTTTGATCATCAGATCAAAGGCTTCGCTGCCGGGCGCCGCATCGGGCATCAGCAGGGCGCTATTGACGCTATCGGCCTCAATGTTGACGCGTACTGAATGCTTTGCAACCGCAGGGTGCATACGGATTTTTTCTGCAGTGTCGGCAGAGCCCGTAAAGGAGACGACATCAAAGGGTGCCAGTGCGTCTAATAGCCCCGCCGAACTTCCGCAGACAATTGAGAGCGCACCGGGTGGGAAAATTTTTGCATCGACCACATCTTTGACCATCTGATGGGTCAGCCATGCGGTGGAGGTTGCGGGTTTGACGATCACCGGCACACCCGAGAGCAGCGCCGGGGCAGCCTTCTCCCAAAGCCCCCAGCTCGGAAAATTAAATGCATTGATAAAAAGTGCGATACCGAGACGCGGCACCAACACATGCTGAGACTGAAAAAGCGGCTCTTTTCCTAAGCGTGCGGCTTCACCATCGAGTAAAAATTTCTTTTCACCGAGTTTCTCACCGATTTTGGCGTAAGTGGAAAGGGTATAGATGCCACCATCAATATCAACTGCGGAATCATTTTTCACTGTGCCGCTATTGGCCGTCGCAATCTCGTAGTAGCGATCCCGATTGGATTGCAGGATTTTCACTGCGGCGGTCAGCAGTCCTGCGCGCTCAGCATAGGACATCGCACGCAGTGCGGGCCCGGCGCTGTCGCGGGCAAACGCAAAGCCTGCCTGTAGATCTAATCCGCTGCTGGCCACACGCACCAGGGATTGGCCAGTGACAGGATCGCTTAACAGAGCGCCGTCGTCGGCGCCCGCCTGCCATTGACCACCGAGATAGTTGAGTAATTTTTCAGTCACGTGAACTCTCTTTATTTTTCAAAGGTGATGCGGGGTCACGCGCTTAGCGAGTGAATTCGATTTGGCCTTCGGGCAGCAGATAAAGCACCAGTGCGCGTCCGCCGCTTACGGTGGGCTTGTGCGCGCTGCCTGGCGGATACACCAGCCAGCCTTCGCTTCGCCCATCAAATGCGGCCGGCCCTTCGATCGGCATGATGAGATCGATCTCGCCCTGGGGATGGGCATGGTGGGGCCCAACAATGTCGTTCATATCCACAACATCGACTGAAAATCCTTGGAGCTCCGCTTCGGGCTTAAAAATGCGTCCGTAGCGAATGCCACCGCCTTCGCGGTTACACAGCCAGCCTTCGGCGACGCCTGTTTCGCAGGACTTTTTTAGGGCCTTGAAGGTTGCCGAGCCCGCCCCGTGATGGGTGTTGAGCCAGGCATCCAGGTCGGCATTCAGCGGACGGCCAGCGATTTCTCGGGTGAGGCTGGCGATTTGTTCTTTAAATAGGCCTTGCGACATGCTGGGGTCTCCTTTTGTGGGCAATCCGGCCGAAACGGCGGGTCTCGGATGCTATTGCGATTAAAAATTTTATGAAGTATTGTGCAGCTGTGAACGATAAAACTCGGAAACCCGCATGTCAAGCACTATAGTTCATAATCAGGAAAACCCCTTCCAGAAAGATGGAGATGAGGGCAGCCCCCGGGATCCCTTCCTTACAGCGCTCGGTGAGCGGGTGCGGGGAGCCAGGGGCAGAAGGGGAATGACCCGTCGCGCCCTGGCAGAGGCCGCCCAGGTCTCGGATCGGCATCTGGCCAACCTCGAGTACGGCATTGGGAACCCCTCAATGCTGGTGCTGCTCCAGGTCTCCCGCGCGCTGCAGTGTCCGCTGGCGGAATTAATTGGCGATATCACCACCACGAATCCGGAATGGCTGCTGATTCGCGAACTCTTGGGCAATGCCGATGAGGCGACGCTTCGGCGTGTACGAATTCAGATCGCCGAGCAGCTGGGCTTAGGCGGCAGCCGGCCGGCCCACAGCTCGCGGATTGCCCTGGTGGGCCTGCGGGGCGCTGGAAAATCCACGCTGGGCCGCATGCTGGCCGATGAATTGGGCTTCCCCTTTATTGAGCTCAGCAAGGAAATTGAAAAGTTTGCAGGCTGCAGCGTCTCCGAAATTCAGGGCCTATATGGCGTTAATGCCTATCGGCGTTATGAGCGGCGTGCCCTAGAGGAGACCATTCAGATCTACTCCGAGGTGGTCATTGCCACGCCCGGCGGCCTGGTCTCGGATCCGGCAACCTTTAATTTGCTGCTATCGCATTGCACGACCGTCTGGCTAAAGGCCAAGCCCGAAGACCATATGAACCGGGTACGGGCCCAGGGAGACCTGCGGCCCATGGCCGCCAGCAAGGAGGCGATGGAGGACCTGAAGACCATCCTGGCCGGCCGCGCCGCCTTTTATTCCAAGGCTGACCTGGCCCTGGACACCAGCGCCCAGGGCATTGACGAGACTTTTGGCCTGTTAAGGGAACTGGTCCGGGGCGCCTTGGCGCTGGTGGAATAACCCTATAAAAATATGAAATAAAGTGCTTGACATCAAAAATAGTTGCACTATGATGCATATCAGAAATCATAAATGCACTATTTTTCAAGGAGACACCCATGACCACCGCCAATCCGATTGTTGAGTACCAGACCCACCCTTCGAAGTATCACCACATCAAGCTGTCGTTTAACGGGCCGGTGGCCCAGCTGATGGTGGATATCGATGAAAACGCCGGCCTTCGCCCGGGCTACAAGCTCAAACTCAATAGCTATGACCTCGGCGTCGATATTGAGTTAAACGATGCATTAAACCGGATTCGTTTTGAGCACCCCGAGGTCCGCTCGGTAGTGGTGACCAGCGGCAAAGACCGAATCTTTTGTTCGGGTGCCAACATTTTCATGCTCGGCCTTTCCAGCCACGCCTGGAAAGTGAATTTCTGTAAATTCACCAACGAGACCCGTAACGGAATCGAAGACTCAAGCCAGCACAGCGGCCTGAAATTTATTGCTGCCGTAAATGGCGCCTGCGCAGGCGGTGGATATGAACTCGCCTTGGCCTGCGACGAGATCATTCTGGTCGATGACCGCTCTTCATCAGTCAGCCTGCCCGAGGTGCCGCTGCTTGGCGTGCTGCCGGGAACCGGTGGCCTGACCCGCGTGACTGACAAGCGGCATGTGCGCCACGACCTGGCCGATATTTTCTGCACCACAACCGAAGGCGTTCGCGGCCAGAAGGCAAAGGATTGGCGGCTCGTTGATGAGATTGCCAAGCCTGCGCAATTTAATGATGTGGTTCAAAAGCGCGCCATGGAGCTGGCTGCACAGAGTGATCGGCCGGCAGATGCAAAAGGGGTTGAGCTCACACCGCTGAATCGCACCATTGATGCGAACTCAGTGAACTATCAGTTTGTCTCCGTCAAAATTGACCGCGTACAGCGTACCGCGACCTTTGTTGTCCGTTCAGCTGCTGGCGCGATTGCGAACACGCCACAGGCGATGCTGGCGCAGGGTGCGAATTGGTATCCGCTGCAGCTTGCCCGCGAGCTGGATGATGCGATTCTGCATATGCGCACCAATGAACTGGATATCGGCACCTGGCTGATCAAAACCGAAGGCAATGCCCAGTCGGTTCTGGAAATGGACGCCATTTTGCTGGCCAATCAGCAGCACTGGTTTGTCCGCGAAACCATCGGCCTGCTGCGCCGCGTGTTAAGCCGTCTGGATGTCTCTTCACGCAGCCTCTTTGCGCTGATTGAACAGGGATCGTGTTTTGCTGGAACATTTTTAGAGCTCTCCTTGGCCTGCGATCGCAGCTACCAGCTTGCGCTGCCCGACGATCAGGCGAAGGCACCCACGATTGCCCTCTCAGCGGTGAATTTTGGCCTCTACCCGATGGCCACTGGCCAGAGCCGAATCGGCCGCCGCTTTTATGAGGAATCCGCCCCGGTCGCAGCCGCCAAGTCTGCGATTGGCAAGACGCTGGATGCGGATGCGGCCCTCGCGCTGGGATTAATTACCAGTAACCCCGACGATATCGATTGGGCCGATGAGGTTCGCATTGCAATTGAAGAGCGCTCTGCCATGTCGCCCGATGCATTAACGGGGATGGAGGCCAATCTGCGCTTTAACGGCAGCGAGACCATGTTCACCCGAATTTTTGGCCGTCTGACCGCCTGGCAGAACTGGATTTTCCAGCGGCCAAACGCCGTTGGCGAGAAGGGGGCACTGAAAGTTTACGGAAAAGGTGAGAAGGCTGCCTTTGATTGGAATCGAGTCTAAAGCCCCAGTGGGGCCGATCAGAGAAACTTTTTTAAACACAATTCATAAGACGAGGAGTCGAGCATGTCGAGCATCAATTACAGTGAGAAGATCCCCAATAACGTTAATCTCAGCGAGGACCGCACCCTGCAGCGGGCCCTGGAGCAGTGGCAGCCCAATTATCTGAGCTGGTGGAACGATATGGGCCCCGAAGGCAGCCAGAACTTTGATGTGTATCTGCGCACCGCCACCAGCGTCGATCCCCAGGGCTGGGCCCAATTTGGCCACGTCAAGATGCCCGACTACCGCTGGGGCATTTTCTTAAATCCGGCCGAGGCTGGCCGCAAGATTCATTTTGGTGATCACATCGGCCAGGAGGTTTGGCAAGATGTTCCCGGAGAGCATCGCGCGAATCTGCGACGAATCATTGTCACGCAGGGTGACACCGAGCCCGCATCGGTGGAGCAGCAGCGCCATCTTGGCCTGACCTGCCCGAGCCAATACGATCTGCGTAATCTGTTTCAAGTCAACGTGGAAGAGGGCCGTCACCTCTGGGCGATGGTGTATCTACTGCATAAACATTTTGGCCGTGATGGCCGCGAGGAGGCCGAGGCATTGCTGGAGCGCCGCAGTGGCGAGCAAGACAATCCACGCATTCTGGGCGCCTTTAATGAGAAGACTCCGGACTGGCTGTCGTTTTATATGTTTACGTACTTCACAGACCGCGATGGCAAGTTTCAGCTCTGCGCATTAGCAGAATCCGGCTTTGATCCCCTAGCCCGCACGACCCGTTTCATGCTGACCGAAGAGGCCCACCACATGTTCGTGGGTGAGTCGGGTGTCTCGCGTGTGATCCAGCGGACCTGCGACATGATGAATCAACTCAAAACAGACGATGTCACCAAGCTGCGCGCCGCCGGAGTGATTGATCTGCCCACCATCCAGCGTTATCTAAACTTCCATTTCTCGGTGACGATTGATCTGTTTGGTGCCGATGAGTCCAGTAATGCCGCAACCTTCTACAGCTCGGGCCTGAAGGGCCGTTTTGAGGAAGGCAAGCGGATGGATGACCATGTGCTGAAAAACGATAGCTACAAGGTGCTTCAGGTCTCCAACGGCAAGCTGATTGAAAAAGATGTGCCGATGCTCAATGCCTTAAACGAAGTCTTGCGTGACGACTACATCAAGGACTCAGTCGGCGGTGTCGACCGCTGGAACAAAGTCATCGAGAAGGCAGGCATTGATTTCCGTCTGACCGTGCCGCACAAGGCGTTTAATCGCAAAATCGGCCCGCTCTCAACGGTACGTATTTCACCGGATGGCCGTGTGATTTCGGAGAGCGAGTGGAATGCTAAAGCCGAGCAGTGGCTTGCGACCGACGAAGATCGCGCCTATGTGGCCTCACTGATGGGCCGCGTGGTGGAGCCGGGTAAGTTTGCCAATTGGATTGCGCCCCCGATCATGGGCATCAATCGGCAGCCGGTAAATTTTGATTACGTTCGCTTTAACTGATTTCAGGCGGGGAGACGACAATCATTAACCGGGGGCCATGACCCCCGGGTTTTTTTGGTAGCCAGACGGAGAACAACGATGGGAACCGATGACAGCGCCGTACTAAAGCAACACCTGATCGATCCAGAGATCTGCATTCGCTGTAACACCTGCGAGGCCACCTGCCCGGTAGGTGCAATTACCCATGACTCGCGCAACTACGTCGTGGATGCCGAGAAATGTAATTTCTGCATGGCCTGTATTCCGCCATGCCCAACGGGCTCAATTGATAACTGGCGTGTGGTGCTGAAGGCCAAGGCCTACAGTCTGGATGACCAGCTGGGCTGGGATGTCCTGCCGGCTGAGGTCTCGCCGGAATCATTTGCGGAGCAGGGTGTCGATGTGGGCGCCGCCTTGCAAGCAGCCGATCATCAGGCGGCCGAGACACCGGGCAGCGCGGCTGTGCAACAGAGTGTCAGCGCGACGACCCCACCATGGTCGGCAGCCCATGCCTATGTGAATCTCTATGGACCGAAGGCCCAGCAGAAAACCGTGACGGCGACGGTCACCGGCAATGTCCGTGTAACCGAGGTCGGCAAAGACTACGATACCCATCATGTGGTGCTTGATTTTGGAGATCATTTCTTCCCGGTGCTTGAGGGCCAATCGCTGGGCATCATTGCGCCGGGGTCGGACGCCAGCGGCAGGCCCCACCATGCGCGGCAGTATTCGGTTGCCAGCCCGCGCAATGGTGAGCGGCCCGGCTACAACAATGTCTCACTGACTGTGAAGCGGGTGTTGGAAGACTGGAACGGCAAACCGGTGCGCGGCGTGGCCAGCAACTATGTCTGTGATCTCAAGGTGGGCGAACAGGTGCAGGTGATCGGACCGTTTGGCAATAGCTTTTTGATGCCCAACCATCCGGGATCGCACATCATCATGATCTGTACGGGAACCGGCAGTGCGCCGATGCGGGCGATGACCGAGTGGCGCCGACGTCAGCGCAAAGGCGATGCGGGTCCACAAGGAAAGCTGATGTTGTTTTTCGGTGCGCGTACCAAGGAAGAACTGCCGTATTTCGGCCCCCTGATGAGCCTGCCGAAGGATTTTATGGATATCAATCTGGTTTTTTCCCGCGAGGCAGGAAAGACCAAGCGCTATGTCCAGGATGCGTTGCGAGAGCGCGCCACGGACGTGGGCGCGCTGCTTGCCGATGCCAATACCCACATCTATGTCTGCGGCTTAAAGGCGATGGAAGAGGGTGTAGTGCTGGCCCTGCAAGAGGTTGCCCAGCGGCAGGGGTTAAACTGGGAGCCGCTTTCGGCCGCCATGAAGTCGCAGGGCCGAATCCACTTTGAAACCTACTAAATGACTCGAGTCCTCGACTACGCCCCAGCCTTCACGGTGACCGTTCATGACAATGGCCTGGCGGAGTTGGTGCTGGGCCCGGCAGGCCAAATGCCTGCAGCCGATGCCAAGGGCCATGCGGATCTGGCGACCATCTGGCCGGTTTTGGCCCGAGATGCGCAGGTACGCGTGATTCTGGTGCGCAGCATCGGCAAGGGATTTTCCGCCGGTGGCGATATGAGTCTGGTTCGCGAAATGCTCGATAGCGAATCGGCGCGCCTCAGGGTGATGCGCGAAGTCCGTGAGATCGTACAGGGCATGATCGATTGCGATCTGCCGATCATCTCGGCAATTAATGGGCCCGCTGTCGGTGCTGGTGCGGCGATCGCGCTGCTTGCCGATATCTCGATTGCCGGCCATAAGGCCAAAATTATCGATGGACATACCAAGATTGGTGTGGCCGCAGGAGACCATGCGGCCGTTATATGGCCTTTACTGTGTGGCATGGCCAAGGCCAAGTATTACCTCATGACCTGCGAGCCCTTGAGCGGCCAGGAAGCAGAGCGTATTGGCCTGGTGAGTCTTTCTGTGCCGGATGAGGAACTTGCGAGCACCGCAGAGCGGATAGCGACGCAGTTGATTTCGGGTAGCCGTCAGGCGATCGGGTTTACCAAGCGCAGCCTGAATCATTGGCTTCGGGCCGCCTGGCCGGCTTTTGAGCATTCTGCAGCCCTTGAGGTGCTCTGCTTTGGCTCACCCGATGCCCGCGAGGGCATTGCCGCTATTCAAGAAAAACGCGCCCCAAGGTTTAGCTCATGAAATTTGCTGATTTTGAAGAAGGTATGGTGGCTGAGGTCGGCCCAATTCAGGTGAGCGCACAGGAGATTCTCGAGTTTGCCAAACGCTATGATCCGCAGTGGTTTCATACGGATTTAGATGCGTCGGCAGAAGGCCCTTATGGCGGCCTGATTGCCAGTGGCTGGCAGACCTGCGGTCTGGCAATGCGTTTAAGTGTGGACCACTTTCTAAAGGGCTCCGAGTCATTTGGTTCTCCCGGGCTTGCTTATCTGAAGTGGTTAGCGCCTGTGCGGCCCAACGATGCCCTGACGCTGAGGGCCACGGTCTTGGAGAAGCGCCACTCATCCAAAAATCCTTCCCTGGGTGTGCTGCGTTGGCGTTGGCAGATGCGCAATCAGCAAAATATTGAAGTCCTGGATCTCGAGGCCACCAGCCTTTTTGATCTGAAACCCAACGCCCGGGTGGGCTAATGCGGGCGCTGCTTTGCCATCAGTTCTCAGGAATTGATGGGCTTGTGGTGGCATCGGACGCCGCAGCGCCACAGCCTGGACCGGGGCAGATTACTGTTCGCGTGCGGGCATCGGGCATGAATTTTCTCGATACGCTCATTGTGTCGGGAAAGTATCAAGTGAAGCCGCCACTTCCATTTTCGCCGGGCGCTGAAATTGCCGGCGAGGTGCTCGCTGTAGGGCCGGATGTGGGCCGCTTTAAACCCGGCGATCGTGTCTGCGCGTTTACCTACTATGGTGGTTTTGCAGAAATCTGTAGCGCCAACGCTGCGTTTGCATGGCATCTTCCTGAGTCGATTGATGATGTGGTTGCAGCAGCAAGTCTTATTACTTACGGCACCGCATGGTTGGGCCTCGCAGATCGGGCACAGATTCGGCCGGGCGAGACCTGTCTGGTGCTTGGGGCAGCCGGTGGTGTGGGCCTTGCCACGATACAAGTCGCCAAGAAGTTTGGCGCGCAGGTGATTGCTGGGGTTGGCAGCACGGCCCGCATGCAAATCTGTCGTGATCATGGCGCTGATGAGTGTATTGATTACTCTTCCAGTGACTTTCGGGATCAGCTGAAGTCGCTGCTTGCGGGCAGGCCCTTAAATGTCGTCGTGGATATGGTCGGGGGATCGGCCTCGCAGATCGTTTTACGTCAATTGTCCTGGCGTGGCCGGCTTTTGGTGATCGGTTTTGCGGCAGGCGAGATTCCCCAGCTGCCTTCAAATCTAATTCTGCTGCGTGGCGTGGATGTCATGGGCGTTGTGCTTGATGGGCTCTTTAAGCATGAGCCTGACCGCGCTGCTCAAATGATGAATAGCCTGTTTTCTGCAATTGCGTCAGGGGCGCTCAAGCCCCCCGTAACCGAAGTGTTACGCCTTGAGGAAGTGCCCGAGGCCTTAGTCCGAATGGCCCAGCGGCAGGCCCACGGCAAGCGGGTGGTTAGGCCCTAAGGCCGCCCCGCTGCGGGGTGTTACGCAACCAGTAGGCTTGAATTAAAAATATATTTTTTATAGTTGATGCAAATCAACAGTGACTAAATTTGCAATTTAGATCTTTTAAGGAGAATTGTTAATTCCTTCAGCCTGCTATGATCCGGTCCGAAATTCTACACGCTGTGTGGAACTCTCTCGGCTCACTTTATTCAAAATTCATATAGCTAAAAAAGCAAGCAGCGGCAGCAATGAAAACATGGATCTCTCTTCAGGCCGTTTTGGAGTCGCTTCAGGCAGAGATTGGTTATG
>CAYFPT010000014.1:15428-19972 GCA_964345065.1 uncultured Bordetella sp.
CTTGAAATAAAAATATATTTTTCATAGTTGATGTAAATCAACATTGACTAGATTGGTGGTTTAGATCTTTTAAGGAGATTTATTAATTTTTTCCGCCTGCTATGATCCGACCCGAAATTCCACATGTCTTGTGGAACTTCCTCAGCTCACTTTATTCAAAATCCCTATACCTAAAAAAGTAGCGATAGCAATGAGAACATGGATCTCTCTTCAGGCCGTTTTGGAGTCGCTTCAGGCAGAGACGGGTTATGGTCAGATCGATATGATCAGTCAGCGGCTGCTGGAGTGGATTTCTGTGCGCAATCGCAAGGCGGATCCCTTGCATGTCCAGGAAATCGTGCTGAAATCTTCTGTTGCATCGCCAGCGACAATCCACAAGTCGATTGCGCTTCTCGAAGAGCGCGGGCTGATTACCGTGAGTATCGATCCCCATGATTCTAGGCGTCGGATCGTTCTGATCACGGCCCATGCAGAAAAACTGCTGATGAAGCTCTCAAAGGGAGTCGAGTCTTGGGCCAAGTCGGTGGTGCAGGGCCCCGAGGGACGCAACGGCAACTCCGGAAAATAATCGAGAAGCCCCCGGGGCCGCGGGGGCCCTGTATCTAGCGGGGTTTTTGCATACGATTGATGTACTCCAATAGCGACAGAATTCGTGCACGCACGATTGCCTCGTCGTTATAGGGGTGGTCCATGTAGTACTCCGCAGCGCTCATGCGGTAGACCTGGCCCCAGATCGGCATTTCGCGGGAGCCATGGGCTGGGGAGTCCTCGCCCGAGATGCTTTTATAGACCCGGTCTGCTGGAAAAATACCGCCGTTATTTTTCGACAGTAAGGTGAGATCAGGCGGGCTTTTTTTGAGCCATGGCGTGACCACTCCCGAGCCTCGGGCATCTATGCCGTGGCAGCTGGCACAGCTTTTTTCAAATTCACGTTTTCCAAGATCCATCATTCGGCCTGGGCTTTGGGCCTGGACTGAAGCGGCCATCAGTGTGAGTGAGGCCGAAACGGCCAGCGAAAGTAAGCGTAACGACATCATGTGGGTGCACCTCGATTAGGTTTTAATACCCCCAGGATTAGATCGCGGCGGCTTTCGATGTAGTCCACCACGCGCGTGCAATCCGTTTCAGGCAGATCGGCCCCCGCAATTGCCCGCGGCACTTTGTCTGCATGCTGCAGGCAGGCCTCAGAGTCTTGGGTTCTGAGGCCGCATGAGGTTTTCGAACTGTGAAACGGATGACTTCGCCAGCGCTTTATGCCAATCGCAACGATGCTGCGAGGGCGCTGCTTCGAATGCTGGGGGAATTTAGGGGCATGGATCCGCTGGTGTTGGCGATCCCACGTGGCGGCATTCCAATTGGAGCAATCATCGCGAACGCCCTGGGCGGACAGCTGGATACGGTACTGGTGCATAAGCTTCGGGCCAGCAGCACGCCAGAGATCGCCATCGGCGCGATTGATGAATGCGGTGACTGCACCATGGCAGCCCAGCATGCCGTTCTGGCGGTCGCATCGGCAGAAGTCGAGCGGGAAAAAGATCTGCAGCTTCAGCGATTGCGCGAGCAACGGCTGGCCTATGCTCAGATTCGGTCTCGCATTGATCGGACGGACCGGCCAGTAATTGTTGTCGATGATGGGCTGGCCACAGGATTGACCATGATTGCGGCACTGAAAAATATTCGTCGCAGCCATCCGCGCCAGTTGATTGCGGCAGTTCCGGTGGCCTCGCCGGCGGGCCGGGATGCGGTGCGGCCCTATGTCGACCGCTTGGTTTGCCCGCTCATTGCCAAAGACTTTTATTCGGTTGGGCAGTTTTATCAGGATTTTCTGCCGGTTTCAGATGACGAGGCGATCGCGCTTTTGAAGACCGCTGGCGGCGGATTGCATCCGATTGCTGCATGATCTGCCGTGAATGAGCGGGCAGACCGTCTCGCCCCTGATCGCGCTGAAGCTTACTGGGCGCTTGAGCAGCAGACACTGTTCGCGCAGTTACGCTCAGGGCCAACGGGGCTGACCGATCGTGAGGCGCGACGCCGATTGGCGCGCAGCGGCCCGGCACCGGAGATTTTTCAAGGCCGGCCTGACTGGCTTTTACTGATCGGCCGGCAGTTTAAAAACCCGCTCGTTGTTGTGCTGCTATTTGCCTCGGCCTGTTCAATGTTGCTGGCAGACTGGGTTGAGGCGGTTGTGGTCTTGGGCATTGTGCTGATGAGCACCTCGCTTGGATTTTCTCAAGAGTTCATCGCCAGCCGTGCCTTTGAGCGCCTGGCAAGGCGCGCCATGATTATGGCGGTGGTGCTGCGGGATCATCGGCCACGTCGGATCGCCGCCCATCGGGTAGTGCCCGGTGATGTGGTGTTGCTAGAACCCGGCAGCCGCGTGCCTGCAGATGGCGTGGTGCTCTCCGATCAAGAGTTTTACGTCAATCAGGCGGCGCTGACGGGCGAGGCTTTCGCAGTGTCAAAGCGCGCCGGCCGTCTCTGTCCAGACGCGGCCTTAGGCCAGCGCTCCAATGTGGTGTTCATGGGGTCGAGTGTCGAAAGCGGAGTGGCCCAGATCTTGGCGGTGCGTACCGGCCAGGAAACGGTGTTCGGCCGAATCGTTGAGCGGCTGGCCCATCAGGCGGGTCCGAATGAATTTGAGCGTGGAATCGCGGGATTCGGCCGGCTGCTGATGCAGACCATGCTGATCATCACGCTGGTGGTCCTGGCGGTTCATGTTGTTCGTGAGCGGCCCGCAGTGGAGGGGCTGATGTTCGCGCTGGCTTTGGCGGTTGGCTTAACGCCCGAGCTTTTGCCCGCAATTGTCAGTGTGATGCTGGCCCGTGGTGCTCGGCAGCTCGCTGATCGGGGTGTGATTGTTCGAAAGCTCAACGCGATTGAGAGTCTGGGCGCCATGACAGTGATGTGCACCGATAAGACCGGCACCCTGACCTCGGGAGAGGTCGACTTAGATCTCGCTATCGATTCCCGGGGCCGGCCATCAGCGGAGGTCTTACGGCTATCAGCATTAAATGCTGCTTTGCAAGGTGGCACAAAAAATTCAATTGATGATGCGATTATGCGAAAGGTTGCCGCCCTTCATGTCTCGCCACCGCTGGAGCAATCGCACTGGCGGCTACCCTTTGATTACAGCCGCAAGTGTGTCTCGGTGAGCGTCTCCGATGGGGCGTTAGGCCCCATTCTGATTACCAAGGGTGCGTTCGGGCAGGTGCTCCAACGCTGTACGGCCATCGATCATCCTGGGCGGGCCATCACGCCATCGGATCGCGTTGCCCTAATGGATTTGCATAAAACCTGGGCGGAAAAAGGGGCTCGGGTTTTGGCGGTGGCCTATCGACAGTGCTTGACACCCCTGGGGCCACTATCGATCGCGGATGAGCAGGGACTGTGCTTTGTTGGGCTGCTGTGTTTTATTGATCCACCCAAGCATGACACTGCTGAGATGGTGGGCGCCTTGGCCAGGCGTGGCGTGCAGCTGAAGATGATCACCGGCGATGATCACCTCGTGGCCCGGGTGACGGCAAGGGCGATTGGCCTTGGCGCCGATACAGTTATCACTGGCAGCATGCTGATGTCGATGAGTGATCAGGCACTGACCCATGCGGCTGTCGCAACGCCAGTGTTTGCAGAAGTCGATCCCAGTCAGAAAGAGCGGATCGTTCGGGCGCTCCAGCGTAGCGATGCTGTGGTCGGATTTCTGGGCGATGGGGTCAACGATGCGCTGGCGCTGCACACAGCCGATGTCGGGATATCGGTGCATAACGCCGTGGATGTTGCCCGGGAGGCCTCGGACTTTGTCTTATTGAAAAAAGAACTCCAGCTGATTTGCAACGGGATTGATGAAGGCCGCAGGACTTTTGCCAACACCATGAAATATGTTTTAAGTACAACCAGCGCGAATTTTGGCAATATGGTGAGCATGGGATTTATTTCCCTGGTGCTGCCATTTCTGCCACTGCTGCCATCGCAGATTTTGTTAAACAATTTTTTATCCGATATTCCGTCGGCATCGCTATCCAGGGATACGGTAGATCCAGTATGGGCCTTGGCGCCCCATCGTTTTGAGCTCGCCATGATTCGCAATGCGATGGTATTTTTTGGGCTGATCAGTGTGATCTTTGATCTTGCTTTGTTCGGCCTGCTGCTGTGGGTCATTGAACTCGCACCCAGCGTTTTTCGCACAGCATGGTTTGTCGAGTCACTGCTGACCGAACTGGCGGTGCTCTTTGTAATTCGATCTCGGGTGGCAATCTGGAAGAGCAGACCCTCTGCAGGTTTGATCATCACTTCCCTTGCCGTTGCGGTCATTGCCCTGTTGCTGCCGGACAGTCCGCTGGCGGGACCTTTTGAGTTTGAGCCACTGCCAGGATGGATCACGCTGATGATTATTGGGTTAACGCTGCTTTACGCTCTCAGTGTGGAGATGGCCAAGCACTGGTTTTTCCGCAACTCCCGTCTGGCTGGAAGTTTCGCGGTCCGCTAGGTGTGTATGCGCAGCAGCTGCCCCGGGGGCCGGGAGCTGGCATTGATGTTCGCACTCTCGG
>CAYFPT010000015.1:0-3038 GCA_964345065.1 uncultured Bordetella sp.
GTGCCGCGCGATCCAGCCGGGCATGGCCGCTACTTTTGGAGAGCTGAATCTCTCCGGCTCGGCCGTCGGGCGAAATCATGACCCGCAGCACAACCGTCCCCTGCTCACCGAGTCGTCGCGACATCTGCGGATAGTCAGGAATTCGGTTACCGCGAAAACTTGCATCCACCGTCGGCTGACGTTCCTCGGTTGCCAATGATCGGGCAGGATTGGCTACGGGAGCGGGAGCGGCAGCGGCTGCACCTGATGGCACCGGCGCGGCATACGGTGCAGGGGATGCGGCCGAAGCGATCGGTGCGGTTGTTGTGGATGGCGGCGCGTCTTTTGGCTGCGGTGTGGCGGAATCCACAGCCCGCTTCATCGGCACGGGTGGCTTCACGGCACTCGCTGCGGTCGAGGGCGATTGCAGCTGAAGCTGGATCGGTAGCGGCCGGGGCGGCGATTCCGCCCGATGCTGAACAGCCTTTAGCAGCCCGGCGATCACCAGGCCGTGGGCCAACGCGACCCAGAGCGCGACGCGCTTCAACTACACAACGTTGACCGAAAAACTGCCAACGCCTTGAGCAGAAACCTGCATCACATCGCCGCGACGCACCTGGCCAACGCCCGCGGGGGTTCCCGTGAAAATTAAATCTCCGGCTTTAAGCTCCCAGGCCTGCGAGACATGGGCAATGACCTCAGCGACATTCCAAATCATCTGAGAAAAATCGCCCCGCTGACGAATTTCGCCATTCACGGCAAGCGTAATTTCACCTGCCGTGAGCGCTCCCGTCGTCTCAATCGGCACGATGGGTCCAATGGGCGCGCTCCCATCAAAGCCCTTGCCGATACACCAGGGCTTGGATTCTTTTTTCATGGCGGCCTGCAGATCGCGGCGGGTCATGTCCAGGCCCACGGCGTAGCCCCAGATGTGATGAGCGGCCTGATCCACCGGAATGTTTTTCCCGCCGCGGCCAATCGCAACCACCAACTCGACCTCGTAGTGCAGATCTTGGGTCAGGCT
Source organism: uncultured Bordetella sp. (assembly GCA_964345065.1). Lineage (GTDB taxonomy): Bacteria > Pseudomonadota > Gammaproteobacteria > Burkholderiales > Burkholderiaceae_A > Lacustribacter. The sequence continues at coordinate 1,004 of CAYFPT010000015.1, forward strand.
GGGGTAAGGCCAGTCGCGGCTGGCACCATTGGCAACTTCAAACACTGTGTCAGAGGGTTTGAAGAAAAAAAACGGCGGCTCGCGGCCCGAGGCGCCCATCTCCTTGGCATGGTCGGCATAGTTGCGGCCGACGCAATACACGCGATGGACCGCAAAACGCTGATCAGAGGCTTGAATGGGCAGGCTAACGGCTGCAACAATCGGCAAAGGCTGCATGTCTAGTACTCCGAAGAAAAACCGGTGGGGGCGGGTGCTGCAAAGTTTTCAAACTTGGTGAACTGGCCCAAGAACGTCAGTCGCACGGTGCCGATCGGGCCATTACGCTGCTTGGCAATGATGATCTCGGCCACGCCCTTATCGGGTGTATCCGGCCGATAGACCTCATCGCGATAGATAAACAGAATCAGGTCGGCATCTTGCTCGATGGCGCCGGATTCACGAAGATCACTCATCACCGGCCGCTTATCGGTGCGCTGCTCGACCGTTCGATTCAGCTGCGACAAGGCCATCACGGGGCAGCCGAGCTCTTTCGCCAGGCCCTTGAGTGATCGGGTGATCTCAGAAATCTCGGTGGTCCGATTCTCTCCCGTGCTGGATGCACTCATCAGCTGAAGATAATCCACCACGATCAGCCCAAGTTTGCCGTATTGGCGCGACAGCCGGCGGGCACGCGAGCGCAGCTCCAAGGGATTTAAAGCGGGTGTTTCATCAATATGAATCTGGGCTTCCTTGGTCAGCGCCATGGCTTGTGTCAGTCGGCCCCAGTCGTCTTCATTGAGGCGGCCCGTGCGGACCCGCTGCGCATCAAGACGGCCCACCGAGCAAAGCACACGCATCGCGAGCTGCTCTGCGCCCATTTCCATACTGAAAATGGCCACTGGCAGTTTCTCGGAAATCGCGACGTACTCCGCGATGTTCAGCGCCAGCGAGGTTTTGCCCATGCTGGGCCGGCCCGCAATGATGAGCAGGTCGCCCGCATGCATGCCGGCCGTCTTCTGATCAAGATCAAAAAATCCCGAGGGCACGCCAGTGACATCGGAGGGATTCGGATTTTGATAAAGGTCATCGACCCGCTCCACCACCCGGGCCAAGACATCATGAAAGTTTTGAAATCCTGCCGAGCGGCGGGCGCCCTGCTCGCCGATCTGAAAGATCTGGCTTTCGGCCTCATCCAGAATCTGACGGGTCTCTTTGCCTGCAGGATTGAGGGCCTGGGTCGCGATCTGATCACTCACCGACACCAAGAAGCGCAGAATCGCGCGATCCCGCACGATCTCTGCATAGCGCACGATATTGGCCGCCGAGGGAGTCTCCTGGGCCAAGGTATTGAGATAGGCAATGCCGCCCACCTCACTGGCGCGGCCAAGGCCCTCTAAGGCCTCGAAAACAGTCACCACATCGGCCGGCTTGCTGGCATCGATGAGTCGGGCAATCACCTCGAAGACGATGCGATGGTCCGCCCGATAAAAATCTTCAGCACGGACCACGTCGGCGATGCGCTCCCAGGCGGCGTTATCAAGCAAAAGGCCTCCAAGAATGGAGGCCTCTGCTTCAACCGAGTGCGGCGGCACACGCAATACAAGGGCCTGGTTTTCCGCCGGCTTATTCATAGACGGTGCTCGACGGGCCCCAAGGCATTACGCGCTGGCCATCATCACGATGCTGGGCATCGTGATTAGGCGGCCTCACCGATCACGCGTACCGAGACATCCACCACCACATCGGTATGCGGCGCAACCTGAATGGAATGATCGCCCACGGTCTTTAACGGCCCGTTGGGCATCCGAACGCAGGCCTTGGCGACTTCGAGGCCCTTGGTTTTCAGGGCCTCGGCCACATCAAAATTGGTGACCGAGCCAAACAGCCGGCCATCCACGCCCGCCTTCTGGGTGATCTCCAGCACCAGGCCCGACATCTTTTGGCCGAGCGCTTGGGCGGCAGCGAGTTTTTCCGCCTGCACCTTTTCCAACTCGGCACGGCGGGCCTCAAACTCGGCAATCGCGGTGTCCGTCGCGCGGCGGGCCATGCCCTGGGG
>CAYFPT010000015.1:3048-19683 GCA_964345065.1 uncultured Bordetella sp.
GAAAATTGCGCGCGAAACCGTCTTTCACTCGGACCACATCGCCGAGCTTGCCCAGGTTGACGACTTTCTCTAACAAAATGACTTGCATAGGAGGTTCCTTCGATCGTTGTCGGCCGTTTAATGGTTATCGGTAAACGCCAGCAGGGCGAGAAAGCGGGCGCGTTTGATCGCCGTGGTGAGCTGACGCTGATAGCGGGCATTGGTGCCAGTAATGCGGGCCGGGATGATCTTGCCGGTCTCGGTGACGAAATCACGCAGGGTGTCAATGTCTTTGTAATCAATCTGCTCGACGCCTTCTGCCGTAAAGCGGCAGACCCGCTTGCGCTTGAACAGCGCCGATTGGGTCGGACGGCGGGGCCGCTTGTTTTTATCAAATTTCTTGTTAAACGCCATGTTCTTACTCCAGTTCGAAATCGGTAATGTGAAAAATAAGTTGCCTACTGTTGAGTCGGGCGGGGGCCAGAAAGCCTACCGCGCAGAGTTCAGTTCCCAGTGGGATTGCATCCATACGCTCAGCGACCTGGCCGACCGCTTTGGCCTTGGCGGTCAGCTGAATCTGTCGCCCGCTTCCCGCCTCTTGGACCTCGCCGCTATACGACACGGCCACCTCGAGTACCGGCAGACCGCCGGGAGTAAAACGCTTCGCTTTTTTTTCGCTGAGCGTTACAGAAAGACGAACCTGATTCAGTCGATCAGCCGGGCCAGCCATCAGGCGGCGACGGGCATCTCGGCCGCTGCTTTGCGGGCCTCCTCGCGCTGAATCACCTTGATCATCGGCGATGGGCCCGTCTCGGCTTTTTTCATCGCAACGACCAGGTGACGCAGCACCGCATCGTTGAAACGGAATGCATGGTCGAGTTCATCCATTTCCGACTGGCCGCACTCGATGTTCATCAAGACATAGTGCGCCTTAGCAACTTTTTCAATTGGGTAGGCCAGCTGACGGCGGCCCCAGTCTTCGGTCCGATGGACCTTGCCGCCTTTGGCGGTGACGATACTGCTGTAGCGCTCGACCATCGCAGGAACCTGCTCGCTCTGGTCGGGATGGACGATAAAAACAATCTCGTAATGACGCACGATTTCTCCTTCTGGTTAAAGCCACCGCCCAACCATTGGGCCAGCATCGGCTGGCAGAGCCCTCTTTCTCGGGCCCAAGGCGTGTGGCAAGGGAGACGAAACTCTAGCAGAAACAAGGACTTACGGCAAGCGCTGGGCCTAGGCCACCGGGGTCAGCAGGGGCAGGCCCCGGGCATGGGCCAGCAGGTTATCGGCGGCCAGCTGCATCATCGCGCCCCGGGTCGCCCGGGAGGAGCTCGCGATATGGGGGGTGATGATCACATTTTCGAACTGCAAAAATGCCGGATCAAATTTCGGCTCATTTTCAAAAACATCCAGGCCCGCCGCCGCAATCCGCTTTTCCTTTAAAGCAGCAATCAAGGCCTGATCATCCACAACGCCGCCGCGTGCAATGTTGATCAAGGTCGCCGAGGGCTTCATCAGGCGCAGCTCAGTCGCACCAATCAAGTGATGTGTCGCGGGCGAGTACGGCACCACCAGCATCACAAAATCAGATTCCTGAAGTAGCTGCGCTTTCTCAACCCAGGTAGCCGCAACCGGCTCCTGACTTGGCGTGCGATTGTGATAGAGCACCCGCATCTCAAAGCCGGCGGCGCGGCGGGCAATCGCACTTCCAATTCGGCCCATGCCGATAATGCCCAAGGTCGCATGATGCAGGTCGCGGCCCGCAAATTGATCAAAGGCCCAGCCGCTCCACTGGCCTGCGCGCGCGTAGCGCTCCGACTCAGAGATCCGACGGGCCGTTGCCATCATGAGCGCAAAGCCGAAATCGGCCGTGGTCTGCGTCAAGACATCCGGGGTGTTGGTGAGGCGAATGCCCCGTGCCTTGCAGGCCGCCACATCGATATTATTAAAACCGACCGCACCCGTGGCGATCACCTTCAGCCGGGCGGCGGCTGCAATCACCGATGCATCAACTTTATCTGCGACGGTGCAGAGCATGTAATCGGCCTGCGCGATGCGTTGCTGCAAGGCCTGAAGATCCCAGGGCTGGTCGGTGGCTTGGTTATCGGCAAGGATGTCGAACTCCGCCTGCAGCGACGCATAAACCTCTTCATAGATTCGACGAGTAATCACCAGTCCGGATCGTGCCATCGCGCTTAGACTCCTTCCACAATCACCAGATGAACGCGATACGGGCCGTGGGCCCCCAGCACAATCGTCTGCTCAATATCGCCGGTGCGTGACGGCCCTGAAATAAAGTTCAAGGCCCGAGGCGGCCCGCCACGCTCATGACGCATTAACGCAAAAACATCTTCCATGTGGGCGACGATTCTCGAGCGCGGCACCACAGCGATGTGCGTCTCAGGCAGAAGTGCCATTGAGGCGGGTGTCTCGGGGCCTGAAAGCAAGGCCAGCGTGCCCGTCTCCGCAATCGCCGCAAAGCAGCCCGTAATGCCCACCAGATCCGGCGCGGGATCATCGCGGACTGGCGCGCGGGCCTGCACCGCAAGGCCCGCCGATTTCCATTTCAGATCCGCCAGCGCAGGCCAAATTACCGCCTGCATCTCAAGGCCGCGGGCCTGCAGATAACGCGCAACGGCCGCGGGCACATCGGACATCTTTGCAACCTGATCAACGGAAGACTGAAGCTTCTCCGATTGGGCAATAAAACGCGCAAGCAGATCGCCTCCAACCTCGGGCTGCGGCCCGATCGGCTTTTGGGCCACATAGTTGATGTTGAGCTCCTCTTCGCGGTCCTTGGCCTGGGCGGGCCGGCCCTGGGCAGCACGGATTCTGGAGAGAATTCGTTTGCGCGATGCCTGGGTATCCAGGCCCTCTAAAGGCAATTTATCCGACATGGAAATGGCATCCTGATGACCTGAAACAAGGGCTACCCCTGAGTGAACTTCGTTAGAATGCAAAGTGTAACGTTCAATCGACTGATCCACCATGACCCACGTTGTCACCGAATCCTGCATCAAGTGCCGCTACACCGACTGCGTCGATGTCTGCCCGGTCGACTGCTTCAAGAAGGGCCCCAACTTTCTGGTGATTGACCCCGATGAATGCATTGACTGTGCGGTCTGCATCCCGGAATGCCCCGTCAATGCCATCTATGCCGAAGAAGATGTGCCGGATGACCAGCGGGATTTTATTGCGCTCAATGCCGAGCTCTGCCAAAACTGGCCCACCATTACCCGCATGGAGCCGCACTTTCCCGATGCTGACCAATGGGTTGACGTAAAGGACAAGCGCGGACTACTCGAGCGGTGAGCAGTCCCGCCGAAGAAAAATTCACATGCGAGTCCATCACCTGGATCCATCCTTGGACGCCGCATCTTTTTTCGTTTAAGACATCCCGGCCCCGGGGCTTCCGTTTTACCGCAGGACAATTCGCACGCCTCGGCGTGCAAAAAGCCGATGGCACCATTGCCTGGCGGGCCTACTCAATGGTCTCCGGTCCCTATGATGACCATCTTGAGTTTTATTCAATCGTCGTTCCGGGCGGCGAATTCACCACCGAGCTGGCAAGGCTGCGTGTGGGGGAAACCCTTTTGGTTGACAAACAAAACCACGGCTTTCTCACGCTGTCGCGATTCTCAGGCGGAACCGATCTCTGGCTGCTCTCGACCGGCACAGGCATTGCGCCGTTTTTATCGATCCTCTGCGATCCCGATACATGGCAGGCCTATGCCCGCATTGTGCTGGTTCACAGCGTGCGGACACGCGATGAGCTGGCCTACGAGGCAACCCTTCGCAGCCTTCCCAGCCACGAGAGTTTCGGCCCGCTGGCCCACCGGCTCACCTACATCCCTGTGATGACGCGGCAGCAGGCCCCCGGGCTTCTGAATGCACGCATCACGATCTTGATTGAAAACGGCACGCTCGAGCAGGCCGCCGGGGTTCGACTTGACTTAGACAACTCCCGCATCATGCTCTGTGGCAATCCGGAAATGGTGGACCAGACCCGTCAGGTCTTAAAAAAACGGGGGTTTAAGACAAGCCGGCAATCAAGCCCTGGGCAGATTGCCGTGGAGAATTATTGGTAAACTCGGCCAACAGAAGGAGGGGCCCCCTCACGTGCTCTACCAGCTCCACGAATTACAGCGCTCGATCCTCCACCCCTTAAGCCACCTGGCCAGCGCCGGTGCGCATCTGTATACCAATCCCTACAGCCCGCTGTCGTATACGCCCTTTTCGCGACGGCTGGCCGCGACCTTCGACCTCGTGCATCGACTGGGTAAGGACTACGAAAAGCCTATTTTCGGCCTGGAGACAACCTCCGTCGATGGCCATGAGGTAATGGTCACTGAGCGCATCGTTGCCGAAAAGCCGTTTTGCAACCTGATGCACTTTGAGCGCCAGTTTGTCGGCAGTCCGCGGCGTGCCGCAGACCCAAAAATTCTGCTGGTGGCCCCCATGTCGGGCCATCATGCGACCCTGCTGCGGGATACGGTCCGCGCCCTGCTGCCCAATCATGAGGTCTTCATTACCGACTGGATCGATGCCCGCATGGTGCCGTTAAACATGGGGCCCTTTCATCTCGATGACTACGTCGAGTACGTTTGCGATTTCATCCGGCTGCTATCGCCAGACTTAAATGTAATTTCGGTCTGTCAGCCAACAGTGCCAGTGCTGGCCGCAGTATCGCTGATGGCCACCGCCAACGACCCCGCATCTCCACGAACCATCATCATGATGGGCGGCCCGATTGATGCGCGCAAAAGCCCCACATCCGTGAATGACCTGGCCGTTGAAAAACCACTGCACTGGTTTGAAAATCATGTCATCTACAACGTGCCGTATAAGTATCCGGGCTATCTGCGCAAGGTCTATCCCGGATTTCTCCAGCATGCAGGCTTTGTCGCCATGAATCCAGGGCGGCACCTGACTTCCCACTATGACTACTACCTTCAGCTGATCAAAGGCGATGGAGAGAGCGCGGATTCGCATCGGGCCTTTTACGATGAATACAACGCAGTCCTGGATCTCGCTGCCGAGTTTTACCTCGACACCATTCGCGTGGTCTTCCAAGACCATCTGCTGCCCAAGGGCCAGTGGACGGTGCGCGGAAAGCCCGTGCGGCCGCAGGACATTACGAAGACTGCATTACTGACCATCGAAGGCGAGCTCGACGACATCTCGGGTGCAGGCCAGACCCAGGCCGCCCACAATCTCTGCACCGGAATTCCCGCCCACCGCCAGGAAGATCTTGTGGTGGCCCAGGCCGGCCATTACGGCATCTTCAGTGGACGACGCTGGCGTGAGCAGGTTGCCCCCAAGATCGCAGACTTCATCCGAAGCCATTGACGCCGTTTTGCCGCAGACGCAGTGCACGCGTTGCGGCTATCCCTGCTGTCGTGATTACGCGGATGCCATCGCCATCGGCCAGGCCAACATCAATCAATGCCCCCCGGGGGGCTGGGCCGGGATTCAAAAGCTCAGTGCCCTCACGGGGCTGCCCGCGCTGCCGCTAAACCCCGCCCACGGCCAGGAGGGTCCTCGGCAATTGGCCTGGATTGATGAATCCCGCTGCATCGGCTGCACGCTCTGTATCAAGGCCTGCCCGGTAGAGGCGATTGTCGGCGGCTTTAAGTTCATGCATACAGTTTTAGCGGATCAATGCACGGGCTGTGAGCTCTGCGTAGCACCCTGCCCCGTGAATTGCATCGACATGGTCACACCGATTGCGCCATTGGCCTGGACCCCAGAGGACGCTGCAACCGCAAAAGCACGATTCATCGCCCGCCAACGGCGGCAGCAAGGGCTGGAGCAGGCCCAGCAAAGGGCAATAACAAAATCCGATCGGCTTGCGAACGTGCTGAAGCGCGCACGCCAGCGGGCCCGCTCCCGGTTATCCGATCACGGCTCCGAGTCCGTCGAATGAATGCTGAAAAGCGGGCCGAAATTTTTCGCCGCCTGCACGCGATTAATCCCAATCCCACCACCGAACTCGAGTACCGCACAGCCTTTGAGCTGCTGGTCGCCGTGCTGCTCTCCGCGCAGGCAACGGATGTTTCGGTCAACGCCGCCACGCGACAGCTCTTCCCCAAGGCCAATACGCCGCAAAAAATTGCAAAACTGGGGGTCGCAGGCCTTGAGCCTTTCATTAAAACCATCGGCCTTTATCGGACCAAGGCCAAGCATCTGATTAAGACCTGTGAGCTGCTGCTTGCCCATCACGACGGCGCGGTACCGGAAAATCGTGAAGCCCTCGAAGCGCTGCCGGGTGTCGGCCGAAAGACCGCTAATGTGGTGCTCAATACGGCATTTGGCTGGGAATCGATTGCGGTCGACACCCACATCTTTCGTGTCGCCAATCGCACCAAAATCGGGCCTGGAAAAACCGTGATGGAAGTCGAAAAGCGTCTCGAGCGCCTCGTGCCCAACGCGTATAAGCGCCATGCCCACCACTGGCTCATTCTGCATGGCCGCTACATCTGCAAGGCAAGAACGCCTGAATGCTGGCGCTGCCCGATCAATGACCTCTGCGAGTTCCGGACAAAGACGCTGCCGCCCGACTAAAAAATTCTAAGAGATCCTTCGCCGCAGGCGATAACTGCCGAGAATCCGCATAACAAATCGATAAGGCGCGGGCTGTGTCAACGCCGGTAATTTTCAGAATCCGCAGGCCCAGCAATTTACTGAAGCGCCGCGCAACAATCTCGGGCAACACCGTGATGCCGAGGCCCGCCGCCACCAGCTGCGAAATCGCATCAAAGCCTTTCACCTGCACGCGAATCCTCGGCTGAACGCCCTCGCGGCGCGCCGCCTGCGACAGCCACTCCTGAATCGAGCCGCCCTCTTGCAGCAAAATGAAATCTTCAAGCAGGAGCCGGCCAATCGCTGCCGCGCGCTCTTTTCTCCACGGGCCCTGATTCGGCACCATCGCCACCAGGGTGTCCTGGTGATAGGCCATCACCGAGAGGCCCTCTTGCCGCAATGAGCCTGCAAAAATTCCGATGTCGGCTTCACCCTCGGCGACCAAGTGCTGAATCTCGCGGCTGGTGTGCTCGGCCAAATCAATTCTGACGCGCGAATGGTCTTTTAGAAATCCCGTCAGATCACGCGGCAGCACGGTTGCAATCGAACTCGCGTTGGCCACAACCCGGACATGGCCCGTCACACCCGAGGCGAACTCACCCACCTCGAATTCCATCTGCGCCAGCTCACGCTCAATGAGCCGGGCATGGTGCAACACTGCATTGCCCGCCTCCGTAAAGCGCACGCCTCGGGCGTGTCGGGCCAAAAGCGGCAGTCCCATGCGGTCCTCGAGATCGCGAATGCGGGTGCTGGCAGCGCCCAGCGCCAGATGCAGGGATTGGGCCGCCTTGGTGATCGAGCCGGTTGACGCCACGGCCAACAGCAGCCTCAGGGTCATGAAATCGACACGCTGTGGATTGATCACTGGGCCGCCTTTCGATGAATCGCATCGATGTACGCCTGCCCATCAATCGGCGTGCCATCACGCTGCGACCGCCAGAGGATCTCGCCCAAACACTCCATCACGATATGCATGGCCGCATGGCGGCTGTCGTGGCGCTGGGCGAGGACTGAAAACGCCGCACGAATGCCCGGCGGCTGATCAATTGAAATCTGCTCCTCAATCGACAGGTGCATCGAGAGATGCAAAAAGGGATTGCTGCTGCCCTGCTCGGGTGCGTAATCGCGGCCTAAGGCCTGCTCAAGATCCTGAAGATCATGGTGATACTCGGGATGCTGTGTGATCCAATCCACCGCCAGGCCCTCCAGCGGACTGAGGGGACTGCCGGCCCGATGCCTGGACCAGGCCTCGCAGAAAAACCGCCTGACATCATCTTTGCTCGGATTAAACATCAGCAATCGCCTGCACTAAAACTGCGGCAGGCCGAAGAGCAGCACGCCCATGCCCAGCACACCAAAGATCACAGCGGCCGTGATCCTGATGGCCCGCAGTGGCACACGCTTTAAGACATGCTCGCCAAACCAGATGACCGGCGCATTGGCCAAGACCATCCCCAGGGTGCTGCCCAGGATGACCGCAATGGGCGTCGATGCATGCTTGGCGGCGAGTAAGGCGGTGGCCACCTGGGTCTTATCGCCAATCTCGGCAATAAAAAAAGCAATCACCGTTGCGATGAAGGCCGTCTCCCAGAGCTTGACCTCACCCGCATCAAGCCGATCCGGAAACAATGCCCAGATGGCCAGCGCGACAAACGACAGGCCCAAAAGCCAGCGAAGAAACTCTGGCGTTAGCCAGGAGGCGCCCCAGGCGCCAAGGGCCACGGCGAAGGCATGGTTGGCCAGGGTGGCCACCACAATTCCGGCGAGAATCGGCAAGGCCCGCGGAAACCGGGCGGCCAGCACCAGACTCAACAGCTGGGTCTTATCGCCGATCTCGCCAATCGCGACCGCGAAGATCGAGGTCATCAATGCATCCCACATACGGCCACTCTAACCAACCCGACAAGCCTTCGCAAATCACGAAGGCTTGGGCCGAATTGACGCATTCTCAGGCCCCGGCAAAGGGCGTAGCCTTACGATCCATAACAAGTGGCACCGTTCAGGGAGAACCGCATGACGCAGCCAGGCGCGACCGCCGGCCGTCGCCTTCGCGACGCGCTAGCGCAAGAACAACCCTTACAAATTATTGGCGCGATCAATGCGAACCATGCCTTGCTGGCCAAGCGCGCTGGCTTCAAGGCCATCTATTTGTCGGGCGGCGGCGTGGCCGCCGGCTCTCTCGGCCTGCCCGATCTGGGCATCTCGGGACTCGAGGATGTGCTGATTGATGTGCGTCGGATCACCGACGTCTGCGATACGCCGCTCTTGGTCGATGTCGACACCGGATTTGGCGCCTCGGCCTTCAACATCGCACGCACCACCCAATCCATGATCAAGGCAGGCGCCGCCGGCATGCATATCGAGGATCAGGTCGGCGCCAAACGCTGCGGCCATCGGCCGGGCAAGGCCATTGTGAGCACTGAAGAAATGGTCGATCGGGTCAAAGCCGCAGTCGATGCCCGCACCGATTCGAATTTTTTGATCATGGCCCGCACCGATGCCTTGGCAGTCGAAGGCCTTCAATCCGCAATCGATCGGGCCTGCGCCTGTGTTCAAGCCGGGGCGGATGCAATCTTTCCTGAAGCAATGACCGAACTTGCCATGTACCAGCAGTTTGTTGCGGCCGTGAAGGTGCCGGTGCTGGCCAACATCACTGAGTTTGGCGCAACGCCGCTCTACTCCGTAGAGGAACTCAAGGCCACCGGGGTTGCGATCGTGCTGTATCCGCTATCGGCTTTTCGGGCCATGAATAAGGCAGCGCAGACCGTCTATGCGGCCGTTCGTCGCGATGGGACTCAGCGCCAGGTGGTGGCCATGATGCAAACCCGCGAAGAACTCTACGACTCAATCGGCTACTGGGATTTTGAAAATAAGCTCGACGCCTTATTTTCCAAAAAATAATTTCGACTGCCTCGGCTTTTTTTCATTTCACCTCTGTCCATCCAAACCGCTATGTCACCCACCGCTAAATCCCCCGCCAATACGACCACCGAAGCCGCCGCCCCGAAAGCAAAAAAATCGGTTGCGCTTTCGGGCATCACTGCAGGCAATACCGCACTGTGTACCGTTGGCCGCACGGGCAATGATCTGGCCTATCGCGGCTATGACATTCTCGATCTCGCCGATGTCTGCGAATTCGAAGAAATTGCCTACCTGCTGGTTCACGGAAAATTGCCCAACCGGCCAGAGCTCATCGGCTACAAAAACAAACTGCGTGCCCTTCGGGGCCTTCCCGCCAATGTGATGGCAGTCCTGGAGGCCCTGCCCGCATCCAGCCATCCGATGGATGTGATGCGTACCGGTGTCTCAGCACTCGGCTGCAATATTCCAGAAAAAGACGACCACAGCGCCCCCGGTTCCCGTGATATCGCTGACCGGCTCATGGCCTCGCTGGGCTCGATGCTGCTGTACTGGTACCACTACAGCCACAACGGCCGGGCCATCGATGTCGAAACCGATGATGACTCCATCGGCGGCCACTTCCTGCATCTGCTGCACGGGCGCAGGCCGCCGCAAGATTGGGTCCAGGCGATGCATACCTCACTAATTCTGTATGCCGAGCACGAATTCAATGCCTCTACATTTGCTGCCCGCGTCATTGCCGGCACCGGCGCTGATTTTTACTCCTGCATTACCGGCGCTATCGGTGCCCTGCGCGGCCCCAAGCACGGCGGGGCCAATGAGGTCGCCTTCGAGACTCAGAAACGCTACAACTCCCCCGATGAGGCCGAGGCCGATATCCGACGCCGGGTGGAGAACAAGGAAGTCATCATCGGCTTTGGCCATCCGGTTTACACCATCGGTGATCCGCGCAATAAGGTCATCAAAGAAGTGGCCCGCAAGCTCTCACGTATGGCCAATGACATGAAGATGTTCAACATTGCCGAGCGGCTCGAGACGGTCATGTGGGACGCCAAGAAGATGTTTCCCAATCTGGACTGGTTCTCGGCCGTGAGTTATCACATGATGGGCGTGCCCACCGCAATGTTCACGCCGCTGTTTGTGATCTCGCGGACCTCCGGCTGGAGCGCCCATGTGATTGAGCAGCGGCAGGATGGCAAGATCATCCGGCCAAGCGCCAATTACACCGGGCCCGAAGATCAGAAATTCGTTCCCCTGGATAAGCGCAAGTAAAGATGAACACCGCTTTTCGCAAGCCCCTGCCGGGCACTGCCCTGTCTTATTTTGATACCCAGGCGGCCATCGAAGCCATCGCCCCGGGCGCCTATGAGCGGCTGTCCTATACCGCCAAGGTCCATGCTGAAAATCTCGTCCGACGCTGTGATCCAGCGATCCTCAATGACTGCCTGCGGCAGATTGCAGAAAACCGCCGCGATCGAGACTTTCCGTGGTTTCCTGCCCGCGTGGTCTGCCACGACATTCTTGGCCAGACCGCCCTGGTGGACTTAGCCGGCCTGCGCGATGCAATCGCAGAAAAAGGCGGCGATCCCGCCATGATCAATCCCGTGGTGCCCACCCAGCTCGTCGTAGACCACTCGCTGGCCGTGGAGTGCGGCGGGTTTGATCCGGATGCATTCGCGAAAAATCGCGCCATCGAAGATCGCCGCAATGAAGACCGCTTTCACTTTATTGAATGGACCAAGCGGGCGTTTCAAAATGTCGATGTCATTCCGCCCGGCAACGGCATCCTGCATCAGATCAACCTTGAGCGGATGTCTCCGGTGATCCAGGTCCAAGAGGGTGTCGCCTATCCCGACACATTGGTCGGCACCGACAGCCACACGCCCATGGTGGATGCGCTGGGTGTTATTGCAATTGGCGTTGGCGGCCTCGAGGCCGAAAGCGTCATGCTCGGACGCGCCTCCTGGATGCGGCTGCCAGAAATCGTCGGCGTGAAACTCTCCGGCCGGCCCGCATCCGGCATCACCGCGACCGATATCGTGCTTGCGCTGACTGAGTTTTTGCGCAAAGAGCGTGTGGTCTCAGCCTATCTGGAATTTTTTGGCGACGGCGCGGCCAATCTCACCCTCGGTGATCGGGCCACCATCTCGAATATGGCCCCCGAGTTTGGTGCCACGGCAGCAATGTTTTATATCGATGACCAGACCCTCCGCTATCTGCGGCTCACCGGCCGCGACGAGGCCTTGGTCAAGCTGGTCGAAACGTACGCACGCCAAACAGGGCTCTGGGCCGATCAGCTGCAAGCCGCCCACTACGAGCGGGTTTTATCATTCGATCTTGGCTCGGTGGTCCGCAATATTGCTGGCCCCTCAAATCCGCATAAGCGGGTTGCGACCGCCGATCTCGCAGCAAAGGGCATCGCGGCGCCGTATCAGGAAACCGCAGGCCAGATGCCAGATGGTGCGGTGATCATCGCCGCAATCACCAGCTGCACCAACACCAACAATCCGCGCAACATGATTGCTGCCGGCCTGCTGGCGCGAAATGCCAACCGTGCCGGCCTGCTGCGCAGGCCCTGGGTGAAGACCTCGCTGGCACCCGGCTCAAAGGCAGTCGCACTGTATCTGCAAGAGGCCGGCCTGCTGACCGAACTTGAGAAGCTTGGCTTCGGAGTGGTGGCCTTCGCCTGCACCACCTGCAACGGCATGAGCGGCGCGCTTGATCCCAAGATTCAACAAGAGATTATCGATCGAGATCTCTATGCCACTGCCGTGCTCTCGGGAAATCGTAATTTCGATGGCCGCATTCATCCCTATGCCAAGCAGGCCTTCCTGGCCTCACCACCACTGGTGGTGGCGTATGCACTTGCGGGCTCAGTGCGCTTTGATATTGAAAAAGATGTGCTCGGCACCGACCCATCGGGCCGGCCCATTCGGCTGGCGGACCTCTGGCCCAGCGATGCCGAGATTGATGCCGTCGTCACCGCGAGCGTTAAACCAGAACAATTTCGTCGGGTCTACGAGCCCATGTTTGCGATTCGAGCAGAATCAACTCAGCCCGTCAGCCCGCTGTATCACTGGCGTCCCAAGAGCACCTATATTCGTCGGCCGCCGTATTGGGAGGGTGCGCTGGCTGGGGCCCGCACGCTGAAAGCCATGCGGCCATTGGCGGTACTGCCCGATAACATCACCACCGATCACCTCTCCCCATCCAATGCCATCCTGCCCGATAGCGCTGCGGGCGAATACCTCGCCAAGATGGGCCTGCCAGAAGAAGATTTCAATTCCTATGCGACCCACCGGGGCGATCACCTGACTGCCCAGCGGGCCACCTTTGCCAATCCGAAACTCATCAATGAAATGGTGGTCGTCAATGGCGAGGTAAAGCAGGGCTCGCTCGCCCGTGTTGAGCCAGAAGGAAAAATCATGCGGATGTGGGAAGCGATTGAGACCTATATGAATCGCAGAGAGCCCCTGATCATCATCGCGGGGGCAGATTATGGCCAGGGATCCTCGCGCGACTGGGCGGCCAAAGGTGTGCGGCTTGCGGGTGTGGAAGCCATCGTCGCCGAGGGCTTCGAGCGCATTCATCGGACCAACCTCGTCGGCATGGGCGTGCTGCCGCTGGAGTTTGAATCTGGCACCACGCGGCACACGCTGGCAATCGATGGCACCGAAACTTTTGATGTCATCGGCGAACGTAAGCCACGGGCCCGGCTGACCCTGGTCATCCACCGTCGAAAGGGTGAGCACCTCGAGGTGCCGGTCATCTGCCGACTCGATACCGCTGAAGAAGTCTCGATCTATGAAGCCGGCGGTGTACTGCAACGCTTTGCGCAGGATTTTCTTGAGGCCAAAAAAGCGGCCTAGGCCGCCCGCCGGCCTGTTCACCAACACCCGCCCCAGTTTCTGCAATGCATTCGCCTCCGCAAATCAAAATCCCCGCCACCTACATGCGTGGCGGAACAAGCAAGGGGGTCTTTTTTTCGCTGACCGATCTTCCGGCCGCCGCGCAGGTGCCGGGCCCGGAGCGTGATGCGATTTTGTTGCGGGCCATCGGCAGCCCGGATCCTTATGGCAAGCAAATCGATGGCATGGGCAATGGCTCATCGAGCACCAGCAAATCGGTGATTCTCTCCAAGAGCCAGCGGCCGGATCACGACGTGGACTATCTTTTTGGCCAGGTCGCCATCGATAAGGCGTTTGTCGATTGGAGCGGAAACTGCGGAAACCTCTCCGCAGCGGTCGGACCGTTTGCCATTCGTCATGGATTTCTCGAGCCCAGCCGTGTGCCCCAAGATGGCATCGCCACGGTGCGCATCTGGCAGGCCAATATCAGCAAAACCATCATTGCCCATGTGCCGATCGTGGCTGGCGAAGTCCAAGAGACCGGTGACTTTGAATTGGACGGGGTCACCTTCCCGGCGGCAGAAGTTCAGCTTGAATTCATTGACCCGGCCGATGAAGGCGATGATGCCAGCGGCGGCGCCATGTTTCCCACCGGACACCTCATCGATCAGCTCGAAGTGCCCGGACTCGGACCACTAAAAGCCACCATGATCAATGCAGGCATACCAACCATTTTTGTCAATGCAAAGGATATCGGCTACACCGGCACCGAGCTGCAGGATCAGATCAACAATGATGCAAAAGCACTCGCCATGTTCGAGGCCCTGCGTGCCCACGGTGCCATGCGCATGGGGCTCATCCATGACCTCGGCCAGGCCGCAGTCCGACAGCACACGCCGAAAATCGCCTTTGTGGCGCCGCCCCAGGAATACACCGCTTCAAGCGGCAAGCGCGTGCCGGCCGCAGAAATTGATCTGCTGGTGCGCGCACTCTCGATGGGCAAACTGCACCACGCCATGATGGGAACCGCCTCGGTCGCGATCGCCACAGCCGCCGCGATTCCCGGCACCCTCGTGAATTTGGCTGCCGGCGGCGGCAGCCGAGAGGCCGTCCGATTTGGCCATCCTTCCGGAACCCTGCGGGTCGGCGCGCAGGCCCAGTTGATCAACGGCCAATGGACCGTAACCAAGGCCATCATGAGCCGCAGCGCACGCATTCTGATGCACGGCTGGATTCATGTCCCCGGCTCAGTACTCAAAAGGAGAACATCATGACCACTCAAGTTGCCGCATTTCACCGGCGCTCGATCGAAGACCGCGAGGCCTTCTGGGCCGAACAGGCCGCCAATATCGACTGGTTCGCAAAGCCTGAAAAGATTCTTGATTTCTCCAATCCGCCCTTTGCCCGCTGGTATGTGGGCGGCAAGACCAACCTGTGTCATAACGCGATCGACCGGCACCTCGCCAGCCGCGGTAACCAGCCGGCCCTGGTCTACATCTCGACCGAGACCCAGCAGGAAAAAACCTACAGCTATAAAGAATTGCACCAGGAGGTGCAGGCGATGGCCTCGATTCTCAAATCCCTGGGCGTTAAGCGCGGCGATCGCGTTTTGATTTACATGCCCATGATTGCTGAGGCGATTTTTTCGATGCTCGCCTGCGCACGCATCGGTGCGATTCATTCAGTCGTCTTCGGTGGATTCGCTGCTCCGTCGCTGGCGGCACGTATCGATGATGCCCAGCCCTTGGTCATGATCTCCGCCGATGCCGGCATGCGTAACGGCAAAGAAGTGCCCTATAAGCACCTGGTCGACGAGGCCTGCCGGCTCGCTGAAAAGCCGCCGGCCAAAGTGCTGCTGATAAATCGTGGACTTGCGCCAATGACCAGTGTCCAAGGCCGTGATGTCGACTATGCCGCCCTTCGCAAGGAGCATCTCAGTGCCTCCGTGCCCTGCGAGGCCATGCTGGCCACCGACCCCTCGTACATTCTGTACACCTCCGGCACCACCGGAAAGCCCAAAGGCGTGCAGCGGGATACGGCCGGCTACGCCGTCGCACTGGCCACTTCAATGAAGGCCATCTTTGATACCAAGCCGGGAGAGGTTTTCTTTTGCACCTCGGACATCGGCTGGGTGGTGGGCCACTCCTACATCGTTTATGGGCCGCTGATCAATGGCTCGACCACCATCGTCTACGAAGGCATGCCCACCGTGCCCGATCCGGGTATCTGGTGGAGCATCGTGGAACGCTTTGGCGTCAGCACCATGTTCTCATCGCCCACGGCCGCCCGGGTGCTGAAAAAGCAAGATCCGAAATACATGACCCAGCACAACACCAAATCATTGCGGCGCCTGTTTTTGGCTGGCGAGCCGCTGGATGAGCCGACCGCCAAGTGGATCTCCGAGGCCTTAGGCGGCGCGAAAATCATCGACAACTATTGGCAGACCGAGACCGGCTGGCCGATTATGTCGGCCCAACACGGCATCGAAGACACGCCGACAAAATTTGGCAGCCCCAGCTTTGCCTGCTACGGCTACGACCTGCGCCTCATCCATGAATCGACCTTTGAAGAAGTCGGCGCGAATGAAAAAGGCATGCTCTGCGCAGTGCCCCCGCTTCCCCCGGGCTGCCTGCAGACCATCTGGGGGGATGATGAGCGGTTCGTTAAAACCTATTTCAGTGCAGTACCCGGCAAAAAATACTATTCCACCTTTGATTACGCAACCCGAGATGAAGATGGCTACTACTTCATTCTGGGCCGCACCGATGATGTGATCAATGTGGCGGGCCATCGGCTCGGCACTCGTGAAATCGAAGAGGCAATTCAGGCCCATCCCAATGTGGCGGAAGTCGCTGTAGTCGGTGTTGCCGATCCGCTCAAAGGCCAGATGCCGCTGGCGTTCTGTGTGCTTAAAAATCAAGCGCCCATTCAGGCCGCCGATGGACGCAAAGCAGAGGAGAAGGCCATCATGGCCACCGTGGACAGAGAGCTCGGCGCGATCGCCCGGCCCTCGCGGGTGCATTTCGTGACCCTACTGCCCAAGACACGCTCTGGAAAACTGCTGCGGCGATCCATGCAGGCCCTGGCAGAGGGCCGTGACGCGGGTGACCTGACGACGCTGGAGGATCCCACGGCACTCGAGCAGATCAAAGCCGCCCTGAAATCCTAAGGCCACCACGGGCCGTGCACGCATCAGGCCATCCGCAGCAGAAAATTGCTTCGTGTCTCTGATTCAGCGCGACCCCGAATCCAACAAAGGTGACCATGGAACACTGGCCATTCTGGGTGGCAGTCCCGGCATGGTTGGGGCCGCAGTATTAAGCGCACGCTGCGCACTCTTTAGCGGCACCGGCCGTGTGGT
>CAYFPT010000016.1:0-537 GCA_964345065.1 uncultured Bordetella sp.
TTCACGCAGCACCGGATTGACCGAGGAGCCAATGCACTTGGCGTAACGCTCCCGGATGGCTTTTTCTTCATCTGTTTTCGGATCGCTGGGGTAATCGGGAATCTTGTAGCCCTTGGACTGCAGCTCTTTGATCGCAGCGGTCAACTGCGCAACGGTGGCACTGATGTTGGGCAGCTTGATGATGTTGGCATCGGGCTGCAGTGTTTTTTTACCAAGCTCCGACAGCGTGTCGGGCACACGCTGCGCCGGCGAGAGATGCTCGGGAAAGCTGCCCAGGATGCGGGCGGCCAGGGAGATATCGGCGGCCTCGACCTGCACCTTCGCGGGCTTCGTGAACGCCCGAATCACCGGCAAAAAGGCATGCGTGGCCAGCATCGGCGCCTCATCGGTGAGGGTGTAAATGATGGTCGGATCTTGGCTCATTCGGTTTTCTCCTCTAGCGGCCGGATGGTGATCTTTTTGGTGTGTGGCGATTATCGCCCGAGGTGGCAGGCCGGCCCTTTTCCACGTCTGGCGGGGCCATGGAGGCCTTTAACC
>CAYFPT010000016.1:547-12034 GCA_964345065.1 uncultured Bordetella sp.
GCTCATCGCCCGCCGCTTCCTTGATCGCGATTTCTCTCAAGAGAGAGGTATAGGGTAAACCCTGATATTAATTGGTCCTGTGTTCATAACAACCTGTGAACAAGTTATCAACTGATATCAATTTCAGATTGCCTGGAGGAAAAAATTCTGTGACAAGCACCTATTCTTGGCTTAGGTTAAGGCAGTTCGTTTACGAGGCCCTTCACGATACCGAGTTCGCCCAGCTCGACGACATCTCGCTACGACTATTAGATTGGGTGGTTATTCAAAATAGCCGACGGGATACCCCCCTCTATATGCAAAGCCTCGTGCTGCGCTCTAAAGTCGCCTCTCCTGCAACCATCTATAAATCGGTCTCGAAACTGATGGATCAACGCATGATTGAGGTCACGGTCGACCCCGAAGACACCCGACGACGCATCGTTCGGCCTTCCCCCACGGCGCTAAAATTGATAGATCGTTTGGGCAGTCGCACCGACACCTGGGTTAAATCGCTTCAACACTGATGGATGAGGCCGCGGTCCGATGAAGGTCTTATCGTTGCTGCGTCATGCGACAGCGGTGAGAGATCCTCGGTTTACGGATTTTGATCGGCCGCTTGAGCCCGCAGGCGAGCGCGACGCGTTGCGCCTGGGCATGCGGCTTCGAGATGCCCAGACCGGTTTTGACCAAATTATCTGCAGTCCGGCGGTTCGGACCAGCCGAACGGCGAGTCTGCTGCTGCAGGCCATGGGCCTTCAGCAGCCGGTGATCGAATTGGAGAAGGCCTTGTACACCTCCAGTGTGGATCAGCTGCTGCGCATCATCGCCAGAGTTGACGACGCTGTGGAGCGGCTGCTCATTGTGGGTCACAACCCGGAGCTCTCGGAGCTCGCAATTTTTTTGTCGGCAGAGGCGGAGGAACTCTCGCCCTGCACGCTGGTGAACCTGCGCTGGGAGTCCTCGGGGTGGCTGGGCCTTGACCTCACCCGGCCCGCAGCGATTTCAATCCTTCGGCCGCCGTATTAAGTCGGCGGTGCGGACAGCCAGCCCGCGATCTGCTGTAGCCGCTGCACTTCGTCATCTTGGGCCAACAGCATTGCCTTTTCAGCAGATGGCAGCGGCAGCAGCTCTGCCCATCGGTCGGCGACCCAGCCGCATTCATCGAGGCGATACGGTGGACGCATCGGAATATCGGCCTCCTGGCCCTGCCGTTGTGCGGCGGCAATCAAGCCCCCGAGCTGATCGGCAAGCGGCTGCAGATCGGCCGGAATTGGCAGGCGGGCTGGGGCCGGGCAGGGGATGATTTCCCCACCCCAGAGGCCATAGGCGCCGCGTGTATGCGCACCCAAACGAAAGCGTGTTGTGCCCACACAGGCCACCGACAACACGGCAGGCTGCAGGGCCTGCACGCTGAGTAGTTGCACAAGGCAGCCGATGTCATGCAGGCGCTCTTGCGCACCTGCTTTTTGGACTTCGTGTCCGTCGGCCAGCGGCACAACGCCGAAAGCAATGCCCTCTTCCTGGCAGCGTCGTATCAGATGCAGATAGCGGACTTCGAAGATCGTGAGCCGCAGCACACCTTCAGGAAAGACGGGCTGGGACAGCGGAAAAAGCGGCAGTGTTTCAGTCGCCATGCGGCGGGGTTTCCTTTGATACAGTGAGATTCTATGAGTAAAGCCTTCACCAAAGAGCGTGATGATGATCCGCAAGAGCAGCCCGATGCCCAGGCGGCCGCGCTGCCCTCGGGCACACCCAATTACCTCACCCCGGCGGGCTATGCGGCGCTGACCGCAGAGCTCCATCAGCTGCTTAAAGTGGAGCGTCCGAAAACGGTGGAGATCGTCTCGTGGGCGGCCTCCAACGGAGACCGTTCAGAGAATGGAGATTACATCTACGGCAAGCGCCGCCTGCGTGAAATTGATCGCCGCCTGCGATTTCTAACGAAGCGGCTCGCGGTCGCCCAGGTGGTGGATCCGGCTGCGCAAGCCGGCAATGATCAGATTTTTTTTGGCGCACAAGTCACGGTCGAGGACGAACAAGGCGATCAGCAGACGTATCGGATCGTGGGGGTCGACGAAACCCATTTGGCTGCACAGAGCATCAGCTGGGTATCCCCCATGGCCCGGGCGCTGATCAAGGCCCGCGAAGGCGAGACCGTGACCGTGCAGAGCCCATCCGGCCCAAGAGAAATCACCGTGGTGCGGGTTGCCTATGGTGATGCTGCTGAAACGCAATCCAGTTCCCATTGATCAGAGGGCTGCCCATGACTCCGCAAATTGACATCGGACCGCTTCCAGATGCCGTCCTTCGCCTTGAACTCAGCACCACGCGTGGTGCGGCCAGGCTGCGCGATTTTCTGGGCCATCAGTGGGTGATCTTTTTTTATCCCAAAGACGATACGCCCGGCTGCACCGTGGAGGCCAAGGATTTCTCCGCCCAGCATCGGAATTTTCTTGCCGCTGATACACAGGTCATCGGCGTTTCGCGAGATCATTTGGCCTCGCACGAGAAATTTATCGCCAAGCATGGCCTATCGATCACGCTGGTTTCGGATCTTCAGGAATCGGTATGCCAAGCATTTGGTGTTCTGAAAGAAAAAAATCTCTATGGCAGAAAATTTATTGGCATCGAGCGCTCTACTTTTCTGATCGATGCAAAGGGTGCCGTGCGCCGCGTCTGGCGTCCTGTGAAGGTGCCTGGCCATGTGCAAGAGGTGCTCGCTGCTGCGCGCCAGAAAGCGCCTTAGGCCGCCATCGATGCAGCACAGTGCAGCCCAGATCGGCGATCCGCTTGCCGACATCGATACTCCGGCGCTGATTCTGGATCGGTCTGCCTTTGAGCGAAATGGTGCCGCCCTCATGGCGTCGGTCAACGGCCTGCCGATTGCGGTCCGCCCCCATGCGAAAAGCCACAAATGCCCCGAGATCGCCCGGCGCCAAATCGCAGCAGGCGCTGTTGGCATCTGCTGCCAGAAGGCCTCTGAGGCACAGGCCTTTGTCGAGGCCGGCATTCAAAACATCTTGATCTCCAATGAGGTCGTTGGCGAAAAGAAAATCGCACGCTTAGTGGCGATGGCCCAGCGGGCAGATCTCGCGGTCTGTGTGGATCACCATGAGAATGCCCAGGCGCTCAATGCAGCAGCGATGTCGGCCGGCATTCGGCTGGGGGTGTTGATCGAACTCGAGGTGGGCGCCCAGCGCTGCGGCATCGCCCCGGGCGGGCCCGCCCTGGCGCTTGCGCAAGCGATCTGCCAGATGCCGGGCCTGAGGTTTTTGGGCCTCCAGGCTTATCACGGCCCGGCCCAGCATCTGCGCAGACTTTCAGAGCGGCGTCGCGCCATTGATCAGGCCATCTTGCTGACCCGCGACACACGCGATTTGTTGGCCAAGCATGGCATCGTCTGCAAACACATTACTGGCGCAGGCACCGGCAGCTTCATGCTTGAGGCATGCAGCACGCTCTACACCGAGATTCAGCCCGGCTCTTACATTTTTATGGATGCAGATTACAGCCGCAATGATTGGCACGACAGTGGCATGCCGATTTTCGAGCAGAGTTTATTTATTCTGACTTCGGTCATGAGCCTGCGCGATTCTGATCATGCGGTGGTGGACGCAGGACTGAAAGCCTCCAGTGTGGATTCAGGCTTGCCACTGGTTGCCGATCTCGCCGATGTCCGTTTTCATAAAGCCTCGGATGAGCACGGCGTTTTACAGTGCGGACCCAAAGCCGAAAAAATGCGGCTGGGTCAAAAGATTCGTTTGATTCCCGGCCATTGCGATCCCACTGTGAATTTGTATGATGAACTTATCGTGGTGCATGAGGGCCGCGTCGAAGCGATTTGGCCGATTCTTGCGCGCGGGGCATTGCGCTGATGGGCAGCCTGGTGCTCTTGGTCGACGCCGTCATGCTGCTGACCGCGCTTGAACTGCTTGGCCTGGGCTGGTGGTATCGCCGTTTCGGCCGTGGCGTGCCGCCGCAAGAGATTCGGCTCAATCTGTGCTCTGGCCTGGCGCTGATGGGCGCGCTGCGCGCATCGCTCTCGGGGGCCGGCAGTCTGCTGATCATGCTGCTGCTCTTGGCGGCCGGATTTTTTCATGCCCTAGACATTCGAAGTCGATGGCGGCGGTAAACTAGGCCTCATGGCAGTTGCATTTCCATTTTCCGCAATCGTTGGCCAGGAAGAAATGAAGCTGGCGATGCTGGTGACCACCATTGATCCGACGATTGGCGGTGTGTTGGTCTTTGGTGATCGGGGCACCGGAAAGTCCACCGCAGTGCGGGCCCTGGCCGCGATTCTTCCGAAAATGAAGGCGGTCGTCGGCTGCCCTTATGCCTGTGACCCGGAGTCCCGTCAGGCCCATTGCGATTTTTGTGCCAAACGAAAAGCGGGCACCGCCCGCCTGAAGGTCCATCAGCTGCCGGTGCCCGTGGTCGATCTGCCGCTCGGTGTTACCGAAGACCGCGTGGTGGGTGCGTTAAATCTTGAGCGTGCGCTGGCCGATGGGGTCAAGGACTTTGAGCCCGGACTTCTGGCTCGGGCCAATCGCGGCTTTCTCTACATCGACGAAGTGAACCTGCTGGAGGACCACATTGTCGATCTGCTGATTGATGTTGCCGCCAGTGGCGAAAACGTGGTCGAACGCGAGGGCCTCAGTGTTCAGCATCCCGCACGTTTTGTGCTGGTCGGCAGTGGTAACCCTGAAGAAGGCGAGCTTCGTCCTCAGCTGTTGGATCGATTTGGACTCTCGGTGGAGGTTCGAACGCCTGATGATCTTGCCGATCGCATTGAGGTCGTCAAGCGTCGTGATGCGTTTGAGCGGGATCCGCAGGCCTTTACGGAACTCTGGAAAAAAGAAGACAGCAAAATTCGCCGCAAGATCAGCCAAGGCCGTGAACAGCTCGGATCGCTTACGGTCGCCGATGAGATTCTCCGGCAGGCCTCCTCACTCTGTATGAAGCTGGGCTCGGATGGCCTGCGCGGGGAGCTCACGCTGATGCGCGCAGCGCGGGCCTTGGCAGCATTGGAATCCGCCAAGACGGTCTCGTTGGGCCATCTGCGTCGCGTCGCGCCCATGGCGCTGCGTCATCGGCTGCGCCGAAATCCCCTCGATGACACGGCATCCGGTGTGAGAGTGCAGCGGGCCGTTGATGAACTCTTTAACGCCTAACGCCGCCGACGACGCGGTACTCGCTGCCGCTTTCTTTGCGCGGGATCCCATCGGGCTGGGCGGCATTTGCGTGCAGGCCCATGCGGGTTCGGTGCGCACATGCTTTATCGAATTTATTCAATCACTTCTGCGGCCGGATCAGCCCTTTCGCAAGCTGCCATTATCGATTCAAGATGAGCGGCTGCTCGGCGGGCTCGATTTGGTGTCGACATTGCAGTCGGGCCGCCCTGCGCTCTCGCAGGGCCTGCTGGCCGAGGTCAACGGCGGCGTTTTATGGGTGCCCATGGCAGAGCGCATGAGCCCTGCGCTGGCTGCACGCATTGCGCTTGCGATGGATCGTGGTGAGATCGTGATGGCACGCGAGGGACTGGTGGCAACCACGCCCACTGCCTTCGGACTGGTGCTCCTCGATGAGCGGGTTGAAGAGGATGAGTGCGCGCCTGCATCGCTATCGGATCGTCTGGCATTTCAGATTGATCTGCGTGCAGTGCCGTTATCCGACCTAGAGGAAGCAATTAATTTTTTTCGAGAGTCGCTGGATGGCGAGGTGAGTCCGCCAAATGCCGTGCGTGATCAGCCGGCGTTGCCGCAGTTAAACGATTCGCTGGCCGCCGCCTTATGCACGACTGCGCTCGCCCTCGGCATTGATTCGCTTCGCGCAGTGATTTTTGCGCATCGTGTTGCGGCCCTCGCATGCCGCTGGCGATCGGCCAGTCAGATCAGCCAAGACGATGCGGCCCTTGCGGCGCGGCTGGTGTTCTCGCCGCGCGCAACCGTGCTTGCGGCTCCCGAGGCGCCCGCGTCCGCGCAAGAGTCTTCACCGGCTGAGCCTCCGCAGTCCGAGCCGGGGTCCGAGCAGGCGCCAGAAAATCCAGAGCAGCTGCAGGCCCTCGATGAAGTGGTGCTGCAGGCGGCCAAGGCCGCGATTCCTGCTGGCCTTTTGGCCCAACTCTTAATGGATCCGAATCGTCTGGGCCGCGGTGGCTCTGGAAAATCTGGCGCCCTGAAAAAAAGCGGATTGCGTGGCCGTCCCATCGGATCTCAGCCGGGCCTGCCGCGTTCGGGTGCGCGGCTCAGCCTGATCGACACACTGCGTGCGGCTGCACCCTGGCAGCGGCTGCGCCACCGCGGTCCGATGCCATCGACATCGGCAGGCCGAAGCGCCGGACCCTCTGCGCTTCGTATTCGTGCAGAGGATTTTCGCGTCAAGCGATTTAAAGAGCGCTCTGAGACAACAACAATTTTTGTGGTGGATGCATCCGGCTCCTCGGCCTTGCATCGGCTTGCCGAGGCCAAGGGCGCTGTCGAGTTGTTGCTCGCGGATTGTTATGTCCGGCGCGATCAGGTGGCGGTGATTGCTTTTCGACATCAGCAGGCCGACATCATTCTGCCGCCGACACGCTCACTGGTGCGGGCCAAGCGCTGCCTCTCAGGGCTGCCGGGCGGAGGGGGCACGCCGCTCGCAAAAGCCGTACAGATGAGCCAGCTGCTTGCAGAGAGCGTGAAACGCCGAGGCGGAACGCCCGTGGTGGTGATGCTCACCGATGGCAAAGCCAATATCAGTCTCGATGGCCAGCCAGGCCGTGAGCAGGCCCGCCAGGATGTTGCACTCGCCGCGCAGCAGTTTTTGCTTGCGGGCGTTTCGGCGATGGTGATTGATACCTCGCCGCAGCCATCAGCGGCTGCGCAGGCGTTATCCGAACAGATGCGGGCCCGTTATCTCCTGCTGCCGCATGCCGGAGCGGCGGCAGTTTCTCAGGCGGTTAAGACCATCGTCTGAATGAACTGCGCGACTTCGGCGGGCCGCTCTTCGTGCAAGAGATGGCCCCCCGTCCATGTGGTGACTTCAGCCTTGGGAAACGATGATCGAATCACGTTTTTCAGTGGCACTTCTTTCACCCACGCATCTTGTGCGCCAAGAAGAAAACGGGTGGGCAGGCTGAGCGCCAGTGATCTTGATAAAAGGCCAGGCAGATCGGCGCCGGCCATAAATTCCATCGCACCTTGAACATGATTGGGCTGCGTAAAAAGATATCGGTAAAGCCGTCGATGGGATTCGGGAATCTTGGATCCCGTAGAGTCCAATAGCTGATCCACCATGCCGGTATTGGCCGCAAGAAACGCAAGCATCCCGGTCATGGGTGAAGAGGTTGCAATTGGGGCAACCATGGGCCCGAGCAGGGTGGTGTAAAGCAGCGGCGGAGGCACCAGCGATGGGTTTAGTCCAACGATTCGAATCGGCGTAAGCGCCGGAGTCTTTTTTGCAAAACGCAGCGCCCACTCGATGGCAAGTGGCGCACCTGCCGAATGGCCCACGATGACAAGCCGGCCGGCGCACTGCAGGCAGACCAGCAGCTGCTGCAGCACCTCGGCCATCGCCGGCAGACGCATCATGTGGGCCTGAGCACCGCGGGTAAAGCCGTGGCCGGGCAGATCAACGGCAAGCACATCAGCGAACCCAGTGAGGGGATCGATTAACTCCGACCAGGAATGGGCGGATGAGCCCGTTCCGTGGAGCAACAACAACAACGGCCCCCCGCTGGTCTTGGCGGGGTGAAACTGCAGGTGCCAGCTCAGGCCGTCGATGGCGAGTAGCCGGCTTGCCTTGCGGTGCGGCCAGTCAGCGGGCAGCAGCCGCTGGGCGGCCTCGGCATCGCCGGCCATATGTCTATTGCAGTTGACAGTCATAAATGACAATATACCTAGACAACATGTGGATGTTCAGGCCGGTCCTTGCCTGAAGGGCTCCACCTAACCAGTCTAGGGAGATTCCATGGCATCGGCCCACTCCGTCAAGCAGGCACTCGAGCAGGCCCTCGGCTCTGCGGTCGCGCTTTCCGAATCGCCGCATGGGCCAGCGCTTTTGGCCAAGGCCACGCATCACGCCGTCTTTCCGGGCGGGGCGCGGATTCGTCCGCATCTGGTCTTGGCGGTCGCATCGGCATGCGGCCATGATGACCCCGAGCTCTCAATGGCGGCAGCCGTTGCGCTTGAGCTTTTGCATTGCGCATCACTGGTCCACGATGATCTGCCTTGTTTTGATGATGCCGCGACGCGACGTGGCCAGCCATCGGTGCATAAAGCTTTTGGTGAGCGGCTCGCCGTGCTGACCGGAGACGGATTAATCGTGCTGGCCTTTCAGGTGTTGGCCAGCGTCAAGGCCCGTCATCCACAGCGCATCGCCGCCACGATTGGATTAATTGCGCAGGCCACCGGTGCACCCGAGGGCATCGTGGCAGGCCAGGCCTGGGAGTGTGAGCCGAAAGCGAATCTGCGCGATTATCAGCGCGCCAAGACGGGCGCCTTGTTCGCGGCTGCTACTGCCTGTGGTGCGATGACAGCAGGCGGGCATGCTGAATCCTGGCGGCCGCTGGGTGAGTGGCTCGGCGAGGCCTATCAAGTTGCGGACGATATTCGTGATGTGATTGGTGATCCCGAATCCTTGGGCAAGCCCACTGGACAGGACATTGCGCATGATCGGCAGAGTGCCGCGCGAGAACTGGGCCTCATGGGCGCCATTCAGAATTTTGATTTGTTGGTGGGGAAAGCCATCCGCGCGATCCCCTCCTGTCCTGGCGCACCCAGCCTGCGGGCCTTGGTGCTGGCCGAGTCCGAGCGTTTAGTGCCACGAGAGATTCTGGAGCGGGTCTAGTTGATTCGAGCGTGGCTGGACCTGCGAGATCGACTTCTCGCCAGCGAGGCCTTTCATCGTTTTGCGATTCGCTTCCCACTTACCCGCTGGATCGCGCGCCGGCAGGCGAAGTCGCTCTTCGATCTGGTTGCAGGATTTGTTTATTCGCAGGTGCTGTTTGCGTGCGTACGGCTGGATCTATTTGCATTGCTCGCCCAGGGTCCATTAGGACTCGACGACCTCGCAAGACAGCTTCGCCTGAGCACAGACGCCGCAGACCGGCTAATGCGTGCGGCCGCATCACTTCAGCTTGTCGAGTGTCGTTCTGATCAACGCTGGGGCCTGGGCATGCAGGGCGCAGTCTTGGTGAGTAACACCGCAGTGACTGCATTAATTGAGCACCATGCGACGCTGTATGCGGATCTGCGGGATCCCGTTGCCCTGCTGCGAGGAGAGGCCGACCCCCATCTCGCGCAGTACTGGCCCTATGCCGACGAGCGGGCCGCCTCACCCACACTGCTGTCTGAGGCGCGCGTGAAAGAGTATTCCGAGTTGATGAGTGCATCACAGCCCCTGATTGCCCAAGAGGTGCTCAGTGCTTATGCATTTCGCAGCCATCAGTGCTTGCTTGATGTGGGGGGCGGCCAAGGCACTTTTTTAATGGCCGCAGCCCGTGCGCTTCCCCACCTGCAGCTGATGCTGTTTGATCTGCCGGCCGTCGCGGGCCTTGCCGATAAAAATTTCAAGGCAGCGGGCCTTGCCGAACGGGCCCATGCCGTTGGCGGCAGTTTTTTTGAGAGCCCACTGCCCAGCGGGGCAGATCTCATCACTGTCCTTCGGGTCCTCTACGACCACGATGACCATCGGGCCCTGGCGATTCTCCAGGCGGCCTATCGGGCCTTACCCCCTGGGGGCACGCTGCTGGTGGCTGAGCCGATGTCCGAGACCCCCGGGGCGGAATCTATGGGAAGTGCTTACTTCGGTTTTTACCTCTTGGCGATGGGCAAGGGCAGATCCCGCAGCGCCCAGCGGCTGATGCAGCTCATCTCAGAGGCCGGATTTCGTGATCCACGCCTTCGGGCAACCCGGCTGCCGCTTCAGGTCGGTCTGATTGTTGCGAAAAAATAAGGGACAAATCAAAACAGATTCTGGGCTCGGCCCATGCGGGTCCGCGGGCCCACTGGAAGACCGCTTTAGGGACGGGGTATTGACTTTGACAGCAGGAAGCATACGATCAGGTTGTCAATCAAAATTGACACATTTAAATGTAAGGAAAATTTGACAATGGTCCGCCCCGATTTCGCCAAGCAGTCACAGGCGATCGTGCTTCGACAGCCCATGGACTTGGCACTCAGTCCGGTTGCGCTCTCTCCGCCTGCCGAGGGTGACGTTGTTGTGGACATCCTTTTTAGCGGCATCAGTACCGGCACGGAAAAACTATTGTGGTCGGGCCGCATGCCAATGTTTCCTGGAATGGGCTACCCCCTAATACCGGGCTATGAGTCTGTTGGACGAGTGGTGCATGCGATGCCGAAGGCCAAGCATCACGAGGGCGATTTTGTTTTCGTCCCGGGTGCGAAATGCTTCGGTGATATTCGTGGCCTTTTTGGTGGCGCCGCTTCGCGCGTGATCGTGGCCTCGGATCGTGCGTTACCAATCGATGAATCGTTAGGTGAGCGCGGCGTGCTGCTGGCGTTGGCGGCAACGGCCTATCACGTCTATCAGGGTGAGCCGGAACAGCAGCCCGATCTCATCGTGGGCCATGGTGTATTGGGCCGGCTCATCGCGCGCCTGGCGGTGGCCGCAGGCCGCAGGCCAGTGGTCTGGGAGACCAATGCCGCACGACGCACCGGTGCCCGGGGCTACACCGTGATGGATCCGGCCGAGGACGATCGCCGTAACTACGCGCGCATCTGCGATGTCAGCGGCGATCCGCAGATTTTAGATACCCTGGTGTCACGTCTTGCGGCAGGTGGTGAGATCGCCCTTGCTGGTTTTTACGAAGACGCACTCTCATTTACCTTCCCGCCCGCCTTCATGCGTGAGGCGCGCATTCGCATTGCTGCCCAGTGGCAGCCGCAAGATCTTGATGCGGTGAGATCGCTTGCGCAATCGGGAGCCTTATCCCTTGCGGGATTGATTACACACCGCCGATCCCCCCCGGATGCGGAAGCAGCCTATCGCACCGCCTTTACCGATCCCGATTGTCTCAAGATGGTTCTCGACTGGAGCGCGCTTACATGAGCACACAAAAAGAAACCCAGATCATCGCGATTTATGGCAAGGGCGGCATCGGCAAGAGTTTTACGCTTGCCAACCTGTCTTACATGATGGCCCAGCAAGGCAAGAAGGTTCTGCTGATTGGCTGTGACCCCAAAAGCGATACAACGTCACTGCTGTTTGGCGGCAAGGCCACGCCGACCATCATTGAGACCTCTTCGAAAAAGAAACTCGCTGGCGAGGAAGTCGCCATTGGCGATGTCTGCTTTAAGCGCGATGGTGTATTCGCCATGGAGCTCGGTGGCCCCGAGGTCGGCCGCGGCTGCGGCGGACGGGGAATCATTCACGGCTTTGAGACCCTGGAAAAACTTGGTTTTCATGACTGGGGTTTTGACTACGTGCTGCTCGATTTTTTAGGCGATGTGGTCTGTGGTGGATTTGGACTGCCGATTGCCCGCGACATGTGCCAGAAAGTCATTGTGG
>CAYFPT010000016.1:12044-19600 GCA_964345065.1 uncultured Bordetella sp.
TGCCGGCATGGTCATCAATAAAGATGACGGCACAGGCGAGGCCGCCGCATTTGCGCAGAAGGTGGGCATTCCGGTCTTGGCGGCGATCCCCGCCCATGAAGACATCCGGCGCAAGAGTGCCAGCTATGAAATTGTGGGCAAACCCGGCGGCACATGGGGCCCCTTATTCGAAACGCTGGGCAACAACGTTGCCGAGGCCCCGCCCGTGCGGCCGGCACCGCTGAGTCAGGATGAACTTCTCGGGCTTTTTGCGTCGGACACTGTCGGCCGCAATGTCGTGCTGCAGCCTGCCACCTTGGCGGACATGATGGGCGCTGATGTGCCAGTCCGTCAGAGTCTGGAAGTCGTCTACGAGACCGTCTGAGTCGATTATGAATAAGCCGATCGATATTCCTATCAAGGTGGTGTCATCGCAGTCCACCGCATCGGCTGCAGTCGGAGGCTGCGGTGCGCCTCAGGAGATGGCGGTCGCAGCCCGGCAAGCGGGAAAAAGCGAGACACTGGATCGTTATGCAACGGATTATCCGAAGGGCCCCCACGATCAGCCCCAGAGCATGTGCCCCGCGTTTGGCTCATTGCGTGTTGGACTGCGGATGCGTCGTACCGCCACCATTCTTTCCGGTTCGGCCTGCTGCGTCTATGGCCTGACGTTCACATCACACTTTTATGGCGCACGCCGAAGCGTGGGCTATGTGCCCTTTAATTCCGAGACGCTTGTTACTGGAAAACTTTTTGAAGACATTCGGGATGCGGTCCATGCCCAGGCCAATCCCGAAAAATTTGATGCGATTGTCATCATTAATCTCTGTGTTCCCACCGCCAGCGGCGTGCCATTGCAGCTGCTGCCGAAAGAAATTAATGGTGTGCGGATTATCGGCATTGATGTTCCAGGATTCGGTGTGCCCACCCATGCGGAAGCAAAAGATGTACTGGCTGGCGCCATGCTGCGCTTTGCCCGCGAGGAGGTGATGGCAGGCCCCGTGCCCGCACCCAAGACCCGTGTTGCCGATCGGCCCACCATCACCTTGCTGGGTGAGATGTTCCCTGCCGATCCGGTGGGTATCGGCATGATGCTGGCCCCGATGGGCTTGGCCGCCGGCCCCGTCGTGCCGACCCGCGAGTGGCGAGAGCTTTACACCGCATTAGAGGGTGTCGCAGTGGCTGCCATTCATCCGTTTTACACCGCAAGCATTCGCGAATTCGAAGCCGCCGGCCGTCCAATTGTGGGATCAGCGCCCGTGGGTGTTGAGGGCACCGAGGCCTGGCTGCAGTCGATTGGCCGCACCGCGAATGTCGCCCAGCCTGCAATTGATGCCGCAAAAAATGCGGTCTTGCCAGCGATCCGACAGGCCTTAGCAGCCTCACCCGTGAAAGGCCGCATCACATTAAGCGGATATGAAGGCTCCGAGCTCTTGGTCGCACGCCTGCTGATTGAATCGGGTGCTGATGTCCGCTATGTCGGCACGGCCTGTCCGCGCACCCTCTGGAGTGATGCCGACCGGCAATGGCTGGAATCCAAAGGCGTGCGGGTCCAGTACCGCGCATCACTTGAGCAGGACCTCGACGCGCTGCGTGAGTTCAATCCCGATCTCGCAATTGGCACCACGCCGGTGGTTCAAGCTGCAAAGCAGGCCAGCATTCCGGCTCTGTATTTCACCAATTTGATTTCGGCCCGGCCCCTGATGGGTCCTGCGGGTGCGGGCTCATTGGCCCAGGTCATCAATGCAGCCATTGGCAATAAATCGCGTTTTGATCAGATGCACGACTTTTTTGAGTCGGTCGGCGATGGCGATAACGCGGGTGTCTGGGAGGAGGTTCCCAAGGCCCATCCCGAGTTTCGTGAGCTGACACGCCGTCAGCTGGCCAAGCTGCAAAAGGCACGCAAATCCGAGGAGATGGGCTGATGTTTGTCATCGACCACGATCGTGCCGGTGGCTACTGGGGCGCGGTCTATGTCTTTTCTGCAGTCAAGGGCCTGCAGGTGGTGATCGATGGCCCGGTGGGCTGCGAAAACCTGCCGGTGACCTCAGTGCTGCACTACACCGATGCGCTGCCGCCGCATGAGCTTCCGATTGTTGTGACGGGCCTCGCGGAGGAGCAGCTCGGCCGCGAGGGCACCGAGGGCGCGATGAAGCGGGCCCATGCAACGCTGGATCCTGATCTGCCAGCGGTGGTGGTGACGGGATCAATTGCCGAGATGATCGGCGGCGGTGTGACCCCCGAGGGCACCAACATCAAGCGTTTTCTGCCACGGACCATTGATGAAGACCAATGGCAGTGTGCTGATCGCGCAATGCGTTGGCTGTGGACTGAGTACGGCATGCGCAAAGTGCCCGCCCGCCGCCCGCGCAAAGAGGGAGAGAAGCCCCGCGTCAATATCATTGGCCCGGCCTACGGCACCTTCAACATGCCCAGCGACTTGGCGGAAATTCGCCGGCTGGTGCAGGGCATTGGGGCTGAAGTGAATCTGGTGTTTCCGTTGGGCAGCCATCTTGCTGATGTCTCCCGGCTGGTCGAAGCCGATGTCAACATCTGCATGTATCGTGAATTCGGCCGGCTGCTTTGCGAAGATTTAGACCGGCCTTATCTGCAGGCGCCTATCGGCCTTCACAGCACGACTAAATTTTTAAGAACACTGGGCGAGTTGCTTGGCTTGGATCCCGAGCCGTTCATTACGCAGCAAAAACACACCACCATCAAACCCATCTGGGACCTCTGGCGATCGGTGACCCAGGATTTTTTTGGCACCGCCAGTTTCGCAATTGTGGCCAACGACACCTATGCCCGGGGCGTGCGCCACTACTTAGAAGAAGAGCTGGGCCTGCCCTGTAATTTTGCAGTCGCCCGCAAGCCCGGACAGAAAACCGACAACGAGCTCGTGCGCAGTTTATGCAGCAAAAAGCCGCCTCTGGTGATGTTTGGCAGCTACAACGAGCGGATGTACCTGGCCGAAAATGGATCGCGGGCTGCCTACATTCCAGCCTCGTTTCCCGGGGCTGTTATCCGACGCCATACCGGCACACCCTTTATGGGCTATGCGGGTGCGACCTATGTCTTGCAAGAATTTTGTAACGCACTATTTGACGCCCTTTTTCATATCCTGCCGCTGGGCACGGAAATGGACCGCGTCGATCCCACGCTGGCCCGTGTGGCCGAGGCGCCTGCGCCGGCATTGCAGTGGGTCCCCGAGGCGCAGCTCTTGCTGGCTGAGTGGGTCCGCTCAGAGCCTGTGCTGGTTCAGATTTCTGCCGCCAAGCGGCTTCGCGATCAGGCCGAGGCGATTGCCCGGCAGGCTGGCGAATTCACGATCACGACCGAACATGTCCGTCGTGCCCGACACGCGACGAAACAGGGTGCTGCCGCATGACATGCCACCACGCCCTGCGTTTCGTTCACCCAATGCCGCAACAGTTTATTGCGCCATCTCCGGCCACGGGGGGTTTTCGTGGTAACGGCCGAAAGGCCAACTTACAGGAGAGATCCTATGAGTAATGGCAAATCGAGTCTTTCGGGACTCACCGACGAGGAAGCCCAGGAGTTTCATAAGTTTTATATCCAAGGCACCCTCGCGTTCACGGCGACCGCCGTCATCGCTCACGCGCTGGTGTGGGCATGGCGCCCCTGGTTCCATTAATCCGTCCACTGACTACTAAGGGAATGCTATGAATCAGATCACAGACGAAGTCCTGCACGAGTCGGTGAAAACCAACTCAATGGCCTACTACAGCATCTTTGCTGTCAGTTTCATCGTCTTTCTGGCGATCGCCCTCGTCGCGCAGATGTTGTTTTTGCAGTGGCGTTCCTGGTTTCCCGGGGCGGAAGGTGGCAAGACGTTAATTGGTGATGTGAAGTCAGCGGTCTATACCCTGATGTCACAACTCACCTGATCAACTTATAGGAGATGGAACCATGTGGAGAATTTGGCGCTTGTTCGACCCGCTCCGAGCCCTCGTTGCTCAGGCGGTTTTTCTGTTCGGTCTCGCAGCAATGATTCATTTCATTCTGCTGTCGACCGAGCGTTTCAACTGGCTCGATGGCAAAAGTCAGGCCGAGATCAAGGCAGCAAAGCCTGCCAGCGTCTCCTCGCCGAAGTAAGTGTTATGGAGCAAAGCAGGGGGTGCCGATGTTGATCATCGGACTCCCTGCACCTTGAACGGAGAGATTTAAATGGCGATGCTCAGTTTCGAGAGAAAGTATCGTGTTCGTGGCGGCACCCTTGTCGGCGGTGATCTATTTGACTTCTGGGTGGGACCGTTTTACTGCGGATTTTTCGGCCTCACGACCATTTTCTTTGCGACACTCGGCACCGTTTTGATTCTGTGGGGCGCCTCTCAGGGGCCGACATGGAATCCCTGGCAAATCAATATTGCGCCGCCCGATCTGAGTTATGGCCTGGGGTTTGCACCGCTTCTAAAAGGCGGACTCTGGCAGCTGATTACAGTCTGTGCGCTCGGCGCCTTCGGTTCGTGGGCCCTGCGCGAAGTTGAAATCTGTCGCAAGTTGGGCATGGGGTATCACGTGCCGGTCGCATTTTCGGTCGCAATTTTTGGCTATTTCACGCTGGTGGTGATTCGTCCGGTGCTGATGGGCGCCTGGGGCCACGGTTTTCCGTATGGCATTTTGAGTCACCTCGACTGGGTCTCGAACGTCGGCTATCAGTATCTGCACTTCCACTACAACCCAGCCCACATGCTGGCCATCACGCTGTTTTTTACCACCTGCCTTGCCTTGGCCATGCACGGTGGCCTGATTCTCGCGGCCGCCAATCCCCAAAAGGGCGCCACGGTGCGTTGCCCTGAACATGAGGACACATTTTTTCGCGATCTGATCGGATATTCGGTCGGCACGCTTGGCATTCACCGTCTGGGCCTCTACCTGGCGCTGGGCGCAGTCTTTTTCAGTGCGGTTTGTATTGTGATCAGTGGCCCCTTCTGGACCCGCGGATGGCCCGAGTGGTGGACCTGGTGGTTAAACCTTCCGATTTGGTCATAGGCCACGGCGCAGGAGAA
Organism: uncultured Bordetella sp.; assembly: GCA_964345065.1. Lineage (GTDB taxonomy): Bacteria > Pseudomonadota > Gammaproteobacteria > Burkholderiales > Burkholderiaceae_A > Lacustribacter. The sequence goes on from CAYFPT010000016.1 coordinate 17,054, forward strand.
CAACATGGCTGACTATCAAAATTTATTTACCCAGGTCCAGGCGGTCACCCATCCGCACTCGGGCGTGGCCATCGATCCCCGCGATATGCGCGAGCGGACCAAGAACCCATTTCTCTGGCATCTCGCTGGCCGGCTGGGCAACGCGCAGATTGGCCCCTTGTATTTGGGCTGGGTCGGATTAGCGTCTGCAATCTGTTTCATGATTGCATTCACGATTGTGGGCTGGAATATGCTCGTTCAGGTCAACTACGACCCGATTCAATTTGTACGCCAGCTCTTCTGGCTATCGCTTGATCCTCCATCACCCGAATATGGGCTTAAGCTTGCCCCGTTAAAGCAGGGCGGCTGGTGGAACATCGCTGGCTTTTTCCTGACGGTATCGATTCTCTTGTGGTGGGTGCGGGTCTATCGGCGGGCCCGGGCATTGAACCTGGGCACCCATGTGGCCTGGGCATTTGCAGCAGCCATTTGGCTGTATCTGGTGTTGGGTTTTTTCCGGCCGATTCTGATGGGCAGCTGGTCGGAGGGTGTGCCGTTCGGAATTTTTTCTCATCTCGACTGGACAGCCGCCTTCTCGATTCGGTACGGAAATCTTTTCTACAACCCCTTCCACATGCTGTCGATTGTCTTTCTTTACGGCTCTGCACTGCTCTTTGCGATGCACGGCGCAACCATTTTGGCGGTGACCCGATATGGCGGTGACCGAGAGGTCGAGCAGATTGTCGATCGCGGATCGGCCTCTGAGCGGGCGGCGCTCTTTTGGCGGTGGACCATGGGCTTTAACGCCACGATGGAGTCGGTGCACCGTTGGGCCTGGTGGTTTGCTGTGCTCTGTCCGCTGACGGGCGGCATCGGTATTTTGTTAACCGGAACTGTCGTTGATAACTGGTATCTCTGGGGAATTAAGCATGGCCTCGTTCCGCCATATCCCGAAATGTGGGGCCCACCCACGGTGGATCCCAGCGTGATCCAAGGAGCGAAATAATGAACCTCAAACGACTGCAGGCATTAGCGCTGCTGGCGCTTGCTGGCCTGGCACTCTCTGGCTGTGACCGGCCCCCGGTTGACACCGTCCAGGTTGGATTTCGTGGCACCGGCATGGAGCTGGTTTACAACCCACGAACACTCGCCGATCAGCAGGCATTAAATACGCCGCCAGCGGCATTACCCGAGGCGGATAAGGGCGGCCCGCGGGCCGGAGCCGTTTATAAAAATGTGAAGGTGCTGGGCAACCTCAGTGTCGGAGAGTTCAATCGACTCATGGTGGGCTATACCCAGTGGGTAGCGCCCGAGCAGGGCTGTGGCTACTGCCATAACCTGAATAACTTTGCGGATGATTCGCTTTATACCAAGGTCGTCGCACGGCGCATGACCGAGATGACATTGCACTTAAATGCCACCTGGAAAAATCACGTCGCAGAGACAGGCGTGACCTGCCACACCTGCCATCGCGGTCAGCCCGTGCCAGGAAAGATTTGGTTTAAGCCCGATGAGTCCAAGCTCGCGAAGGGCCTGCTGGGTCAGCGCAATGGTCAAAACGCCCCCGCACCGAGCGTGGCCTACAGTTCGCTGCCCAACGATCCTTTTAGCGCGTATCTCGTAAAGGACAATCGAATTCGGCAGATTTCTCAGACGGCATTGCCTCAGGGAATTAACGGAAATGGGTCTTCGACTCAGGCCACCGAGGCGACCTACGGATTGATGATGCACATGTCGGATTCCTTGGGCGTGAATTGCGCCTACTGCCATAACTCAAGAAACTTTTCGAACTGGCAAGAGAGTCCGCCACAGCGTGCAGTTGCATGGCACGGCATTCGGATGGTGCGTGAGCTGAATAACGAATTTCTCGAGCCGCTGACCAAGACCTTCCCTGCCAATCGGCTCGGACCCACCGGTGATGTTGCCAAGATTAATTGCGCGACCTGCCACCAAGGTGCCTACAAGCCGCTCTGGGGAGAGCAGATGGCAAAAAGTTGGCCAGAACTTCGCGGCGCTTCAAGTCGTCCGATTAAAACAGCAGCGGGAGGCAGCGGCCGATAACGCTTTATAAATACGGCTCCTCACAAAGAAGAGCGGTTTAGGGCACGGTTCCCTCACCGGCCCCCTTGCCTCCATCCCTGGGCCTTCTGCGACGGTCGTCCCCCGTCCTGGCCTCCGGAGGCGAAGCCCGAAGGCTCCCCCCTTCGGGCTTTTTTTTGGTGGCCCCAGGGCGATTGATTCGTGAGCGCGCTACTCGCCTAAATACGCCGCGCGTACTGCCGGATCGTTCAACAGTGTCTTGGCCTCGGCACTGGTGGTGATCATGCCCGAGTCCATCACGTAGCCGCGGTGGGCCGCCTGCAACGCAAGCCGCGCATTTTGCTCGACCAGAAGAATCGTGACACCTTTTGCGGATACATCACGAATCACCTCGAATATTTTTTCAACCATCACGGGCGAGAGTCCCATCGAGGGCTCATCCAAGAGCAGCACTGCCGGCCGTGCCATGAGGGCACGGGCCATGGCCAGCATCTGCTGCTCGCCGCCGGAGAGTGTTCCCGCCAGCTG
>CAYFPT010000017.1:0-3526 GCA_964345065.1 uncultured Bordetella sp.
AGCGCGAGGTCGACATCGGTCAGGGCGCCCACCGCAGTCTTATTGAGCTGCCGATTTAACGCATTGTTGTGGCGCCGCTGTATGCCCGGGGTATCCACAAACACAATCTGAAGGCCTGGCCGGGTCAATACACCCGTAACACGATGGCGGGTGGTCTGGGCCTTGCGGGAGGTAATGCTGACCTTTTGGCCGACCCAGACATTGAGCAGTGTTGATTTGCCCACATTGGGCCTTCCCACGATGGCCACCACAGCGCAGCGGTGTGTCATGAGCCGATCCGTCAGGCCTTGCGCTCTTTATCTTCAAACACCAACGCCGCCTGCGGCGGCGGCGATGACTTCTTTGCGCGCCGGGTCTTCTTGGGCACACTTGCCGTTGCCTCACGCACCGCCGCCAGGGCCTGTATGGCGGCCATCTGCTCGGCGGCTCGCCGGCTTGATCCCGACCCCAAGACCGTGATGGCAAGTTTGGCAATCGCACACTCGACTTCAAAGACCTGGCTGTGGGCAGCGCCATGCGTGGCCACTACCGAATACACCGGCAGCGGCAGGCCCAGGCCCTGCAGGAACTCCTGCAGCAGTGTTTTGGCATCCTTGCCCAGTGTCTTGGGATCGACTTGTTTGAGTATCGGCGTATACAGGCTATCAATGACCCGGGCGGCCTCGGCGAATCCGCCATCTAAAAAGATGGCGCCAAATAAGGCCTCAAGGGCATCGGCCAGAATCGACGGCCGGCGCAGGCCACCGCTTCTTAACTCGCCCTCACCGAGATGCAAAAACTGATGCAGCGATAAAGTCTGGGCAATATCATGCAAGGCCTGCTGACGCACCAGATTCGACCGTACCCGCGAGAGATCGCCTTCATCAAATTGCTTAAGTTGCCGATACAGCAGATGGCCGACCGCGCAATTCAGCACGCTGTCGCCTAAAAACTCAAGCCGCTCATTGTGGGCAGCGCTGTGGCTGCGATGGGTCAGCGCAAGCTTTAACAACGCCGGGTCCTTAAAGCTATAGCCCAGGCGTTTTTCGAGATCCGATGCTGCGTTACTCAAAGCCGCCCAATCGTTCGAACTTGCCGCTCATCACCTCGCCGGCATTAAACCAAATAAAAAATGCCCTTCCCACCAAGAGCCGCTCATGAACAAAACCAAATACGCGGCTGTCGCTGCTGTTATCGCGGTTATCGCCCATCATGAAATAGTGGCCCGCCGGCACCGCGCAGCGCAGGCCCCGGTCGGTGACCTGGCAGCCCCGGCCACCCGAGGGGGGCAGAAACCCCAGCGGCAACCGATCATCATCATTTAAGGTTCGGTAGCGCTTTCCGCCGTGCTGCTCTTCAAACTGCAATGAAATGCGGCCCGCATCAAAGTACGGATCAAGGGCCTTGGCCGCCACCGGCTGATCATTGACGAAGAGCCGTTTATTTTCGTAGCGAATCACATCACCCGGCAGGCCGATGACCCGCTTGATGTAATCCACCGTCTCATCCTCGGGATAACGAAAAACAGCAACATCACCGCGCTCAGGTGCGCCCGTATCCAGCACCTTCGTGTGGACAATGGGCAGGCGGATGCCATAAGAAAACTTATTCACCAAAATCAGATCGCCAATTCGCAGGGTCGGAATCATTGAGCCTGATGGAATGCTAAAGGGCTCCACGACAAAGCTGCGCAGCATGAAGACCACGAAAATTACCGGAAAAAAACCTGCGGTGTACTCCAGCCAGAGCGGACGCGGCGCGCCCTCGGGCCGACGCTTTCTCCATGCCCAGCGGTCCGCGGCCCAGAGCACGCCTGTGAACACACAGAGCAGAAAAATGATCAGGGCAAAATTCATGTTCAGTCCTCGACCTGCAACACCGCCAGGAAGGCCTCCTGCGGAATCTCAACCGTGCCGACTTGCTTCATGCGCTTTTTGCCCGCCTTTTGCTTTTCCAAAAGCTTGCGCTTGCGAGTGATATCGCCCCCATAGCATTTGGCCAACACATTTTTGCGCAGGGCCTTGATGTTTTCACGGGCAATGATATTGGCGCCAATCGCCGCCTGAATGGCCACATCGTACATCTGCCGTGGAATCAGCTCGCGCAGCTTAGAGGCCAGCTCGCGGCCTTTACTCTGAGAATTGGCCCGATGCACGATCACGGATAGCGTATCCACACGGTCCCCGTTGATGAGGACATCGAGTTTGACGACATCAGAGGCCCGATACTCTTTGAATTCATAATCCATCGACGCATAGCCGCGCGAGACCGACTTTAGCTTGTCAAAAAAATCAAGCACGATTTCATTCATCGGCAGTTCATAGGTGAGATTGACCTGACGGCCGTGATAGTTCATCGCCGTCTGCACGCCCCGCTTACCGGTACATAAGGTGATCACCGCACCGACATACTCCTGGGGCATGAATAAAGTCACCGTCACAATCGGCTCGCGGATTTCCTCAATGCGTGCCGGATCGGGCATCTTCGAGGGGTTGTCCACATCAATTAACGTGCCATCACGCATCAACACCTGATAGACCACCGTGGGCGCAGTGGTGATGAGGTCCATGTCGTATTCGCGCTCGAGCCGCTCTTGCACGATATCCATATGCAGCAGGCCAAGAAATCCGCAACGAAAGCCAAAGCCAAGGGCCTGCGAGACCTCGGGCTCATACTGAAGTGATGAATCGTTAAGCTTTAATTTATCTAACGCATCCCGCAGGGCCTCGTATTGATTCGACTCGACCGGATACAGGCCGGCAAACACCTGGGGCTTGATTTCCTTAAAGCCGGGCAGCGGCGCGGCGGCGGCATGGCTTCCTGAATGGGTCAGGGTATCGCCCACCTTGGCGGCCTTGAGTTCCTTAATGCCGGCAATCACAAACCCCACCTCGCCTGCGGAGAGGCTGTCCAGGTGTTTTGACTTTGGCGTGAAGATGCCGACCTGCTCCACCGGATAGTTGGCGCCCGTGGACATCAACAGAATCTTGTCTTTTGGCTTTAAGCTGCCGTTGACCACGCGCACCAGCATCACCACACCGACATAGTTATCAAACCATGAGTCAATGATCAGGGCCTGCAGGGGCGCCTTTGGGTCTCCTTTGGGGGGCGGCACGCGGGCGATCAGCATCTCAAGAATGTCCGTCACACCCTCGCCGGTCTTGGCACTTGCGCGGACCGCGTCCTGGGCATGGATGCCAATGACATCTTCAATTTCTTGAATCGCCTGCTCGGGATTGGCGGCCGGCAAATCAATCTTATTGAGGACCGGCACAACCTCGACACCCAGCTCAATTGCCGTGTAGCAGTTGGCCACGGTCTGGGCCTCCACACCCTGCGAGGCGTCAACCACCAAAAGCGCGCCCTCACAGGCCGACAGCGATCGGCTCACCTCATAGGAGAAATCCACATGGCCGGGGGTATCGATCAAATTCAGCGCGTAGATTTTTCCGTCTCGCGCCTTATAGGTCAGTGCGGCAGTCTGCGCCTTGATGGTGATGCCACGCTCACGCTCCAGTGCCATGGAGTCCAGGACCTGGGCCTCCAT
>CAYFPT010000017.1:3536-19376 GCA_964345065.1 uncultured Bordetella sp.
GCCGTGGTGGGCCGAACCGGGATGAATAAGGCACCGTCGCCGCGTCGGACCAGTGCCACAAGGGGTTTGGTTTTATCTAACTTGTTTACAAAATCGCCGAACTGTTTGGCAGAGGTGATATCAGTGTTGTTGACGCTGATCAGCACATCCCCCTGACGAATTCCTGCGCGGGCGGCAGCGCCCTCGGCGGCCTCAATCAGCACGCCTGATTTAATTTTTAACTCACCGCGACGGGCCTCGGTCAGATCCCCAACCGATAGCCCGAGCCAGTTGGCCGCCACGGTTGCCGGGGGCTGGCCGGGCTTGGCGGCGGCCTTGGCCACACGGTCGGGCTCCATCTCACCCACGGTGACACTGATTTCTTTCATGCCCCCTTTGCGCCAGACCTGCGCTGCCACGCGGGCACCCGGCTTGGTATTGCCGACAATGCGTGGCAAGTCGGTGGATTTTTCAATCGGCTTGCCATCAAAGCGCAAAAGAATGTCGCCGGGTTCAAGGCCAGCCCGCTCAGCGGGACCGCCCGACTCCACGCTGCGCACCAACGCGCCGGAGGTCTTGGACAGGCCCAGGGCCTCGGCGACTTCCTTGGTGACCTCGCCAATGCCGACTCCGATACGGCCGCGGGTGACACGGCCCTGCGATCGCAATTGCTCGGCCACACGATTGGCCTCATCGATCGGAATTGCAAACGAAATGCCCATGAAGCCGCCGGTACGGCTGTAGATCTGGGAATTAATGCCCACCACCTCGCCACGCATATTCAAAAGCGGCCCACCGGAATTGCCGGGATTCACCGCCACATCGGTCTGAATAAAGGGAAGGTAGTCGCCCGTATCGCGGCCCTTGGCACTCACAATGCCCGCTGTCACGGTATTTTCTAAGCCAAACGGCGAGCCAATGGCCAAGACCCATTCGCCAACCCGGAGGCGATTTGGATCTCCAAAACGCAATGAGGGCAGTCCGGTGGTGGTGATTTTTACCAGCGCCACATCCGTGCGACGGTCTGAACCAATGAGCCGGGCCTTAAATTCCCGCTTATCGGCCAGTGTGACCAGAATTTCATCGGCGCCATCCACCACGTGGTGATTGGTCAGAATGAAGCCATCGCCTGAAATGATGAATCCACTGCCCACACCGCGGGGCACTTCCTCGGGCTGCTGCCCACCACGTGGGTTGCGGGGCGCATTGGGCCGCGGCGGGAAAAAGCGGCGGAAAAATTCATAGAAGGGATCGTTCTCATCGAGCTCAGGCATCTGCTGGCCCGGGCCTGACTGCTGAACGCGTACCTTTTCAGTGGTGCGAATATTCACCACGGCCGGCCCGGCACTCTCCACCAAATCCGCAAAGTCTGGCAGACCACGTACCGCTGGAGGCTGGGCCTGTGACTGGCCATGGGCAGTCGGAATAATCACCGACATCGAGAAGCCCAGCAGTGCCAACGCCATGACTGCAGCCCGCAATGCCGCTGCGTGTCGCCAAGCGTATTGATTGATCATGGTGGGGCGGACTGCAACTTCCTGATTCATAAATTGGTTTTCCATTCAATACTTTGCACAAACTGCCAAAGGGCCTCGGGCGGCACATCGCCAAAGACGGTTACTCGAACATCCTGAAACTCTCGCGAGGCCATACTGACTGCGCCGGTGCGATGGGCCTTATCACCCAGCGGGCTTTCTTTGGTTTTCAGGCCAACAAACACCGTGACCGCCGCAACCCCATCGGAGAACACATAACGCCGCATCTCCAGCCCTGCCGATCCATGGCGTTCGTAGGACCCCACCAACTCAAAGCCCCGCAGGGCCTCTGGCTTGAATTTTAAGGCGGGGGCCGAGGCAGTGGGCTGGAAAGAGGCGTTATACACCGTCCAGTCCTTGGCCCCTGGATAAGAGGGCTGGCCTGGGGCTGGGCCGGGTTTTGGCGAGAAATTCAGGGCCGTAAAGGCCGCCTGCTCCACCGTGCGGCCCTCCCGGTCAAGCTTTTGGCACTTAACAATCAGGCCAGTCCGCTTATCCATCCAGAGCCTGACGGGCCAGCGGGCCTCGTGGCGGGGTTTGAGCAGCACCTCCCGGGCATCGACATCGGCCACCCGCATCGACCCGCCGGGGATGACCTCGTAGTTGGCCAGCACCGCCGCCGGACTGCCCACAATCACCGCAGGAAATGCCGAGCGCGGCTGGCCCGTCTGGTCGACCTTGACCCGCTGCTGATCGGGCATGTAGATGCGAATTTCGCCCGACAGTTTGATGACTTCTTGGCGGTTGCCCTCCAGTGTCTGCAACTTGGTCACGGACTGGCGCGCATCCCGGATCTGGGTGATGCGTGAGGACTGCAGGACCGCGTCCTGCTGATGCACAAATGTCCCGGTAAAGCTCAGGCTCTGGGCGGCGGTTCGCATGCGCTCCAATAAGCCGGCAACGGGCGGCTCGGACTGGGCGTGTGCCGAACGCAATGCCGACGCACTCAGTAAGGCCAGAGCGATGAGTGACAGTGCGGCCCGGCGACGCATTAGCGGACCTCGGTGGATACAGGCCGAATGGACATGGACCCGTGCGCATCAAAGAGCTCGCGCAGACGGGCATCCTGCAGCACGGCGGAGTTGACGGCGGTACTGACGGCAGCCGGGCGTTCAGCGGCTTGATTGGCGGGACTGCCGGCAGCCAATTGCTCGGGGCTGCCAGGCGCTTGCATCTGCGGCGCAACTGCGACAAAGACCACAAATGCAAGGCCTGCTGCAGCTGCCAACCCCGAAACCGCGCGTGAGATTTTTCGACGGCCAAAACGAGATCGATGTTCAGCGCTGATCGCCGCAGCACCAAGATGATTGGGTTCGTGCTCAAGGGCCTGCGCGACCGCATTGGCGACGTTGCTTTTGCGGGCAAGGGCCGCGCTGCGCATTGCATCGCCAATCAAATGGTACTCATTCCAGCGGGCACGACTGTCGCAATCCTGAAGGATTTTTTTGGTCATATGCTCTGTGCGGCCCTCGGCGGCCTGCCCATCCATCCATTCCGACAGTTCCTCGTGTGCGTTCATGACGCGCTCCCTTGGTGGCGATGGCTCTCTTTTTTATAGTGGTGTGACATAGTGATTTGATTCATTCCTACCAACGTTTGCTCTCGCCAGTGCCGAGCAGCGGCCTTAAGCGTTCGGCGATGGCCTCCCGGGCACGGAATATCCGTGATCGGACTGTGCCTATCGGGCAGTCCATGGCCTCTGCGATCTCTTCGTAGGTCAGTCCTTCAATCTCCCGCAGCGTCAGCGCCGTGCGCAGATCCGGGGGCAGTGCCTCGATGGCGGCATTCACGGTTTCGGCCACCTGACGGCTATGCAGCACCGCCTCCGGGGTATTGATGTCCTCTACGACATCGGTGGCATCAAAAGATTCCCCATCCTCACCGACAGGCGCATCCGCCAGGGGCCTGGGCCGGCGGCCCTGACTGACCAGAAAGTTTTTGGCTGTATTGACTGCAATCCGATAAAGCCAGGTGTAAAAGGCGCTCTCCCCCCTAAACTGCGGCAGCGCCCGGTAGGCTTTGATAAAGGCCTCCTGGGCCACATCCTCAATCTCGGCGGGATCCCGAATCAGCCGAGAGATCAGCCGCTCGACACGGCGCTGATACTTAACGACCAGTAATTCAAAGGCCCGTTTATCGCCCTGCTGAACCCGCGCAACGAGATCGGCATCGGCCTCACGCTGATCGCTCATGCTGAGCCCGCATTACCGCGCACTTAGATTGCGCGAAAGACGAGCGTGCCGTTGGTGCCGCCAAATCCGAAGTTGTTTTTCAGGGCGACCCGAATCGAGAGATCACGGGCGGTATTGGCGCAGTAATCAAGATCACACTCGGGGTCTTGATTAAAGATATTGATGGTCGGTGGGCTTACCTGATGATGCAAGGCCAGCACAGTAAAGACCGACTCCAGGCCGCCCGCACCCCCCAAAAGATGGCCAGTCATTGACTTGGTTGAACCGACAACGACACGACGGGCCGCATCGCCTAAGGCGGACTTGATTGCATCGGACTCATTTTTATCACCCAGAGGTGTCGAGGTGCCATGGGCGTTCACATAATCGACCTGGTCAACAGGCGTTGCGGCATCTTTCAGGGCATTGAGCATGCAACGGCGTGGGCCGTCCATGTTCGGCGCAGTCATATGAAAGGCATCGCCGGACATTCCAAAGCCGGCAAGCTCACAGTAAATCTTCGCGCCCCGGGCCCGCGCATGCGCGTACTCCTCGAGCATCAACACGCCAGCGCCCTCGCCCAGCACAAATCCATCGCGGTCTTTATCCCATGGCCGTGATGCTGCCGCGGGATCATCGTTACGTGTGGAGAGCGCCCGTGCTGCTGCAAAGCCGCCAATGCCCAGCGGAGAAATGGTGGACTCGGCGCCGCCGGCCAGCATGGCATCGGCATCGCCATATTGAATCAATCGCATTGCCAGCCCGATGCTGTGCAGTCCCGTCGTGCAGGCGGTGACGGCGGCCACATTGGGGCCTTTTAAGTTGTGCAGAATGCTGAGGTGGCCCGAGATCATGTTGATGATGGATCCGGGCACAAAAAACGGCGAAATGCGGCGGGCACCGCGATTGGTGTACTCCGCATGGGTCTCTTCAATTAACGGCAGTCCGCCAATGCCCGAGCCCACAAAGGCCCCGATACGTTCGGCATTGGCATCGGTGACCTCGATGCCGGAGTCTTTCAGTGCCTGAACGCCGGCGGCGATTCCGTAATGAATAAAGGTATCCATGTGCCGCGCCTCTTTGGCGGGCAGATAGTCCTCGACGGCAAAGCCCTTGACCTCGCCAGCGAAATGCACCGGCAGGCCGCTGTGATCAAACTTGGTGACGGTGGCGATGCCGGACTTGCCGGCAACCAGCGCCGACCAAGACGAGGCAATCTCGTTTCCCAACGGGGAAACGCAGCCCAATCCAGTAACGACAACGCGGCGCCGACCCGCGGCACCTGATGGTGAAGGACCGCTCATCGGCAGAAAATCCGCTTACTTCTTCAGGTGGGACGTGACGTAGTCGATCGCCTGCTGAACGGTGGTGATCTTTTCAGCTTCCTCGTCGGGGATCTCGCAGCCGAATGCGTCTTCCAGGGCCATCACGAGTTCGACGGTATCCAGGGAGTCAGCGCCGAGGTCATCGACAAATTTGGACGCTGTCTTGACGTCCTCAATCTTGACGCCAAGCTGCTCAGAGACGATGCCAATCACGCGCTTTTCGATGTCTTCCATGAAGCTCTTTCCTTTGGGGTAAAACCGCGACGGATTGTATCAGGACATCACCATGCCGCCGTTAACGGACAGGGTAACCCCGGTGATGTAGGCCGCGCCATCTGAGGCCAAAAAGACGACAGATGAGGCCACATCCGCAGGAGTTCCGAGACGTTGGGCGGGAATTTGACTGGTCAGAGACTTGATCTGATCCTCTGACAGGGATTTGGTCATATCAGTGTCAATAAAGCCCGGCGCAACGCAGTTCACGGTGATGCCGCGGCTGGCGACCTCGCGGGCCAGGGCCCGGGACATGCCCGCCACGCCAGCCTTGGCGGCAGCGTAATTCATCTGGCCCGGGTTTCCTGAGATTCCAACCACCGAGGTGATATTGATGATCCGTCCCCAGCGGGCCTTCATCATGGCCCGCAGCACCCCGCGCGAAAGCCGAAAGACTGCCGTGAGATTGGTCTGGATCACGGCATCCCATTCTTCGTCGCGCATGCGCATGGACAGGTTGTCGCGGGTAATGCCAGCGTTATTGACCAAGATGCCAATCGGCCCGAACTGCTGCCCGATCTGGTCAAGGAGTGCATCGCATGCACCAGCCTCATTGACTTGCAGCACCCTGCCGCAGCCCTTCACGCCCTGGGCCGAAAGTGCCTGCGAAATACTCTGGGCGCCCTCATCGGTGGTGGCCGTGCCAACCACAGTGTGGCCCGCCTGGCCCAAGGCCAGCGCAATGGCCTGGCCAATGCCGCGCGTTGCACCCGTCACCAAGGCGACCTTTGAAGTTTCAAGCATTCGAGTAGCGCTCCCTTTACGCCAACACCGCGTCTAAGGCGGCCTGAAGACTGGACTGATCATTGATCGCAAATGTTGTGATCTGCGGTGCGATCCGTTTCACCAGGCCCGTCAGCACCTTGCCGGGCCCGCACTCAATCAGGGTGGTGACGCCATTGGCGGAGAGTTTTTCGATCACTTCCACCCAGCGCACGGGCCGCATCGCCTGCCGCGATAAGGCATCGCGTATACGATTGGCATCACGCTCAATCGCCACATCGACGTTGTTGACGACCTGAATCGACGGCGCATTGACTGCCGTCTGCTTCAGTCTTTCACGCAGCGCATCGGCAGCGGGCGCAAGCAAGCTTGAATGAAACGGCGCAGACACCGCCAACGGCAGCGCACGTTTCGCGCCACGCTCTTTAACCAGTGCGCAGGCCCGATCAACTGCCTCTTGATGGCCCGCGATCACGGTCTGATCCGGCGCATTGAAATTGACGGCCTCCACGACCTGGCCTTGGGCGGCATCTGCGCAAGCCGCAATCACCGCCGGTGATGCCATGCCCAGCACGGCCGCCATACCGCCCACGCCGACCGGCACTGCAGACTGCATCTGCTGAGCGCGAAAACGCACAAGCCGCGTTGCATCGGCAAGGCCAAAGACGCCCGCTGCGGTCAGCGCAGAATATTCTCCTAGGCTGTGGCCTGCAGCCCAGCCCGGCTGCGGGCCGCCGGCTTGCAACCATGCCCGATAAAACGCAATCGAGGCTGCCAGCATCACCGGCTGTGTGTTGACGGTCAGGCTCAAGGCCTCTGCCGGGCCCTGCGCGATCAGCTGGCCCAGATCCTGGCCAAGCGCCTCGGAGGCCTCGGCAATTGCGGCACCGACCGCCGCGTTTTCAGAAAAGCCCTGCAGCATGCCGACGGTCTGTGATCCCTGGCCAGGAAAAATAAAGGCAAGCGTGTTCATCTCAGTAGCGAAGATACACCGCGCCCCAGGTAAAGCCGCCGCCGACACCTTGCAGCATCAGCCGCTGCCCGGGTTGAATTCGGCCATCACGGACGGCCACATCCAGCGCAAGCGGCACCGAGGCCGCCGAGGTGTTGGCATGCTGATCCACCGTGACAATGACTTTGGATTCATCGATTCCAAGCCGCTTGGCAGTGGCCGACAGGATGCGCACATTGGCCTGGTGCGGAATGAGCCAATCGATATCGCTGACTTGATCACCCACGTCGGCCAAGACTTCGCGGGCAACACTGTCAAGCACCTGGACGGCGAGCTTAAATACCGACTGGCCATCCATCGTAAGAAACGGGTGGCCGGTGGCCTTGCCATGACTGACCGATCCGGGGGTGCGAAGAATATTTTCAAATTCACCGCGGGCATGCAGCCGATGGCCCAGCACACCCGGCTGCTGATCGGCCGTGAGCACAACAGCGCCCGCCCCATCACCAAAGAGCACGCAGGTGCCGCGGTCGGTCCAATCCAAAATGCCCGAGAAGACTTCAGCACCAATCACCAAGGCATTGCGGACCTTGCCCGACTTGATAAACAAATCCGCCGTGGCCATTGCATACGCAAAGCCACTACAAACCGCCTGCACATCAAAAGCCGGCCCGCCAGAGGCGCCAATTTTTTTCTGCACCAGGCAGGCGGTTGACGGAAAAATCATATCGGGCGTGGAGGTCGCCACGATGATCATCTCCAGCTGCGCAGCCGATATGCCAGCCGCATGTAGCGCATGCTGGGCGGCCTGCGCAGCCAGATCACTGCTGGTAACGCCCTCGTCTGCGAGATAGCGCTGGGAGATGCCGGTGCGCTCGCGGATCCAGGCATCCGAAGTTTCAAGGCCGGATTTCGCAAGGCGGTCCACCAAGGCGGCGTTGCTGACGGGCTGCCCGGGAAGGGCCCGCCCCGTGCCCACCACACGCGAGAACATTTCCATTACTCGAAATCCTCAGAGGCCTCTGTGGACTGCGATTTTAGGTCAGGATGGGGAATGGTCTCAGGCCGATCAAGGGCGATGGCCTGGGCGATCTTTTCGTTTAATCCATGGGCGGCTGCATCGGCGGCGCGGCCCAATGCATAGCCGAAGGCCAGCGCATCCGCCGAGCCGTGGCTTTTCAACACAATGCCCCGCAGCCCCAGAAGTGCGGCGCCGTTATAACGACGATGATCGACACGCTGCGAAAAGCGCTTTAACACCGGCATCGCAATGATGCCCAAGAGTTTGCTGATGCCCGTTCGAGTGAATTCTTGCTTAATGAAACTGCGCAGCATCTGGGCTAAGCCCTCGGCTGTTTTTAAGGCCACATTGCCCACAAAACCATCACAGACGACGACATCGGTGGTGCCTTTGAAAATATCGTCGCCTTCAACATTGCCGTAGAAATTTAAATGACTCGCCCGCAAGAGCTCGCCCGCAAGCTTGACGGTGTCATTGCCTTTAATCACCTCTTCGCCAATATTCAGTAGGCCCACCGTCGGGTTTTGCTTATCGTGAATCACCGACACCAGTGCTGCGCCCATCGAGGCAAACTGCAGCAGATGATCCGCATTGCAATCGACGTTGGCCCCAAGGTCGAGCATGGTCGTCACGCCGCCTTTTTGATTGGGCATGGCTGTGGCAATTGCCGGCCGGTCAATGCCCTCCATGGTTTTCAGCACATAACGGGCAATCGCCATCAATGCGCCGGTATTGCCAGCGCTGACCGCCGCCTGGGCCCGGCCCTCTTTGACGGCCTCAATGGCAAGCCGCATCGAAGAGCGGCGTTTACTGCGCAGCGCGACAGCCGGCGGATCATCCATCAGCACCACTTCATCAGTGGCGATGATCTCAAGGCGGCTGAGGACTTCGGCGGCGGGGCCCGCCGACTTCAGTGCCGCAGAGAGTTCAGGCTCGCGGCCAACGAGCAGCGCCCGCCGGCCTGGACTCGCGCCCAGAAAGCTGACTGCTGCAGGAATGGTGACGGAGAGTCCGTGATCGCCGCCCATGCAATCAATGGCGACACAGACAGACTGCGACGAAGTCACAGCGCGAGAAAAAAGACTTAGGCGGCCTTGGTCTTGACGACTTTCTTGCCACGGTAATAGCCCGTGGGGCTAATGTGGTGGCGCAGATGGACCTCGCCGGTGGTCGGCTCAACGGCCGTCGGCGGATGGGTCAGAAAATCGTGCGAACGGTGCATGCCGCGCTTAGACGGCGACTTCTTATTTTGTTGGACAGCCATGGTTAAGCTCCGGAAAACCTTGAATTATAAGGCATTTTTCCCTTTTAAAGGCCTATGCAGCAGCTCTGCAAGGCCCGCAAAGGGCCGGGTCCGATCGTCCGCGCTCGATTCGACTGTCAGGGGTGCCTGACAGTCGGCATGCTTGGGCGCCATCGGCAACTCAAGCAGCAGCTCGTCCTCGATGAGTCCGCGCAGGCTGGCGGAATCCTCCGGCGCCAAAAAATCCACCATCGGCAGGTCTGGGTCGCGGGCCTCATCTTCGGCCGTCATCTGCTCAGTGCGGGCATCCGCGAGGGCTGCGGACTCGAAAAACTCAAACCCGCGGCGCGACGCGAGCACAAGCACAACCGGCTCAAGACAACGCTCGCAGACACAGGTGAGTCTGACGCGGGACACAAGCCACCAGCGTCGGCGCGGATGTCCCGGGCCCGGGCCCGATGGATCCGGACCAAAGGCCCACTGCACGGGATCCTGCGCACGATGGCAGGCAGCAATCAAACGTGTGAATTCGGCCGCAGGCATTTCGCCCGATGCGGGAAGCTGCCCGGCCGAGAGTGCACGCTCCAGCGCAGATGCGGTCAGCACACTATCGAGATCAAATTTCGCCGCCATAATGCGCAAACCTTATCTGCCTTCAGAACACCTTTCAAGCCAGCATGCACACACGATTGATTCTCGCCTCCACCAGCCCGTATCGCAGGGAGCTGCTGGCGCGGCTGCGGCTGCATTTTGAGGTGCACGCGCCGCAGGTGGATGAGGCCCCGCATGCGGGGGAATCATTTCTGCAGACTGCCGTACGGCTTGCCCGCGAGAAAGCGGTCGCAATCGCGCAGTCCCACCCGAACGCGATTGTGATTGGCGCAGATCAGGTGGCCAGCTGCGAAGGCAAGCGCTTAGATAAGCCGGGTTCTGCCGAGCGTGCGTTCGCGCAGCTGCAGCTGCAGCGGGGCAAGACCTCGGAATTTATAACTGCAGTTTGTGTGGCGGCCAACGCCGGCCAACTGGTGAAAGAGGCCAGTGTGATCACGCGTGTGCGGTTTAGAGATGCCGCTGCGCTGCCCGATGGCCTACTGCGCCGCTACATCGCAGTTGAAAATCCACTGGACTGCGCAGGCGCTGCAAAATCAGAAGGCCTTGGCATTGCGCTGATTGAATCGATTGAGGGCCCAGACCCCACCGCGCTGGTGGGCCTGCCCTTAATCGCGCTGACCGATTTACTAAAATCGTTTGAGCTATCGGCGCTGTCGCAAGGCTAAGCATCAATAAATCGACCAGCGCATCATCGCGCTGAAGATCGCATCGCCGGCCGCAGCCCCAAAGCGCTTGGCCAGCCGCTCAGCGAAATTCGGCTGCAGGGTGTAATCGATCACGTCTTCGGCTTTAATCAAATCGCGGGCCACCGAGTCCACGGTGCCCAGCCCATCGGCCAGGCCCAGCTCTACGCTTTTCGCGCCTGTCCAGACCATGCCGGTAAACAAGTCGGGGCCTGACTTCAGCCGATCACCACGGCCCTGTTTGACTGCAGAAATGAATTGGCCGTGGACTTCATTGATCATGCTCTGCACGGCAGCCCGCTGCTTCGGATCAATCGGAAGAAACGGATCGAGCAGTGCTTTATTCTCACCTGCGGTCAATACCCGACGCTCCACTCCGAGTTTTTTCATGGCCTCGGTAAATCCAAAGCTATCCATCCGCACGCCAATCGAACCCACCAGGCTTGATGGGTTGACATAAATGGAGTCCGCGGCAGCGGCGATGTAATAGCCACCCGAGGCGGCCACATCTTCGACCACTGCAATCACCGGCTTATCTTTGTGGGCGGCCTTCAGCCTACGAATCTCGTCAAATACGATGCTGGATTGCACCGGGCTTCCGCCGGGGCTATTGACGCGCAGGATGATTCCCGCCGCATGGGAATTTTTAAACGCCTCACGCAGCGACTCGTTGATCAGCTCAGCACTCGAGGTGGTGCCGTGATCGATGATGCCCTGCAGATCAATCATCGCGGTATGGCGGGCGGTGGTATTGGCCGTCAGCTGTCCACCACTTCCAAATGAAGAAATCCAAATGGCAACGAGCACCAGGCACAGTGTGATCAGCCGCCAGAAGTTGGCCCAACGGCGGGCGCGGCGCTGCTCTTGAACATGCGCCAGCAGGACTTTTTCGATTACTTGCTGATCCATTGTGTGATCCAGTTCTCTAATTCGTTAACACTGAGCATACAGCCCAACGGTTCGGCGGCGCGCAGCTCCTCGGCCGCATGGGCGCCATAGGCCACGGCCAACGCGCTGGCACCGGCTGCACGGGCCATGAAAATATCATGAGTCGTATCGCCAATGACCAGCGTTGAGCTTGGAGAAATGCCAAGCTCAGCGCAGATCTCCAGCACCATTTTGGGGGCGGGCTTGGGCTCGGATTCATCGGCACAGCGCGATGTTGCAAACAGGTGCCGAGTCCGAGTCAGCTCAAAAGAACGGTCAAGTCCCACCCGTGTCTTTCCGGTTGCAACTGCAAGCGGCATGCCCGAGGACTGCAGGCCATGC
Organism: uncultured Bordetella sp.; assembly: GCA_964345065.1. GTDB lineage: Bacteria > Pseudomonadota > Gammaproteobacteria > Burkholderiales > Burkholderiaceae_A > Lacustribacter. Next base: position 15,323 of record CAYFPT010000017.1, read on the forward strand.
AATAACTCCCACATGCCGGGAAACATCTGCAGCTGCTCATAGCGCGAGAGGTAATGGTGCCGAAAGCGCTCGGTCAGCTGATGCTGCTGATCGACGCTCAGATTCGGTGCCACCCGCGACAGCGCATCCTGCAGGCCCAGGCCAATCACCCAGCGGGCATCTTCAGCCGCAGGAATCGCGATGCCGATGTCACTGCAGGCCTGCTGAATCGCAAGCGTAATGCTCGGTGTGGAGTCCACCACCGTGCCATCCCAGTCAAAGACCACCAAATCAACGTTCATCATCGCAAGGGTTTCGCTCCCAGTGTCTTGAGTAAATCCTGCAGCGCCTGATCAAGAGGCGCGGCCAAGGTCAGGGTCTCGCCGGTGTTCGGGTGGGTAAACCGCAACGACCACGCATGCAGCGCCATGCGGCCAATGAGCCCTGCGCCCTTTGGGCCGGCTGCATCATCGCGCTCATGCAGTCCGTATTTAGGATCGCCAAGAATCGGGTGGCCCTGGCCCGCAAGATGCACCCGCAGCTGATGGGTTCTTCCCGTGAGCGGCTCGCACTGAAGCAGCGACACGGGCCCCAGCATCGCATGGTCAAGCTGCTGCAGCAGCCGGACTTTGGTGATCGCCGTCTGGCCGCCCTCCTGAATTCTGACCCAGCGCTCGCCGCGCGCATTGACCCATTTATGCAGGGGCGCATCGATTCGATCACAGGCCTGCGGCCAGCTTCCCCACACCAGAGCAATGTAGCGCTTACGCATCTGGCCTTCGCGGAGCTGGCGATGAAACTCCGTGAGGCTGGATCTGCGCTTGGCCAAAAGCATCAGTCCGGATGTTTCCCGATCCAGTCGGTGCACCAATTCAAGAAAAAGTTCGTGGCCTGCTTCGGGCCGACGGACCTGACGCAAGGCCTCAATCACGCCAAGCTTGACGCCGCTGCCGCCATGGACGGCAAGACCAGCAGGCTTATCAATGGCAATGAAAAACTCATCTTCAAAAATCACACCGATTCGGGCGGCCACCGATTTTGCAACGCCCGGCTGGAGCGCGCCTTGAGACTGCCCGCCATCACTGCCGGCCATCGAAGCGGGCAGCCGAAGCGGCGGGATGCGCAGCACATCGCCTTGCTCGATCCGATAGTCACTGCCAATGCGGCCGCCGTTGACACGGACCTCGCCCGTTCGCAGCATGCGATAGATCCGGGTCTTGGGAACGCCTTTTAGCCGGGTGAGCAAAAAGTTGTCGATCCGCTGGCCCGCCTGCTCGGGACCCACCGTCCACTGCTGAACGCCCTGGCTGGCGCCGCGGCCTGCCGCTGCCCCCGAGGACGTATCCCCGGCCAGGCCGGCTGGCCGCAGTTGTGACGCCGAATCAAGGGGATTTGCTGTCATCTTGAAGTTCAAGGTTATACTCGGCCGGTCGGAGATGATTTACCGACCGGTTGTTGCGTCCCTCTGGGTCAGTCCCCAAGCAGATCATTTTCAGCCCCGGGCTGGATCCTGTAGGAAGAAACGCGAAGCCGGCCGATGCCTCCGTCCCGGGTGCAATGAGCACCGGATTGTATTTGACCGAGGAGCGCAATGGCTGCGCGGCCCGGCTGACGAACAGAATGATTGATCGCAACGGATTTGTAGTGTTGAAGTTATCGCCACACGTTCTTACTCGACCATCACTCCCGGGTGGGCGCTACTTCGCGCCCTCAGCCCGCGGTCTGTCTCGTTCGCTCTCGCCGTACTGCCTGCACGCTCAGTTTGACCGTTAACGCGGTTGTAGGGCCCTCGCCGTTCGCATTGGATTGCGCCGGCCGGCCCGTTTGAGGAGTAGTGCATGAAACGCATGTTGTTTAACGCCACCCACGCCGAAGAGCTTCGGGTGGCAATTGTCGATGGCCAGCGGCTCGTCGACCTGGATATCGAAACTGCCGGCCGCGAACAGCGCAAAAGCAATATCTACAAGGGGGTCGTCACCCGGATTGAGCCCAGCCTTGAGGCCTGCTTTGTCAACTATGGCGAAGAACGCCATGGCTTTTTGCCCTTTAAAGAGATTGCCCGCGAGTATTTCCGGCCTGGCGTTGATGTTGGCCGGGCCACCATCAAAGAGGCGATCGCCGAGGGCACCGAGCTGCTGGTACAAGTTGAAAAGGAAGAGCGCGGCAACAAAGGTGCAGCGCTGACCACCTTTATTTCTCTGGCGGGCCGCTACCTGGTGCTGATGCCCAATAACCCGCGGGGCGGCGGCGTGTCGCGGCGTATCGAAGGCGAGGATCGGCAAGAGCTTCGCGAGACCATGGATCAGCTGGACGTGCCCGCGGGCATGAGCCTGATTGCCCGGACCGCCGGCATTGGCCGCACGGATGAGTAGCTGCAGTGGGATCTGAATTACCTGCTGCAGCTTTGGCGTGCCGTGGACGATGCCCGCAAATTACAGCCCGGCGCCTATCTGATTTATCAGGAATCGAGCCTGGTCATTCGCGCGATCCGTGATTATTTCCATCCCGATATCGGCGAGATTTTGATCGATACCGATGACATCTATGAACAGGCCCGCCAGTTCATGCTGCATGTCATGCCCGATATGGGCACCCGTGTGAAGCGTTACAACGACGACGTGCCGCTGTTCTCGCGCTTTCAGATCGAGCATCAGATCGAAACCGCCTACTCACGCGTCGTGCCGCTGCCATCGGGTGGCGCCATCGTCATTGACCACACCGAGGCGCTCGTCGCCGTTGATGTGAACTCTGCCCGTGCGACCCGCGGCTCCGATATTGAAGAGACTGCATTTCGTACCAACGTGGAGGCCGCCGAAGAAGTCGGCCGCCAGCTGCGGCTGCGCGACCTCGGCGGATTGATTGTGATTGACTTCATTGATATGGAGTCCGCTAAAAATCAACGCGAAGTTGAGCAACGGCTACGTGACTCCTTGCATGTCGATCGTGCCCGCGTACAGATGGGCAAGATTTCGCGCTTCGGGCTTATGGAGCTGTCGCGCCAGCGGCTGCGGCCTGCCTTAAATGAAGGCTCCCACATCACCTGCCCCCGCTGCAACGGCACCGGCGTGATCCGCGACGTGGACTCCAGCGCGCTTCACATCCTGCGCATTTTGCAGGAAGAGGCCATGAAAGAAGGCACTGCCGCCTTGCATGTCCAGGTGCCCGTCGAAGTGGCCACCTTCCTGCTTAACGAAAAGCGGACCGATATTGCCAAGCTCGAGTTTCGCCTGAAGGTCACCGTCGTGCTCATCCCGAATAAATTTCTGGAGACGCCGAACTACAAAATTGAACGGCTGCGTCACGACGATCCTCGGCTCGAGGATGTGCGGGCCAGCTATGCGATGGCCGATGAGCCGGCTGCCGATGCGCAATACCAGCAACAGAAATCCGATCAGACTGCGGCTAAGCCGCGCCAAGAGGCGGTGGTCAAAGGCATCACGCCAGCGCAGCCCGCGCCGGTGGTGGCCCCCCGGGCTGCCGAAGTGACACCCGCTGAAAAGGGCCTGTTCGCGCGCATCATGGGCTGGTTTTCCAGTGGTCCTTCAAAAAGCAGCAGTGACGAGAAGTCCGAAACACGCGCTGAGCGCGGTGATCGCGGCGGACGTGGACGCGGACGCAACGAACGTGGTAGCCGCAACGACGGCCGTGATCGTCGACAAAACGAACGCGAAAGCCGCGGCAGTGATCGTGGCGATCGGGCAGACCGCAATGAATCCCGAGGCGAGCCACGCGAAGCGCGCGAGCCGCGCCAACCGCGGCAAGAGGCGGGACGCGGCCGGGACCCACGGCGTGAGAATCGTGAGGGCCAGAACGACACCCGGCAGGAATCGGCAAACGAGCCGCGCCAGGAGGGTCGGCGTGAACGCCGCGGCAAGCCCGAGGCCGGCGAACGTGCGGCAGGCGGTGCAGGATCAGAAGCACCTGCTGTAGCCGCAATCACCTCAGCGCCCGAGGGCGCACCACAGGCCGAAGGCACCGATCAAGAGCGCTCCGGGCGTCGTCGTCGACGCCGCGGACGCGGTGGGCGCGAAGGCCGACGAGACGATGAGCTCGCAGGTGGCCTCGAAGCCGCCGA
>CAYFPT010000018.1:0-19355 GCA_964345065.1 uncultured Bordetella sp.
CTGCGCCGATCCTGAGCCCCCGAAGTCAGTCGCAGAAGTCGTGAAGGCCCAGGGTGCCGATCTCTGGCAGTTCGGCCAGGATTTTAATTTTCAGGGCGATCGGCAGCAGTGGAGCTGGGCGGGACGGGGCCAGCGCAGAAATGCAATGGCCTATCCGGCGTTGCGCGGTGCCAATCAGTTAATCAACGCATCGGCCGCGCTTGCGGCACTGTCTTCTTTAAAAGAGCGGCTGCCGGTAACACAGGGTGCGGTTCGGCAGGGATTCGCGCTGGTGGAACTGGCCGCCCGTTTTCAGGTGCTGCCTGGCCAGCCGGCGGTGGTGTTGGATGTGGCTCACAATCCGCACGCGGCCGGAGTGCTGGCGGTCAATTTGGATCAGATGGGTTTTTTTCCGAAGACCGTTGCAGTGGTGGGCATTGTGGCGGGCAAGGATGCAGCGGCGATCTTTATGCGACTGGCCGATCGCATCGATCACTGGTGCCTGTGCACGCTTGCCGGGCCCGATGCTGGGCCGCGTGCACGTTCTGCAGAAGCGCTTGCGCAAGCACTGAGGGCAGCAATTCCAAATGCGGCGTTGAGTTGCCATGATGATGTCGGGCATGCCTTTGCCGCTGCCAAATCGATGGTGCAGTCAAATGATAGAATTGTCGTCTTCGGATCTTTCTTGACGATCGCTGCACTCCCACACTTGCGCCATGTCCGCTGATCGCGAATCCCGTTCTCACCAGCGTGACGATCAGGCCTCTGATCCGATGGCCGACCATAAGCGGCGGGCCCGCTGGAGACTTCTCGGCGCTGTCATCATTGTTGCTGCAGTCGCTGGGCTTGCGCCGCTGCTGCTGGAAGATCAGGCCAGGCCCCTATCGCAGGATTTATTAATTGAGATCCCGTCGCGTAACTCTATTTTTTCAAAAATTGAATCGCTGCGTCCAGCCGCTTCCCCGCCAGAGGCGGCTACTGAGGAAAAACCAAAGGCCCCTGAGCCAAAGCCAGAGCCGAAGGCGGAACCCAAGGCGGAACCTAAAGGGGAACCCAAGGCGGAGCCAAAGTCAGCCACCCAGCCAGAGCCAAAGGCCGACGCGAAATCCGAGCCGAAGAAATCCACCGCGCAGGCGGGCTTTCTGGTGCAAGTCGGCGCCTATGCCAAGCTTGAAGCGGCCAATGGCGTTAAGGCGCGGCTTGCCTCGGGCGGCCATCGTGTCAGTGTCGAGACCATCAAACTTGACGATGGCTCGGAGCGGCACCGTGTGCGCATCGGGCCCTTTGAGACACGTGAGCTTGCGAACCAGGTCCGCGACCGTGCGAAGTCGCAGGGCTACGACGCCATGGTGGTGACGCCCTGATGCAGTGGCTCGAGGCACTGACTTGGATTGATCTGCTGGTGATCGGGATCATGGTCCTGTCAACGCTCTTATCGCTATTTCGTGGATTGATTAAAGAGATCGCTTCGCTGGCGATCTGGGTCTTGGCCATTGTTGGCGCGAGCCGACTTGCATCGCCTGCTGCAGCCTTATTACCGCAGTGGCTTGCGCCGCCACTGCAGCAGACTGCGGCTTTTATCATCATCTTGCTGCTGATTCTGCTAGCGGGAAGGCTGCTGACCCTGCTGCTGCGAGAGGTCGTCAGTGCGGCCGGCATCAGCGGCTTAGATCGACTGCTGGGCCTTGGCTTTGGCCTGGCGCGCGGGGCCTTACTGGTGATTGTGCTGGCCATCCTTGGGGCAATGACGGCGCTGCCCACCCAGCCGGCCTGGCAGAAGGCCCAGAGTCGGCCGTTTTTAGAGCTCGGAATCCGCACCGCCGCGCCCTGGCTGCCCCCGACACTGGGAGATCGGCTTAGACTTCCGGTTTCACCAACCTCCAAGACCCATCCCTCGGGGAGCCCAGTATGTGTGGCGTGATCGGTGTAGTTGGACATTCGGCAGTCAATCAGCTGCTCTACGATGGCCTGCTGCTGCTTCAGCATCGCGGCCAAGATGCCGCAGGCATCTCCACTGCCAAGGGTAAGCGCATCCATATTCACCGCGGCAATGGCCTGGTCCGCGATGTGTTTCGTACTCGGGATATGCGCAATCTTCAAGGCGAGATGGGCATTGGCCATGTCCGTTATCCCACTGCGGGCAGCGCCTCGAATTCCGAAGAGGCCCAGCCGCTTTATGTCAACGCACCCTTTGGCATTGTGTTGGGCCATAACGGCAACCTCACCAATGCCGAGGAGCTTCAGCAGGATATGTACCGTCGGGATCGCCGCCACATCAATACCGAGTCGGATTCCGAGGTGCTGCTCAATGTCTTTGCCCATGAATTGCAGCAGGCCGTATCGGGACTGTCTCTGGATGAATCCTCGATTTTTGCGGCCGTCTCGGCCCTGCATGCCCGGGTCCGTGGTGCCTATGCCTGTGTTGCCATGATTGCCGGCTATGGCATCGTGGCGTTTCGCGATGCCCACGGCATCCGGCCGCTTGCCCTGGGCCGGCATGTGGCCGCGGGCGGCGAGGAGTGGATGATTGCCTCGGAGACCGTGGCCATTAATGGCCTGGGCTTTACGCCGATTCGCGATGTCGCTCCGGGTGAGTGTGTGATTCTTACCCTCGATGGCCAGCTGCACTCCCGAGTCTGTGCCCGGCACACACGCTTAAATCCTTGTGTCTTTGAATACGTTTACTTCGCGAGGCCCGATTCAGTGATCGATGGGGTGAGTGTCTACGATGCCCGGCTACGCATGGGCGAGACGCTCGCCGATAAAGTCCGCAAAGAGTTTCCCACCGGCGAGATTGATGTGGTGATGCCGATTCCGGATTCCAGCCGGCCTGCTGCGATTCAGCTGGCCATGCAGCTGGGCATCGACTATCGCGAGGGCTTTATCAAAAATCGTTATATCGGCCGCACCTTCATCATGCCCGGCCAGGCCGCCCGCAAAAAATCTGTCCGGCAAAAACTCAATGCAATCCCGTACGAATTTAAAAATAAAAACGTATTGATTGTGGATGACTCGATTGTGCGGGGGACCACCAGCCAGGAGATCGTGCAGATGGCCCGGGATTCGGGCGCGAAGCGGGTGATCTTTGCATCGGCGGCACCGCCCGTGCGCTACCCCAATGTCTATGGCATTGATATGCCCACCCGCGGCGAGCTGATCGCCTTTGGCCGCAGCGATGATGAGATCTGTAAAGCCATCGGGGCAGATGCCTTGATTTATCAGGATCTTGAATCGATGCGTGCCGATGTGATGGACCTAAACCCCAATATCGAGGGCCTTGAGGCATCGTGTTTTGATGGCAATTACATCACAGGCGATATCAACGATCGTGTGCTGGACTCACTGGAATATGCCCGCATCCATGGCGATGCCGAGGCCACACGCAATCAGCTGGCCTTGAATCTGAACCATGACGAGTAAGAAAAACCCGCCTTCTGCATCACGTCGTGACCTGGGCTTTGCGACCCGGGCCATCCGCGGGGGCACGCAGCGTTCCGATTTTGGTGAGCACTCCGAGGCGATGTATCTCACCTCAAGCTTTGTCTTTGATGATGCCCAGCAGGCGGCAGATCGCTTCCAAAATCGCGAGCCGGGCATGGTCTATTCCCGGTTTTCCAACCCGTCGGTGCAGATGTTTGAGGAGCGGCTGGCGTCTTTAGAAAACGCCGAGCGCTGTGTGGCCACCAGCTCCGGCATGGCAGCGATTCTGGCCACCTGCTTGGGCTTGCTCAAAACCGGTGATCATGTTGTCTCCACCCCTAGCCTATTTGGTGCAACGGTTCAGTTTTTTGAAAATACCCTGCGCAAGTTTGGTGTGCCGGTGGATTATGTGCCGCTGACTGATCCTCAGGCCTGGGCCAAGGCCGTGACGCCTGCGACAAAACTTTTTTATCTTGAAACGCCTTCGAATCCACTCACAGAGATTGCCGATATTGCCGCGATAGCGGCGGTCGCCCGTCAGCACGGCATCACGCTCGTGGTGGACAACTGCTTTTGTACACCGGCCTTACAGCAGCCGCTGGCGCTGGGTGCTGATCTGGTCTTGCATTCGGCAACCAAGTATCTCGACGGCCAGGGCCGCGTGCTCGGGGGCGCTGTCGCGGGCCGGGCGGAGTTAATTGAGCCGATTTTTCAGGTGGTCCGCACCTGCGGGCCTTCCTTATCGCCTTTTAATGCATGGGTGCTGCACAAGGGCCTTGAGACGCTTGATCTGCGGATGCGGGCCCACAGTGCATCGGCCCTTGCTTTAGCCGGCTGGCTTGAGCAGCATCCTCGCGTCGCGCGTGTGTTCTATCCGGGTTTGGCCTCGCATCCTCAGCATGCCCTGGCCATGCGCCAGCAAAGTGCGGGCGGCGCAATTGTGTCGTTTGAATTAAAAGCCGCGAATCCCACTGAGCAGCGACAGCGGGCGTTCGCGCTCATCAATGCGGTCCAGATCATGTCGGTCACTGGCAATCTTGGGGATACCCGCACGACCATTACCCATCCGGCCTCCACCACCCATGGCCGCATCTCGCCGCAGGCCCGCGAGCAGGCCGGCATTCGTGAGAGTCTGGTCCGCATTGCGGTCGGTTTGGAAGACCTCGAGGATCTCAAGGCAGATCTCGACGCTGGCTTGGCCGCTTAAGGCCTGCCGATGGATCGGTTGTTAGCGAAAGATCCACCACCCCATCGTGATCTTTGCACCGATTGTGGGGTATCACGCACCGCGCAGCCCAAACGTTGTGCCACCGCCTGTCAGTTCATTGCGCCCGACTATCCCGCAATGGAGCGGCAGGTCCACGGCCGGGCCCGCAGGCCCCATCAGGCCGATGAGCAATTCTTTGGCCCCTATCAGATTCTGAATCGAGCCGCATTGAAAACGCCTGCACCGGGCGCCCAATGGACAGGCATCACCACTCGGATTGCCCAGCGGCTGTTAGAAGAAAAGATGGTCGATGCCGTGCTCACCATGGCGCCGGATGAAGAGGACCGTTGGCGGCCAGTACCGGTGCTGATCACTGATCCCCAGGACATGGAGCGCTGCCGCGGCATGCGCATGGGCTATGCACCGCTTTTGGCTTTGCTTGAGCCCGCGTTACAAAAGGGCATTGAGCGCATTGCGGTGATTGGAATCCCGTGCCAGGTCTATGCGTTGCGGGCCCTTGAAAAAGCGCTCGGCTTTAAAAAAATCTATGTCATCGGCACGCCGTGCTCTGATAACACCACCACCGAGCGATTTCATGAGTTTTTAAAACTCTTGACGCCCAAACCCGAGACCATCACCTATCTTGAGTTCTGTGCGGATTATCACGTTGAGATTCGTTTTGATAACGGCAAGAAAAAACGCATTCCTTTTCTGATGCTGCCCTTATCCCAGCTGCCCCAGGATTTTTTTCCGCTGACCTGCCGGTCTTGCGTGGATTACACCAATGTGCTGTCAGATATCACGGTGGGGTATATGGGCGGCGAGGGCCAGCAGTGGCTGATTGTGCGCAATGACACGGGCGCGGAATTACTCAGCCTGCTGGGCGATGAAATTCGGCTATCAACACCAGGAAGTGCGGGCAAGCGGCAGGGCCCCGTGAAAGGGTTTTTACAAAATACACAGCGGGCCGCAGGCGGGCTGCCACTGCGCAGCATGCCATCATGGCTGCGGCCGATCGTGGGCTGGCTGATGCCGAAGATCGGGCCCCGGGGCCTTGAGTTTGCCCGGGCCCGTGTGGAGATGAAGGCCATTGAGAGCGTGATTCATCTGCGGCGTGAAGAGCCACGGCGGATGAAATCCATGGTGCCCGATCATGTCTGGCGGCTGGTGAAACCCTATGGGCTGAAACGCGATCCGGGTCAGTGAAAATCTCTTGAGGCAGTCGCCAATGGCCCAATCAGTGTGCTGAGCAGATCAGATTGATCTTCAACCCGCTGGGCCAAAAGATTGCGGACCTGGCCGGCTGCACGAGGATCAATATGCTGATCACGCTGCCAGGTGCCATAGACCAGCATCAGCTGGGAATACAGCACCGCCTTATAAAAGCGCTCCAAGACTTCGGGCTGGATGATCACATTGATCATTCCGGTTTCGTCTTCCAGAGAAATAAACAGTGTTCCGCGTGCAGTGCTGGGCCGCTGCCGATGGGTGACAAGGCCTGCCGCACGCGCAAGCCGGCCATGTGCATAGCGATTTAAGATTTCTGCCGGCTGGGTGCCGAGCTGTGTAAGCCGAGGCCGCAGCACCGCAAGCGGATGGCGGCCAAGTGTCAGTCCAAGGCTTGCATAGTCGGCAACGATGTCGTCGCCTTCTGTGGGGGCAGATAGGGCAGGTACAGATTCATGAATTGGAGCGGTGCTCAGCAAGGCGGGCCGACGGTGTTGGCCGCTACTGGCCCAGACCGCCTGATGGCGATGGCCGGCAATCGATCGCAGCGCGCCTGCGGCAGCCAATGCATTTAAGTCCCCCCGATCCAGGCCGGCACGCAGCGCCAGATCTTCCACCGATGTATAGGGCCGATGCAGCACGGTATCGTGCATGGCCTGCTCGGAGAGCCCTGCGATTCGATTTAAACCAAGGCGTACGCCGCGGGCCTCCAGGTGGGTTTCAACCTGACTGAATTGCACATCCACCGCCAGCACATCGACACCATTGCGTTTTGCATCTTGAATGAGTTGTGACGGCGAATAAAACCCCAGCGGCTGTGCATTGAGCATTGCGGCCAGAAAGGCATCGGGATGATGGTGCTTCATCCAGCAGCTGACATAGACCAGCAGTGCAAAGCTCGCGGCATGGGACTCCGGAAATCCGTATTCCCCAAAGCCCTGGATTTGCCGAAATACCCGATCGGCGAATTCACGGGGATAGCCGCGGGCCAGCATGCCGCTTACGATGCGGTCATAGAACTGCCCAAGGCCGCCTTTACGGCGCCATGCCGCCATCGAGCGGCGCAGCTGATCGGCTTCGCCAGCGCTAAAGCCTGCCGCAAGAATCGCCAGCTGCATGACCTGCTCTTGAAAGATCGGCACACCGAGTGTGCGCGAGAGCGCCTCGCGGACTGCGGGGCTGGGATATTCCACCGGCTCAAGGCCCTGACGCCTGCGCAGATAGGGATGGACCATGCCGCCTTGAATCGGGCCAGGCCGCACGATGGCCACCTCAATGACCAGATCATAAAAGCAGCGCGGCTTTAGCCGCGGCAGCATCGACATCTGGGCCCGGGATTCAATCTGAAATACGCCCACGGTCTGTGCCGCACAGATCATGTCGTAGGTCGCCGGATCTTCGGCTGGAATATCCTGCATCTGAAAATCACGGCCCAGCTTTTGGCCAATGAATTCCAGCCCCCGACGAATGGCCGAGAGCATGCCGAGTGCCAAGACATCGACCTTGAGCAGCCCAAGTGACTCAAGATCATCTTTATCCCACTGAATTACGCTGCGCTCCGGCATCGAAGCGTTTTCTACCGGCACCAAGTCAGAGAGCCGATGGCGGGCAATTACAAATCCGCCGACATGCTGCGATAGATGCCGAGGCGCACCGATCAGCTGATTGCACAGCATGGCCCAGCGTTCGCATTGGGCAGCAGATGGCGTAGAAATTTCATGGCGGTGCGCCAGTAGCGCCGGGCTTTCCAAGGCCTCTTGCAGGTGGGTGGCCAGTACGCTGGCATCAACCTGCCGCCCGTCCCACCACTGATGATGCTTGGCCACAGGGTCGACCAAGGCGGCGTGAATGCCCAGGGCCTTGCCGGTATCGCGAAGCGCAGACCGCGGCTTATAAGTGGTCACTGATGCGGCCAGTGCGGCCCGCTCGCGGCCGTATTTTTGATAAATGTACTGAATGACTTCTTCGCGCCGCTGGTGTTCAAAATCCACATCAATATCGGGTGGCTCATTGCGCTCTTTGGAAATAAAGCGTTCAAAAAGCATGCTCATGCGGGCCGGGTCGACTTCAGTAATGCCCAGGCAATAACAGACCGCAGAATTGGCGGCTGATCCTCGGCCCTGGCAGAGAATTCCTTTACCGCGGGCAAAGTCCACGATGTCATAGACCGTTAAAAAGTAAGGCTCATAGCGCAGCTCATGGATGAGTTGCAGCTCATGCTCAATTTGCTGGCGGACCTTGGGATTGATGCCTTCGGGAAAGCGCCGGCGCACGCCTTCTTCGGTCAGATGCCGAAGCCACTGGGTGGGTGTGAGGCCTGGTGGCACAATTTCTTCGGGATACTCATAGCGCAGTTCATCTAAAGAGAACTCACAGCGCTTGGCCAGCATCACGGTGGCGGCCATCAGCTCAGGGGAATAAATGCGGGCCAATCGCAGACGATTGCGCAGATGCTGCTCGGCATTTGGGGTAAACCGTTTGCCGCAGGCCGCAATGGGCAGGCCGTGCCGAATGGCCGTCAGCGTATCGGCCAGCGGTTTGCGTGAACGGCGGTGCATGACCACATCGCTGGTGGCCACCAGGCCCACCCGATGCAGTGCTGCCAGGGTCTGCAGATGATCACGCCAGGCATTGTCGTGGCCGCGCAGCAGTAAGGCGCAGCCAATGTAGAGCCGATCCGCAAATAATTCTTTAAGCCGCTGGATCACCGGGTAATGCCGGGCAGGACTATCACTGGAGTCCCCAATCCAAATCACAAGGCAGTCGGGCAGGCCGCTTTGCAGATCGTCAACGCTGAGCCGATAGTGGCCCTTGGTCTCGCGGCGTCGTGTCTGGGTAATGAGCCATCCCAGCTGGGCATAGCCTTGACGTGACATGGCGATCACCACAATTCGTCCGGCCAGATCCGCGCAGGAAAACTGGGCCCCAATCAGCAGCTGAATTCCAAGGGGCTTGGCGGCCATGTGGGCCTGAACTGCGCCGGCGACCGAGGCCTCATCGGTGATGGCGATTGCGCGATAGCCGAGGTGATGGGCCCGATCAATTAACTCTGCAGGCGCTGAGGCGCCATGCAGAAAAGAGTAGTGGCTGCGGCAGATGAGTTCAGCAAATTCCATGACGCAGAGGGCTTAAGAAAAAAATCCGTGCAGATACCAGTCATGGGCGGGCGTGCGAAAAATCCACAGCAAAGACTGCTGGGGAGATCGGGCAATAAAGTAGTCACGCTGCACGATGCTGCCGGGTGTTTCCTCCCACCATCCGGCCTCAATGCGCTCTGGGCCGCACAGCAGCTGCAGTGGCCCGTGATACGCCGGCCGATGCTGTTGCATGGCCAGCGGCAGTGGCTGGCGTAGCAGCCAGGCAGGCCGATGGGGCATCTGGCCGATGTCATGCAGCGGCTGGGCGGCAGTGCGCCGCAGTGATGATGCCGATGTGGGCTCTATCACGTTGTAGTGGACCACTTTTTCTGGGCGGTGCTCATCTTCAATGGAGAGCTGACAGACCCGATCAGTGCCCAGCCGGGCCTGCAGGCGCTCAATCAGTTCATGCATGGCCTGCTCTGATTCATGGCCATGGCCAAGAAAATCTTCTGTCTGGTGTGGCAGATCCATCACTTCATTGACCGTGATGGCAATTCCATAGGCCGGCCGTGGCAGACGAAATCGAATCAGTCGCTCACCCAGAATGCGGGAAAACCGCCGTACATCACGGGTTGGTCCTGCGCAGCGAAGTTCAAATCGGCTGTGCGGCGGGCCATCGTGCAAGAGCTGCAGCTCAATGGCCATGGCGCCGGCCTGCCGTGCCAGCAGCCAGGCCGATAAGGCATGCAGGCAGGGCAGAAACGCCCGCTCAATCATTTCATTTTGTTCTGCTCGGGCTGGCAGTTCGCGCTCTAAGTGAAACCTTGCCGGCTGTTTAATCCAGACATAGGACTCATTGCGTCGGCCCTCTGCGGCATCTAGGGCATTTAGCGCCGATGCGCCAAAGCGGCGTGTGATGCCATGGCGCGGCAGTTTTTTAAATTGGCCGATGGTGTGTATGCCCATGCGGGCAAGAATTTCCAGATGCGGATGCAGCTCTTCGATGACACCAAGCGGCAAGGCCTCTAGGCCATTGGGCAGATTCCAGCAGTGTTCTTGCAGGCCCAAGGCCTGCCAGTAGGCCGCACGCCCAGTCGGCCCGCTGGCAATCGCAAGCGCATCGTCTGCTGACCATCCCAGGCCTTCGCTGCCGTGAATGATTTTGCACATCAGGCGTTTTTCGCCACCCCAGAGCCGAAGGCTGGCACTGACTTCCATCAGCACCGCATGGGCCCAGCCAGTGATCGTGACGCAGGGGCTGAACTGCAGGGCCCATTGGCCGAGCCTGCCAGCGGCCTGCGCTGCGGTTTCAGCGGTGTGCTGGCGAACGCCGGGGGGCAGTGGCTGGTGAAAGGGCGCCAGGTAACGACGGGGAAGAATGCATGCGATCCACAGCATGGTGATGGGCTGCTTGTCGTGTTGGTGCTGCTGATGGGGCGGCGATGATGGCGTCGTGGTTTTGCAGTGGGCGCAGGCCGCTGCCGGGTATGGGGATTGCGATATCTATCGGTGCTGACATCACGGGCCCGCGGCGTTTGATGATCTGCACCGCCAAATCCGGATAACGGCGGGGCAGCAGCAGCATACGCAGTGGCGCAGGAGAGGGATGGTCCTGTGCTGCAAAGGGGCGAAACACAAACACCAGGCCCTGGGTGGTGCTGGCGGCCAGCTGCAGTCTTCGAATCAGTTCAGGCCGGGTGCCGCCCTGATGGTCTAGCCATGTGATGAGCGCGCCGAATTGATTGCTTTTGATGGATTGCTCGACTGCCCAGAGCTTATCGATGGGCCGATCCGCCTGCACGATCAGAATTTTTCGATGATCAATGCCCATGGCCTCAAACGCAGGCGCATAAGGTATGTGCGGTGGTGCGAGCAGCACAATGTGTTGCCCGGCCTGCGTGAGGCTGCGCAGCGTGGGCGCAAGAAATCGCAGCTCACCAATGCCCATGTGCTGCACCAGCAGTTCAGTCAGGCTGCCACGTGGCCAGCCGTTGCCGGGCAGTTCACGATCCAGCAGACGAAAACTGCTGCTGATGCCACTGCTGCTGGCCGACTGATGCAGTGATTGGCCCCTCCAGACTGCCGGATGAATCACGACAAGACTCTGGGGTTGCGAATCACGCCAATGCCCAGGCCCTCAATGGCCAAATCAGGATTGCTATCAGGCACCACAATCGGTTTGAATGCAGGATTTTCAGGCAGAAGATGAATCTCGCGGCCTTGATGCTGGAAGCGTTTGACAGTGACTTCATCGTGCAGCCGGGCCACTACGATCTGGCCATTGCGAAGCTGCGACACGCCAGAGATTTTTTTCACTGCCAAGAGGTCATCTTCCAGGATGCCGGCATCCCGCATGCTCATGCCGCGGACTTTTAAAAAGTAATCCGGCATCTGGGCAAATAAGCCGGAATCAATGCTGTAGTGGGCCTCGATGTGCTCCTGGGCCAGCATGGGCTGGCCCGCTGCCACCCGGCCAATCAGGGGAATACCCAGGCCGGACTCTTCAGCAAAAGCGGTACGGGGCGCGGCCTGCAGCAGGCGAATGCCGCGGGAGGTGCCGGAGCTAAGGCTAATCGCGCCCTTGCGCTCCAAGGCCCGCAGGTGCTCTTCGGCCGCATTGGGGGACTTAAAGCCCAAGGCATTGCAGATATCCATGCGGGTTGGGGGAAAGCCTGTCTTGGCGATATGGGCGCTGATCAGGTCAAGAATTTCCTGCTGTCGGGGGGTCAGAGTCTTCATGGGGTCCGAAATCGGTTACTGGATAGACGTACAGTACTGGGTTCATGGATAAACTGCAAGCACCCCATCCACAGTGGTTTTGGATTTCTTAGTCCAGATCCCGTTAATTTTTTCCCATGTCCATACCGAATTCCCGGTCTGCAGCCCCCCAGACGCCTTCTGGCAACTCGTTTTTAGATGCCATGCCGATTGGTGCCTTTGCCATGGTGATGGGCCTATCAGGCCTGGCCCTGGTCTGGGGCAAGCTGGCCAATTTGGGGTGGCTGCCAGGCATTGCCGGGCTGCTGGAGGTCGTGTTTGCGGTAATCGATGGCCTGGCCCTTGTGTTGCTTTTGGCCCTCTACGCCAAGAAGTGGGCCCGCAATCGTCAGCGGGTCTACGAGGAATGGCAGCACCCGGTGAAGTCATCGTTTTTTGCAGCCGTATCGGTTTCTTTTGCGCTCATAGCTGCCGTAGCGCTTGGGACCTTTGCGCCGCTGGCGCTGCCCTTATGGGGGATTGGCGCTGTGCTGCAAGTCATTGCGATGGTGATGGTGCTCAACGCCTGGATTCATCGTGAGAGCCTTCAGCCCCCACATGCCACGCCGGCCTGGTTTATTCCTGCCGTGGCCAATGTGGTGCTGCCGCTTGCGGGCGTGCGGCTCGGGTTTTTAGAAATCTCTTGGTGGTTTTTTGCAGTCGGAATTTTGTTTTGGCTGGTGCTGCTGACGGTGGTGCTGCAGCGGCTACTGTTTGTGCAGCCCACACTGCCGAAGCACCTGGTGCCTACGCTCTGCATTTTGCTGGCCCCGCCTGCGGTGGGATTTTTATCCTGGCTTCAGCTGACTGGCCAGCATCCCGGGTCGGCCCCGCTGGATGCAATGGGCCATGTGTTGTTTGGCATCGCGATATTTTTTGCACTGTTTTTATTCACACAGATTCGGCGCTTTCTGCAGCTGCCGTTTTATGTGTCATGGTGGGCCTTTTCATTTCCGAGTGCGGGATTTGCCAATGCGGCATTGGTCTACGCCCAGTTTGAAAGCGGCGCATTTAATGAGGCCGTGGCCGTGGCCATGGTGGCATTCTCGACATTACTGATTCTCTGGCTATTGATACGCACCATCGTGGCAGTGGCCCGCAATGAGCCGCAGATCATCGATTAAAGCGCAAGCTTGACGGCAAATCCGACAAATAAGATGCCCACTGTGGCCTTGCCGGCTGCGGCAACCCAGGGGGTCTTACTGAATCGCTGAGAAAGCCGCGTGCCGCCAAGAATCAGCGCGGAGAGATACAACGCGCTGACAATCTGCACGATGATGCCGAGAATCAGAAATGAGAGCGCGGGCTGGCTGAAGTTCGGATCAACGAACTGAATAAAAAAAGAAATGAAAAACATGATCGCCTTGGGGTTTAGCAGGCTAATCACCAGGGCGGTCTGAAAGGGCGTCTGCATGCCCAGACGCTGCGAAGAAGGTGGCGCTACGCTGCGCGAGAAGGCCGCCCGAATCAGCCCCAGTCCCAGCCAGCCCAAATAACCTGCGCCGGCATACTTCAGCACCGCAAATGCAGCCGGCGATGCATGCAAAGCCGAGGCCGCTCCCGTGGCGGCCAGCAGCATCAGCACCGTATCTCCGACAAAGATGCCGCAGGCCGCGCGATAGCCGGCCAGCAGGCCCTGGCGCGAGGCCAGGGTCATGACATAAAGAGAGTTGGGGCCAGGCAGCAGCACGATAAAAATCGTGCCGAGAATAAAAGTGCTGAGGTCGGTGATGCCGGTGGCCACGCCGGTCCTACTGATCGCTGTGGAGTTTTCCGCTGGTGGCCCAGTCGTGTTTTTTGATGTCGTAAAAAATGACATCCACTGCCTGGGGGCTGCAGCCCAGCACCTGGACCGAGGCCTCGGTTAAGGTTTTTGCATATTGCCGTTTTTGCTCTTCGGTGCGGCCTTCAAACATCTCAACACGAATCGTGGGCATGGCATTTCCTTTCTTAGTTTTGGTAATCGGGGTCGGTCTGATCCAGGCCGCGTAAAAGCGCTGGCCATTCATCAATGCCTTCGGGGGTCTGTGCGTCGCCCACCCACTGCTGATAGGTGGTCTTGGCCACAGCATCGGAGACACAGGCGGGTGATCCCGCTGCGGCAACGGTCAGTTGAATGCGAGCCGCGCGCTCAAAAAGATGCATCAGCACAAAGGCCTCGGCCACGCTTTTGCCAATCAACAAAATGCCATGCTGCTCAAGAATGACGCCATCGCGATGCCCCAGGGCCTGCACCAGGCGCTGCTGCTCCTGCGGCCGAAAGGCCAGTCCCTCATAGGCATGCCGGCCCAGCCGGCCGACAAGCCGCAGTGCAGGCTGCGAGCACGGCAAAAGATCCTGTCCTGATGCGGCAAAGGCCTGGGCCCAAAAGCTATGCAGATGCAGCACACAGACTGCATCGGGCCGCGCACGGTGCACGCAGCCATGAATGGCAAACCCGCTCGGATTAATCGGCGCACCCGAGCCATCAATGACCTGGCCATCGACATTGACCATGACCAGATTCGAGGCGGTGATTTCGTTAAATCGCAGCCCAAATCGATTCAGCAAATAGGCATTGGCGTGGCCGGGCACGCTGGCCGAGATATGGGTCCAGACCATGTCATCCCAGCCGCGCTGGGCGGCAAGCCGATAGGCGGCCGCCAGATCACGACGTTGTTCAGCCTCAGTTAATGCAGTCATGGTCTTAGGGCATGAATTCCGGCGGGCGTTTTTTCACCCATTGAATAAAGGCACGGATCTCAGGATGCTCAGCCAGTGCCTGCCAGCTGTTGTAGCGCCGTGCCAGATCTTTTTCGGCAATCGTACGGTGAATTTTCTGATGGCAGATTTTATGGACTAGAAACTTCTCTTTGCCGCCGCGAGAGCGGGGCGTGAGGTGATGCTCATCGGTGCTGGGCCCAGCAATCAGTGGCCGGCCGCATAGCGGGCAGGCCACTGGGGCGTCGGCCTCCGGCAGTGGCGGCCCGACCTGAAGCCCCAGGATTCGGGCCTCCTTGGTATTGGAGCGCATGATGCGGCGTATGGCCATTACATTCCCGTGTAATTCGGCCCGCCACCGCCTTCCGGAGTGACCCAGACAATATTCTGGGTCGGATCTTTGATATCGCAGGTCTTGCAGTGGACACAGTTCTGGGCATTGATTTGCAGCCGCGCGCCCTCGGTGGGCGAGGCAATGTTATTGCCCGATGCATCCAGGTATTCATAAACGCCGGCCGGGCAGTAACGGCTCTCCGGCCCGGCAAATGTCGAGAGATTAATTCCGACGGGCACCGCCTGATCTTTCAGTGTCAGGTGGGCGGGCTGATTTTCCTCGTGGGTTGTGCCCGATAAAAACACCGAACTTAAGCGATCAAAAGTGATTTTTCCATCGGGCTTGGGGTATTGAATTTTTTCGCACTGCGCAGCAGGCTTTAAGGCCGCATGGTCGGGCTGGGTGCTGTGCAGTGTCCAGGGAGCTTTGCCGCCAAAAAGTTTCTGATCGATGCCCACCAGCAATGTGCCCAGCCAGAGGCCTTTTGACATTGCGGGCTTGAAGTTGCGTGCACGGTGGAGCTCGTCATACATCCAGGAGTTTTTAAAGGCCTGCGCATAGCCGGTGAGCTCTGCGGAATTCGAATCGGTTTTTAGTGCCTGCACAATTGCTTCGGCGGCAAGCATTCCGCTTTTAATGGCCAGATGACTGCCTTTGATGCGCGAGGCATTTAAAAATCCGGCATCACAGCCCAGCAGCGCACCGCCGGGGAATATAAATTTTGGCAGCGCATTGAGTCCGCCTGCGGTAATGGCCCGGGCGCCGTAGCCAATGCGCTTTCCACCTTCCAGATAGGGCCGAATCTTCGGATGGGTCTTATAGCGCTGAAATTCTTCGAAAGGTGATAGCCATGGATTGGCGTAATTCAGGCCCACCACATAGCCAATGGCAACCTGATGATTTTCCAGGTGATACATAAACGAGCCGCCATAAGTATGGTTGTCTAAGGGCCAGCCTGCCGTATGAATCACTAATCCGGGCTGATGTTGCGCAGGGTCAATCTCCCAGACTTCTTTTAAGCCGATGCCATAGGACTGCGGGTCAGCGTTTTGATTAAGTTTGAATCGTTCAATCAGCTGCCGGCCCAAATGGCCGCGGGCGCCTTCGGCAAATAGTGTGGTGCGGCCCCAGAGCTCCATGCCGTTTTGATAGTTCGATGTCGGGGCACCATCTTTGCCGATGCCCATGGCACCGGTGGCAACGCCTTTGACCCGGCCATCCTCCGCATACAAGATCTCGGCCGCAGTAAAGCCGGGAAAAATCTCAACGCCCAGGCCCTCGGCTTGTTGGGCTAGCCAGCGCGTGAAATTCGATAGGCTCACCACATAATTGCCGTGATTTTTAAAGCAGGCCGGCAGCATCCACTGGGGAAACTGGACCGCGCCGGTTTCGGAGAGCAGCAAGAATCGGTCTTCGGTGACGGGGGTATTTAAGGGCGCGCCATCGGCCTTCCAGTTGGGCAGTAATTCATTAATTGCAATCGGATCCATGACCGCGCCCGACAGGATGTGGGCCCCAGGCTCGGAGCCTTTTTCCAGCACGCAGACATTGATTTCGGGGTCAGCCTGTTTAAGCCGGATCGCCGCAGACAGGCCGGCCGGTCCTGCACCAACGATGACCACGTCGTATTGCATTGATTCGCGGGTTTGATCCATGCCGTCTCCTTCGGGTGTTACAGGCTGATGCCGTTACACTATCAGGGTTTATTCCCTCTTTTGGAGTGCTCCATGAATAAGGTTTTTCCGACCGCCATTGATGCCTTGCGCGATGTTCTGCGCGACGGCCAGACCCTGGCGGTGGGCGGCTTTGGGCTGTGCGGTATACCCGAGTCGCTAATCCTTGCAGTCCGTGAGCTTGGCGCAAAAAATCTCACCTGCATCAGCAATAACGCCGGTGTAGACGGCATTGGACTGGGTGTCCTCTTAGAGTCGCGGCAGGTCAAAAAAATGATCGCCTCCTATGTGGGCGAGAACAAAGAATTCGAGCGGCAGTTTCTTGCGGGTGAGCTCGAGCTGGACTTCACGCCGCAGGGAACCCTTGCTGAAAAACTGCGTGCTGGCGGGGCTGGCATACCCGCGTTTTTCACCCGCACGGGGGTTGGCACGGTGGTCTCAGATGGCAAAGAGATTCGTCAATTCCACGGCAAGAACTATGTCTTAGAGGAGTCGCTTTTCGCAGACATCTCGCTGGTGAAGGCCAAGACCGCGGATCGGGCGGGCAACCTGGTCTTTAACCTAACGGCCCGCAATTTCAATCCCAATGTGGCCATGGCCAGCCGGATGACCATCGTGGAAGTCGAAGAGCTGGTGGAGATCGGTGATTTGCACCCTGATGAAATCCATACACCAGGGATTTTCGTTAAGCGCATCGTGGTGAATCGCAGCCCGAATAAGCACATCGAGAAAAGGACAACACGCTAATGGCCTGGACCAGAGAAGAGATGGCGGCACGGGCCGCCAAAGAATTGCGTGACGGGTTTTATGTGAACCTGGGCATTGGCCTGCCGACCCTGGTGGCCAACTACGTGCCCGAGGGCATGACCGTCTGGCTGCAATCGGAAAACGGACTGCTGGGCATTGGCCCTTTTCCCACCGAAGAGGAGGTCGATGCAGATCTCATCAATGCCGGCAAGCAGACGGTGACCACGCTGCCGGGATCCTCAATTTTTTCGAGTGCCGATTCCTTCGCCATGATTCGTGGCGGCCATATCAATCTGGCCATCCTGGGCGCCATGCAGGTCTCTGAAAAGGGCGATCTGGCCAACTGGATGATTCCCGGCAAGATGATCAAGGGCATGGGCGGGGCGATGGACCTGGTGGCCGGGGTGGATCGCGTAGTGGTGATCATGGAGCACACCGCCAAGAAAAAGGACGGCTCCGAGGAAATCAAGATCCTGTCGGAGTGCAACCTGCCGCTGACTGGGGTGGGGGTGGTCAATGAGATCGTCACCGATTTATGCGTGCTCTCGGTCACCCTGAAGGGTCTGGAGCTGCGCGAGCTGGCCCCCGGGGTCACCATCGATGAGGTCCGGGCAAAAACAGGCTGCCCAGTGATCGAATAAGGTCTCTTACAATAGGGGCTCAGCCAGCGACATGACATGACCAAATACGTATTCGTGACTGGAGGTGTGGTCTCATCCCTTGGAAAGGGGATTGCCTCCGCGTCGCTCGGTGCGTTGCTGGAGTCCCGTGGCTTAAAGGTCACGATGATCAAAATGGATCCTTACTTAAATGTGGATCCGGGCACCATGAGCCCCTTTCAGCATGGCGAAGTCTTTGTCACGGAGGATGGTGCCGAGACCGATCTGGATCTTGGCCACTACGAGCGTTTTATCAACGCTCGCATGCACAAGCACAATAACTTCACCACCGGCCAGATTTATGACACGGTGCTGCGCAAGGAGCGGCGCGGTGAATATCTGGGCAAGACCGTGCAGGTCATCCCGCACATCACCAACGAGATTCAGGAGTTCATCGGCCGCGGTGTCCGCCTTGGCCAGCCCGATCAGGCTGAGATTGCAATTGTTGAGGTCGGCGGCACGGTCGGTTGAATCGGGTCGCTACCCTTTCTGGAGGCGATTCGTCAGCTCAGCCTGCGGCTTGGCCGACGCAATACCTGTTTTTTGCATCTGACCCTGGTGCCGTTTATTTCGACGGCCGGAGAACTCAAGACCAAACCCACCCAGCACTCGGTGCAAAAGCTGCGTGAAATCGGTATTCAGCCCACGGCCTTGCTGTGCCGCGCGGATCGGCCCATTCCCGAGGAAGAAAAAGACAAGATTTCACTTTTTTCCAATGTGCCGCGCGAGGCGGTGATCTCGGTCTGGGATGTGGCCTCGATTTATCGCATTCCGCGCATGCTCTCCGAGCAGGGCCTGGATCAATTGATTTGTGAAGAGCTGGGCCTGTCGACCCAGCCCTGCGATTTATCGGTCTGGGATGACCTGGTCGATCGGCTTGAACATCCGGCCACCCAGGTGCGCATTGCCATGGTGGGCAAATATGTTGACCTCACCGAGTCGTATAAATCACTGACGGAGGCCTTGGTCCATGCCGGCATGCATACCCGGTCTCGGGTGGCCATTGAATACATCGACTCCGAAGGCCTGGAGCGGCAGGGCACGGGGGCCCTAGCGGGATTTGATGCGATTTTAGTTCCGGGCGGCTTTGGCCGCCGGGGCGTGGAGGGAAAAATCGCCGCGATTCAGTTTGCGCGCGAGCGGCGCATTCCTTATCTGGGCATCTGCCTTGGCATGCAGCTTGCCGTGATCGAATTCGCGCGGCATTGCGCGGGCTTTGCGAAGGCCAACTCGACCGAGTTTGAGCCCAAGGCCGATCAGCCGGTGATTGCCTTAATCACCGAGTGGAAAAATGCAGACGGCCGAATCGAGCAGCGCTCAGAGAATTCAGATCTTGGTGGCACGATGCGGCTTGGTGCGCAGCAGTGTCCGATACGTCAGGGCACCCTTGCCCAGCGGATCTACGGCAATACCGTCAATGAGCGGCACCGCCATCGCTACGAGGTCAACAACACGCTTCGGCCTGCGATTGAATCGGCTGGCCTGGTGGTCTCCGCAGAAACACCGCATGAGCAGCTCGCCGAAATTGTCGAGCTGCCCGAGTCCGTGCATCCCTGGTTTGTGGGCGTGCAG
>CAYFPT010000019.1:0-18634 GCA_964345065.1 uncultured Bordetella sp.
GCACCGGCGGTCTTTATTGATCAGGCGGAACCCCGGCTTGAATTTCAGATTGATACCCAGGAAAAAATCCTTCAGGCAGGACTTTTTGAGATTGGTGTCCGATGCACCGTGACTTGCCGTCTCGGCGATAAGGTGGGGTTTCTCGTCGAAGCGACCCAGGCCGGTATTTTCGAAATTCTCGGCGTTGCAGATGAGCAGCTCGCGCTACTAAAAGGCATCTCTTGCCCGAGCATCCTCTATCCCTATCTTCGTTCCAATATTGCCGATGTTATTCAGCGCGCGAGCTTTCCGCCGGTCCATTTGGCAGAGCTGAATTGGGAAGCGTTTTATCAGCAGCGGCGCGCCCAATCGGCAGCCCAATCCCAAGCTTCGGATAGCGGCCTGATTCTGCCGACGCA
Source organism: uncultured Bordetella sp. (assembly GCA_964345065.1). Lineage (GTDB taxonomy): Bacteria > Pseudomonadota > Gammaproteobacteria > Burkholderiales > Burkholderiaceae_A > Lacustribacter. Next base: position 399 of record CAYFPT010000019.1, read on the forward strand.
GTAGGCATGCCCGCACCCGAGCTCACGTTGCCGACGCTGGTGATCGGCGCGGGTGCCTGGGGCACCGCGGTCGCGGTTCAATTCGCCGCGCGTGCGCAGCAGGGCTGCGTCAATCTCTGGGCCCGCGACCCGCAATTGATTCAGGCCCTTCAGCACGATCATGAAAATCGCAGATATCTGCCTGACATTCGTCTGCCGAGTCAGCTGGGCCTATCGGCTGACCTCGGACAGTCGGTTCGCGATTGGCGATTGCGGGCCCAGGCCCATCGGCAGGACCATCCGCAGCAATCCGTCCATGGGCTGGTCATTCTCGCGACACCGATGTCGGGCCTGGAGGAGGCTGCGACACGCTTGATGCAGCAGCTCGGCCCCCCTGGGCCTGGCGAAGCAATTGTCTGGCTTGCAAAGGGCCTCGCCCTGCGCAACGCAGCGCAGGCGCAGGCGGCTGCCTTGAGCTGGCCCCACCAGATTGTTCAGGCGGCCTGCCCGGGCTGGCCAGCCGCGGCACTCTCCGGGCCCAGCTTTGCGCAGGAGATCGCGCGGGGCCTGCCCGCTGCGCTCTCGGTGGCGAGTCAGCAGCTGGAATGGGCCCGCGCGATTGCGCAGTCTTGTCATGGTGGTGGCCTGCGGCTTTACCCTACCGATGACTTAATTGGTGTTGAGCTTGGCGGCGCTATGAAAAATGTTTTGGCGATTGCCGCAGGCGTCTGCGATGGATTAGCGTTGGGGGCCAATGCCCGTGCCGCGTTGCTCACGCGCGGACTTGCTGAGATGTCGCGATTGGGCCATGCCATCGGTGCACGGCCCCAGACCTTCATGGGCTTGGCGTGTCTGGGCGATCTGTTGTTAACGGCAACAGGTGATCTATCGCGCAATCGTCGCGTGGGTCTTGCGCTTGCGCGCGGCGAATCAATTCCGCAGATCGTGCAGCAGCTCGGACATGTTGCGGAGGGCGTGAGTTCTGCGCCTGCCCTGCTGGCATTGGCCGAGCGGTCAGCGGTTGAAGTGCCCATTACTGCAGGTGTCTGCAAACTCATCGCAGGCCATTGGACCGCCCAACAAGCGATTGCCGCCTTGCTGGATCGGAATATGCGCGATGAATTCGAGGGTTAAGTCGGTCACCGTGTTCTGCGGGGCCCGAAGTGGCGCGGATGCCCGCTGGGAGCAGCTCGCCCGCGAGGTGGGCGCAGGCCTCGCACGGCTGGGAGTCGGCCTGGTGTTTGGCGGCGGACGTAATGGTTTGATGGGCGCAGTTGCTCAGGCAGCGATCGATGGGGGCGCCAAGACAACCGGCGTGATTCCCGAGAGCCTGCTGTCGATTGAGCCTGCCAAGGACGGCCTGACTGAGCTATTTGTGGTGGATTCCATGCACACGCGCAAGTTCATGATGTCAGAGCGTGCCGACGCATTTCTGGTGCTGCCCGGCGGCATTGGTACGCTGGAAGAATTTTTTGAGACCTGGACCTGGCGGCAGCTTGGGCTACATGCAAAGCCGATCGTGCTGCTGAACGCTTTTGATTACTACACGCCAATGCTGGAATTCCTAACGGCCGGGGCCCAGGCGGGATTTATTCGCGCTGAACATCGTGACCACATCCGCGTCGCCACTTCGGTTGCGGAGGCGCTCAGCCTACTGAGCAGTCCGAACTAAATCGCGCCCTTAAAGTCCAGCTGCCGCCAGGCCTCATAGACGCCGATGGCGACTGCATTCGAGAGGTTCAGGCTGCGGTTATCTGGCCGCATGGGAATTCTCAGCCGCTGTGCGGAAGCAAACCCATGGAGCAGCTCGCCAAGGCCTTTGGTTTCGGATCCGAAGATAAGCCAGTCGTTTTCAAAAAATCGATGATCGAAAAGTGATTGCTGGCCCTTTGTTGTGATTGCAAACATGCGATCCAGCGCCGGTGAGGTTGTTTCAAGAAAATGCTGCCACGAGGGATGGACATGAAATGATGTCCGCTCGCGATAGTCCAGACCCGCGCGACGCATTTTGCTGTCATCGATTGGAAATCCAAGCGGCTCCACCAAATGCAGCCGAACGCCGGTGTTCGCGCAGAGACGGATAATGTTCCCGGTATTTGGCGGTATCTCCGGCGCGACCAGCACAATGTTGAGCACGGCCTGGCCTTAGGGTTTCAGTCCGAAGCTGGGTGGGCCGACGCGTGCAATCACGGCCGCACCGATGACCTGTCCGCCGCAGCAATGGATTGCGCGAATGGCTTCGCGTAGGGTGCTGCCACTGGTCATGATGTCATCCAGAAGTATCACACGTTGATGGGCGACTGCCCGATCGGCCCGAAAACTCTCTGACAAATTTTGGCCACGGCCTGCGCGGCCGAGTGCCGCCTGCCGCGGCGTATTTTTAATTTTTTCGAGCCAACCTTCGCGCATTGAGATTCCCCAGTCGCGGGCCGCCATGCGGGCAATGATGGAGGATTGGTTATAGCCCCGCCGGGCAAGACGGCGTCGAGACAGTGGAATGGGAACCACCACAGGCGCAGGCCCCATCCAGGGCCGGGGCAATGCGCCGAGCTGCTGGCCGAGTAAGGCCGCAATCGGCCAGACGCCGTGATACTTCGATTGATAGATCAATTCGGTGAGCGGTCCGCCATACACCTCGCGCCAGAGAATCGGTATTCGGCGGCTTTCGATGCTCAGGGTGCTGACGCCCCAGGGCGTCCGGGCAATGCGATGTGTGCAGCCGGTGCAGAGCTCCTCACCTTGGGCATACATTGCACAGAGCCGGCATGGCGCGTGCAGTGCGCGACGCAAAAGCTGCCGCAGGCCTGAAAAACAAGGGATTTCAAACACTGCTTGACTATACTGAGCCGGTGCAAAAAGATCCCCTCATCCGGCCGGTTGATCCCCGCAGCGTGCGGCTACAGCTGCAGCGACGATCGGCGGCGGAGGTGGCGCGGCATCCGTTTTGGCAGCAGGCGCAGGCCCGACTTTTAGATCGTTTCTCGTATATCCGGCCGCCATCCGGCGCCCGCTTTGACCACAGCATTGACCTGCTGGGGCAGCCGATCGATCTGGCCGCAGATTCGCTGCAACTGATCTGGTCAGTGGGCCTGCTCGCCTACTTGTCGGATCTCCGGGCCACGCTCGGCTTTTGGTCCAGCCGACTGGCGCCCTCGGGCCTTCTGATGTTTGTGACCTTTGGTCCGGACACCTTACGCGGCCTGGCGACCGCCCTTGGCGATATCGCGCAGTCTCGGCATGTGCCGGCCCAACCTGACATGCACGATATTGGGGATGCCCTGGTCGGCCTAGGCATGAGTGACCCGGTCATGGATGCGGAATGGCTGGAGTTCACCTATTCCACCGCCGAGTCAGCCTTGGCCGATATCCGTGCGCTCGGCGGGAACCCGCTGACGGGCAGGCCTGCGGGCCTGTCTGGGCGCGCCTGGCGGGGCCGGGTCCTGCAGGCCCTGGAGGCCCTCAGGCACGCAGGGCGGATTCGGTTAAGGATCGAGTGTGTTTTTGGCCATGCCTGGGCCAGGGATCCGCAATCCCGATTAAAGCCAGACGATCCAGGCCAGCCCAGACCGATTGTCTGGGCGCCCAGAAATCACAGAGATCCATAGCCCGTCTATAATCCGGGGGACTCAGTCATCAGGCTTAAGCAGTTGGGGGAGAGGCATGGAGGCTTTGTCGAAGTCTTGGGTGTTGCGGCGCAATTGCGCCCTGTCACCACGACAGTTGGCGGTGGCGTTTTGCTTGATCGGCGCCACGTCGATGCTGATCGCCATCGCCTGGGCAGTCACGGGCGCCTGGATCGTTCTCCCCTTTGCTGCCATTGAGTTGCTGGTGCTCGCAGTTGCATTTATGGCGTATGCCCGACATGCGCGCGATCAGGAGCGGGTCACGCTTGCGCAAGACTGTGTGCAGGTGGAGGTGCGGCTCGGGGAGTCGCTTCGGCGAGTGGAGTTGCCCCGGGCCTGGCTGCGCTGCAGGATGGAGGAGTCGTCCAAAGGCATGGTCCGGCTGGATGGCCCGAGTGGCGGTATCGAGATTGGGCGGTTTGTGAGCCCTGCCGACAGGAAGCAGTTTTTTGAAGAATTTCGATTGGCGCTGGTGGTCTAAGGCGATCGCGGTGCGAAGCAAGAAAAAATAGTTGAGACGGGGAGAAGCGGCACATGGATGGACGTTACAACCTACAGACACCAGTAACAGGGATGGCATCGGATTTATATGCGATGCATACGGTTCTGCTCTGGATCTGTCTTGTGATTTTTGTGGCGGTATTTGCCGTCATGTTTTACTCAATCTACGCCCACCGCAAATCCAAAGGCCACAAAGCCGCGGATTTTCATGAGAGCACGGCCGTAGAAATTGCCTGGACGATTGTTCCATTTCTCATCGTTGTGGTGATTGGCGTTTACGCGACTCCCGTGGTGATCGCCCAGAAAAACACCGCCGATGCCGACATCACCATCAAGGCCACGGGCATGCAGTGGCGGTGGGGCTACGACTACCTGAAAGGCGAGGGCCAAGGCATCTCCTTTGTGTCGGGACTCTCCACGCCGCGCGATCAGATTCTGGGCCTGGCCCCCAAGGGCGAGCACTATCTATCAGAAGTCGATAACCCAATGGTGGTTCCCGTGGGCAAGAAGATTCGTATGGTGATCACCGCCAACGATGTGATTCATGCCTGGATGGTGCCGGCCTTTGGCGTAAAGCAGGATGCGATCCCGGGCTTTGTCCGTGACACCTGGTTTAAGGCGGAAAAAGAAGGCACCTATCGCGGCCATTGTGCTGAGCTCTGCGGCAAAGACCATGCCTTTATGCCGATTGTGGTGCGGGTCGTCTCGGCCGAGGAATACGCCAAATGGACTGCCGCCCAGCCGAAGGCTGCCCCGCTAAAGACCGCTGCTGTGGCAGCGCCTGTTCAGAAGTAAACCGCAGACTGCCGGATTAAGGAGAACGCAATGAGCGCAGTACTTGGACCTCAGCATGGCATGGCCGGTCACGATGATCATGCCCACGATCACCCGCACGGCTGGCGGCGCTGGCTGTTTACCACCAACCACAAAGACATCGGCACGATGTACCTGTGGTTTAGCTTTGCGATGCTGTTTGTCGGCGGCTTTCTGGCGCTGGGCATTCGTACCGAGCTTTTTAAGCCGGGCCTGCAGATCCTGAATCCGGAGCTCTTTAACCAATTCACCACCATGCATGGCCTGATCATGGTGTTTGGCGCCATCATGCCGGCCTTTGTCGGCTTTGCGAACTGGATGATTCCGCTGCAGATCGGGGCCGCTGATATGGCCTTTGCACGGATGAATAATCTGAGTTTCTGGCTGCTGATTCCTGCCGCGTTGCTGCTGGTGAGTTCATTTTTTGTGCCGGGCGGCGCCACCGCTGCGGGCTGGACCCTGTATGCGCCGCTGTCCACCCAGATGGGAGTGGGCATGGACATGGCGATTTTCGCGGTCCACATTCTCGGCGCAAGCTCCATCATGGGGTCGATCAATATCATCACGACGATTCTGAACATGCGCGCGCCTGGCATGACCCTGATGAAGATGCCCATGTTCGTGTGGACTTGGCTGATTACCGCCTACCTGCTGATCGCAGTGATGCCGGTTTTAGCGGGCGCCATCACCATGATGCTGACCGATCGTCACTTTGGCACCAGCTTCTTTAATGCGGCTGGCGGCGGTGATCCCGTGATGTATCAGCACATCTTCTGGTTCTTCGGCCATCCCGAGGTCTACATCATGATTCTGCCGGGCTTTGGCATCGTGTCGGAGATTATTCCCACGTTTTCCCGCAAGCGGCTCTTTGGGTATAGCTCCATGGTCTATGCGACTGCATCGATTGCGATTCTGTCCTTTGTGGTCTGGGCCCACCACATGTTCACCACCGGCATGCCGGTGGCAGGCCAGCTCTTTTTCATGTACGTCACCATGCTGATTGCAGTGCCGACGGGCGTAAAGATCTTTAACTGGCTGGCGACGATGTGGAGAGGCTCAATGACGTTTGAGACTCCAATGCTCTTCGCGATTGGCTTTATCTTCGTGTTCACCATGGGTGGCCTGACAGGCATCATCCTTTCCGTGGCACCGCTGGATATTCAGCTGCACGACACCTATTACGTGGTGGCCCACTTCCATTATGTGCTGGTGGCCGGATCGCTCTTTGCACTGTTTGCCGGCCTGTATTACTGGCTGCCAAAATGGACCGGCCACATGTATGACGAGACCCTGGGCAAGTGGCATTTCTGGATGTCGATGGTCTTTTTCAATGTCACCTTCTTCCCCATGCACTTCCTGGGCCTTGCCGGCATGCCGCGGCGTTATGCGGACTACAACATGCAGTTCGCAGACTTCAACGCACTGGCTTCGGTCGGCGCATTTGGCTTTGGACTCACCCAGCTGCTGCTGCTTTACATCGTCATCAAATGCATCAAGGGCGGCCCAAAGTCAGCGGACAACACCTGGGAGAGTAATCAGGGTGGCCTAGAGTGGACCGTGCCGTCGCCGGCGCCCTTCCACACCTTCGAGACACCCCCGACATTTAAAGGCCATAGCCACTAAGGCCGAGCTGAAAGTGGCCCAAGAGCAGCGCCCGAATCTGCGGCTCGCCCTGATCCTCGCATCAGTGGCGGCCGTATTTTTTGCGGGCATCGTGGCGAAGTATTTTCTGTTTCCGGTATGAGTCAGACGCCCCCATCCAGCCCAACGCCCGAGGCGCCGGCCAAGCCCGCTGCCCAAAACAGCCGCATGATGGGCAAGCTGTTGATGGTAGCCATTCTGATGTTTGGCTTTGGGTTCGCGCTGGTGCCGTTTTACGAAAAGATTTGTGAAATTACGGGCATCAATGTCTTGGCGAGAAAAGATAAGCTGAATTATGCCGAGGCCCGGGAGTTCGCCCGCAATACTCAGGTGGACACCAGTCGCAGCATTACGATTGAGTTTGATGCCAACGTGCAAGGCTCAATGTTATTCAAGCCAAAAGTGGCCTACATGAAAGTCCACCCGGGCGAGTTGGCCACCGTCACTTACGAGATCATCAACGTGACCCCTCATGATCTGGTTGGCCAGGCAATTCCCAGCTATGCCCCCCGCCATTCGGCAAGCCACTTTAAAAAGCTTGAGTGTTTCTGTTTCGAGCAGCAGACCCTCAAAGGCAGCCAGAAGCGAGAGTTTCCGGTGGTCTTCGTGATTGACCCGAAGCTGCCCTCGGATATTGGCACGATTACCCTGAGCTATACATTTTTTGAAATCGCGGGCCTGAAGTCGGCCGCTGAGTCGGGTGTCACAGTGCCGCAGTCCGGCAAGACAGGGGGCTAAGGGCTTGAGTGATTTACGGCAGGCGGTTGGCCGCAGAAGTAGTTTCCTGCAGACGCTCGCAGCGGTGCTGTGGTCATTTTTTGGGGTCCGCAAGGGCCGTGATCATGATCGTGACATGGCCAGTCTCAATCCGGTGCATGTCGTCATCACTGGCGTTTTGGCAGGAGCCTTGTTTGTGGTGTCAATGGTCGTGCTGGTGCGGGTGATTGTGGGCTAAGGAGGCCGGCACCCGCTTACGGCAGCAATAAAAATTCGGTTGTTTGAGAAGCGTAATTCGTTAAAAAAGAGTTGATTGAAGGGGAGATTGATGAGTTCAACAAGCCACGCACCTTATTACTTTGTGCCCGCGCCCAGTAAGTGGCCGGCCGTCGGATCGATTGCGATGATTCTGACCCTGTTCGGGGCAGTCGGCACGATCAATGGCCAGGCCTATGGCCCCTGGACACTGCTGGCCGGCTTTTCGGTCTTGATCTACATGTTCTTTGGCTGGTTTGGCACTGTCATTGCGGAGTCCGAGTCGGGCCAGTACAACAGCCGGGTGGATGCGAGCTTTCGCTGGAGCATGAGCTGGTTTATTTTTTCCGAAGTCATGTTCTTCGGAGCATTTTTTGGGGCCCTGTTCTATGCCCGGGTGATCTCAATGCCCTGGCTGGGCGATTTGGATCACAAGTCATTTCTGTGGCCTGATTTTCTCGCCCAGTGGGGCAAGGGCAACGGGCCGGCGGGCCTGGTCGAGGAATATAAAACCATGGGGCCGTTCTGGATCCCCACCATCAACACCGCGTTGCTGCTGACTTCGGGCGTGACCCTCACCATTGCACACCACGCACTGCGCGAGAATCATCGCGGCAAGCTGAATTTTTGGCTGGCGGTGACGATTCTTCTCGGATTCGTGTTTGTAGCGTTTCAGGCCTACGAATACATGCATGCCTATCGGGATCTGAATCTCAAGCTGACTTCGGGTATTTTTGGCTCCACTTTCTTTATGCTGACCGGCTTTCACGGCTTTCATGTCTGTGTCGGTGCCATCATGCTGACGGTCGTGCTCGCACGCTGTGTGCGCGGCCACTTCAAGCCCAATCACCACTTCGCCTTTGAGGGTGCCGCCTGGTACTGGCACTTCGTGGACGTGGTCTGGCTCGGGCTTTATATCCTGGTGTACTGGCTGTAACTCAGTAGCGCAGGCCCGTCGACTCGATCCAACCGAGTTGATGGGCTGCGATTAAAAAAAGAAATAGCGCTACCGAAAAGCCCACGCGAAGCGCGAGGGCCCGCACGGTCTTATTGCTCGTGCCTTTATCGCGCATCAAGTAAAACAATGCGGATCCAAGGCTGATCAGAATGAGAGCAAAAACAAGGGCGATAAAAATACGCATGGGTCCGCTATTGTGCAGCAGCCCATGGCGGTGACCCGCGGCAGGCCGGTCCGTGCCTGGGCGGCGGTCATCGTCTTTCTGGGGCTTGCGGCGACCGCGATTCAACTCGGCCTCTGGCAGCTGGGCCGGGCGGATGAGAAACAGGCCATGATCGATCTCCGCGTAAGCCGCCAGACGCCAGCCGCATTGGGCAGCCCAGAGTCGCCATGGAAAAAGGGGATCGCCGCGCAGGATCTTGATCAGCAGCGTGTGATGCTGACCGGAAAGTGGCTGCATTCGGCATCGATTGCCCTGGATAACCGCGCCTGGGAGGGCCGTGCAGGGGTCCATGTGCTGACGCCGATTGTGTTGCCGGATTCCAGTCGGGTCTGGGTGAATCGTGGCTGGATGCCAAAACCGCCGGGTGTGAATCAGGTGGCGATTCCCGCGGCTGCAGAGCAGGCCCGTCTTGAGGGCTTGGCGCTGGCCTCTCTCATGCGGCGGATCGAATTGGGCAAGCAGGGGCCAGGCCAGGGCGCAGAAAATGTGTGGCAAAACTTTGACTGGCAGGCGTCTCAGCGGCGCATCGGCGATGATCGGGTCTGGCCGGTGATTGTCTGGCAGATCACCGAGACCTCTGATGGCCTTTTGCGCCGGCTGCCCGAGGTCGCCGATGATGTCTCCAAGCATCTCGGCTATGCCGCGCAGTGGTTTTTGATTTGCCTGGCCTGCTTGTTTTTTGCGTTTCGACTGCGGCCTCGCCGGCCGGGGCCCGCCACCAGCACCCTAGACTAGAGAAATGATTCAATGAGTCCTCAGCATCGTCGAAACCTCTGGCCGTTTTGGGGCGTCTTGGCTGTAACACTGGCGCCCGTGATTGCTTCGTACATCACGTATTACGGCATTAAGCCGGAGGGCCGAACCAATTATGGAGACTTTGTTGAGCCGCAGGTGACTGTGGTCTCGCTGCCGGTACGCCCCGTAATTCACCCGAAATCAGAGAGTGCTTTTATTGCGGTTCAGGCCGAGCCCAGGACCCGCCGGCCGCTTGCAACACTTGGGGACTGGTCGGGACGATGGCTCATGGTCAGGATTGGACCATCGGATTGCGCGCAGGCCTGCCAACAGGAGCTCTGGCTGATGCGCCAGCTACGACTCACCACTGGCCGTGAGCGGGATCGTGTCGAGCGTGTATGGATTCTCACGGATGATGGCACCCCAGAACCTGCGCTGATGGCCGAACATGAGGGCCTCTGGGTGGTACGGCTCGGCACAATGGCAGACCAAGAGACCTTGATCACCAACTGGCTATCAGTCGCCGCCCAGTCGGTCGCGCGAAACGCTGGCGCGAGTAATATCTGGATGATTGATCCACTGGGAAATCTGATGATGCGCTTTCCCGATAACCCCGATCCCAGCAGCATGAAAAAAGATCTGATTCGTTTATTGAAGGCGTCTCGCATCGGCTAGGTTCAGCCAATTTGTTTATGAGTGATTTCACCCTGCCCCAATCCTCTCTGCTCAAGCAATATCTGGCGCTGACCAAGCCCCGGGTAGTGATGTTGATCACCTTCTGTGCGGTCATTGGCATGGCACTTTCGACACCCGGCTGGGTGCCGCTTGGAATCCTGGTCAATGCCACTGTCGGTATCACGCTGGTGGCGGGCGCCGCTGCCGCGATCAATTGCTTAGTCGAGCAGCATATCGATGCCAAGATGGCCCGCACGGCCTGGCGCCCACTGCCGTCGGGCGCCCTGACACCCTTTCAGACCCTTGTGTTCTCTGGGATCCTCGGTGGTATTGGCACTTTTTTACTCTACGCCTTTGTCAATCCACTCACGACCTGGCTTACGCTGGCTACTTTTGTTGGCTACGCAATTATTTATACGGTCATTCTTAAGCCGCTCACTCCGCAAAACATTGTGATCGGGGGCGCATCGGGTGCGATGCCGCCCGTGTTGGGCTGGGCTGCGGTAACTGGCCAGGCACCGATCGAGGCCTGGGTCTTGTTTCTGATTATTTTTGTTTGGACACCGCCGCATTTCTGGGCCCTTGCCCTGTACCGCACGGATGACTACGCACGTTCCGGCCTTCCCATGCTGCCGGTGACGCATGGGGCGCGATTCACCCAACTGCAGATTCTGCTTTACACGCTGCTGCTGGTCGCTACAACGGCGCTGCCAACACTCATTGGCATGAGTGGCGTGGTCTATCTCGGTTCGGCCCTGCTGCTGGGCGCTTATTTCCTCTGGCTGGCCTGGAGGCTTTATCAGCAATACTCCGAGCCGCTTGCCCGCAAGACTTTCAAATACTCGATCAACTATCTGGCGCTACTCTTTGCCGCCTTGCTGCTTGATCATTACTTGCCGTAGTCGTCTGCCGCGGTTTTGAAATTACAGCGCCGTGTTACGCATCGGATGCAGCGAAATCTGATGTCGACAGCGCAAGCCGAAGCTTTTTAAGCGCCGCAGCTTCGATCTGCCGAACCCGCTCAGCGGAGATTCCGAAGCGTGATGCCAGGTCGTGCAGGGTCTCAGCGCCGCCCTCATCATCTTCTTTAAGCCATCGCGCGATCACAATCTCTCGGCTACGCTCATCAAGCTGATGCAGCGCCCGCAGCAGGCCCTGGGATTGCAATGCCGCCGACTGCTCGGCCTCAACGACCTGCGCCGGATCCGCATCGGGTGCAGCCAGATAGGCAATCGGCGCGAAAGATTCTTCGCCATCTTCCATCCTGCCTTCGATCGCGATATCCCCGCCTGAAAGACGTTGGTCCATTTCCAGGACTTCGCTTGGCGCAACATTTAATTCCCGGGCAATCTGCTTGGCCTGATCGGCGGAGACGCCTTCTTGAACACCGAGGGCCTGCTTAATCGACCGGAGATTGAAGAACAACTTACGCTGTGCCTTGGTCGTCGCGATTTTTACGAGCTGCCAGTTGCGCAGGATGTATTCGTGGATTTCGGCCTTGATCCACAACAAGGCAAACGACACCAGTCGCACGCCGCGGGTGGGATCAAAGCGCTTGACGGCCTTCATCAGCCCGATGTTTCCCTCCTGAATAAGGTCAGCCTGGGGAAGGCCATAGCCCTTGAACTGCCGAGAAATCGAGACCACGAGTCTTAAGTGAGTTAATACTAACTCTCGTGCCGCATCAAGGTCGTTGGACACCCGAAACCTAAGGGCGAGCTCCTCTTCCCGCTCTGCGGAGAGCAATGGGAACTGCTGGACCGCCCGGATATAGGCATCCAGGTTGCCTGCGGGTGATAAAGAAAAGGCGGTCAGGGCATGTTCAGCCGAGAGAGCCTGGGAACTCATTGGAATGACCTCCGAAAGCGTTTGCCGATCAATAGGACTAATTTTAGCACTCGAGGTTCCCGAGTGCTAAACCCCCAAGTTGCATTCCTGCGACGCTCTGCGGCGCTGGCCGGGCAAAGTCCTCCTGCTCGGCGGGTTTTGCCCTACTATCCCGTCTCTTCAATTTTCGGTCGCGGGGGTCTGGGCCATGAAGTTTCGCTTTCCGGTCGTAATCATCGACGAAGACTTCCGCTCGGAAAATGCCTCTGGCCTGGGGATCCGCGCGCTGGCGGACGCCTTAGAAAAAGAGGGCGTCGAGGTCTTGGGGGTGACCAGCTACGGTGACCTCTCCCAGTTCGCCCAGCAGCAGAGTCGTGCCTCCGCCTTTATTTTGTCGATCGATGACGAGGAATTCGGCGCGGGTTCGCCCGAGGAGACCGATGCCGCCTTAAAAAATATCCGCGCCTTTGTCAGCGAAATTCGTTTTCGCAATGCCGAGATCCCGATTTATATCTATGGAGAGACTCGGACCTCGCGCCATATTCCCAATGATGTGTTGCGTGAGCTGCATGGCTTTATTCATATGTTTGAGGATACGCCAGAGTTTGTTGCCCGACATATCCTGCGCGAAGTGAAGTCTTATATGGATTCGCTGGCACCGCCATTTTTTCGGGCCTTATTGGAATATGCCCAGGATGGTTCGTATTCTTGGCATTGCCCGGGCCACTCTGGCGGTGTGGCATTCCTGAAGTCGCCCGTGGGGCAAATGTTTCACCAGTTTTTTGGCGAGAACATGCTCAGGGCGGATGTCTGTAACGCGGTAGATGAGCTGGGCCAGCTCTTGGACCATACCGGCCCCGTGGCCGCTTCAGAACGCAATGCTGCCCGAATCTTTAATGCGGATCATTGTTTTTTTGTCACCAACGGCACCTCAACCTCGAACAAAATTGTATGGCATGCATCGGTCGCGCCCGGCGATATTGTTGTGGTGGATCGCAACTGCCATAAGAGTGTGTTGCATGCGATCACGATGACCGGGGCTATTCCAGTGTTCCTCATGCCGACCCGCAATCATCTCGGCATCATTGGCCCGATTCCGCTTGAAGAATTCAAGCCAGAAAATATTCGAAAAAAAATTGAGGCCAATCCCTTCGCGCGTGAGGCCTTAAAAAGCGGAAACGGCAGCGTTCATCCCCGGATTTTGACCATTACCCAAAGCACCTATGACGGCGTGTTGTACAACGTGGAAATGATCAAAGAGGTGATCGGCAGCACCATTGATACTCTGCATTTCGATGAAGCCTGGATCCCGCATGCCTGTTTTCATGACTTCTATAAAGACATGCATGCCATCGGAAAGGATCGTCCCCGGCCCAAAGATCCGCTCGTGTTTTCAACACAATCGACCCATAAGCTTTTAGCGGGCCTATCGCAGGCCTCGCAGGTGCTGGTGCAGGAAAGCGAGACCCGTAAACTCGATCGAGACCTCTTTAACGAGGCCTATCTGATGCACACCTCCACCAGCCCGCAATACGCCATCATCGCCTCACTCGATGTCGCGGCCGCCATGATGGAGCCACCGGGCGGGACCGCCCTGGTCGAAGAGTCGATTGTCGAGGCCTTGGATTTTCGGCGCGCCATGCGCAAGGTGGATGAAGAGTTTGGCCTGGACTGGTGGTTCAAGGTCTGGGGCCCGGAGGATGTCACCTCAGATAGCTGGGGCATGGCCAATCGTTCGGAGTGGGAGCTTGACCCCAATGATGACTGGCACGGCTTTGATGGCCTGGTGCCGGGATTCAATATGCTGGACCCCATCAAATCCACGGTGATCACACCGGGCCTGAATATCAAAGGGGAGTTCGATGCCCGTGGTATTCCGGCGTCGATTGTGACTAAGTATTTAGCCGAGCACGGTGTGATTGTTGAGAAGACCGGCCTGTATTCGTTTTTCATCATGTTTACGATTGGGATTACCAAGGGCCGCTGGAACACCCTGCTGACCGCCCTGCAGCAATTCAAAGACGACTACGATAAAAATCAGCCTATGTGGCGTGTACTGCCAGAGTTTTGTGCCAAGCAGCCGCAGTATGAACGTGTGGGTCTGGCGGATCTCTGCCAGCAGCTGCACGATATGTATAAGGCCAACGATATTGCCCGACTGACGACCGAGATGTATCTCTCGAATATGAATCCTGCAATGAAGCCAGCGGAAGCCTTTGGCTATCTGGCCCACCGCAAGACCCAGCGGGTACCGATCGATCAGCTTGAGGGCAGAATCACGACTAGCCTACTGACGCCTTATCCGCCGGGCATTCCGCTGCTGATCCCCGGCGAGCGGTTTAATAAAACCATCATTCAGTACCTGCAGTTCGCGCGTCGGTTTAACGCTGAATTTCCAGGCTTTGAGGCCGACATCCATGGGCTGGTCGAGCAAAACATTGATGGCAAGATCGAGTATTTCGTGGATTGCGTGCCGGCGTAACTCGCAAGCCGAGCGCTAAAGATTACCGACCAGCGCCGCTGCGAAGGCCTTGCCGTCAAACGGCTGCAGGTCCTCAATCGCTTCGCCTACGCCGATGTAGCGCACCGCAATCGGCCGCGCTTTTGCAATGGCCAACAGCACCCCGCCTTTGGCTGTTCCATCGAGTTTGGTGACTACCAGCCCGGTTAAGCCCAGGGCATCATCAAAGGCCTTGACCTGGGCGATCGCGTTTTGGCCGGTGCCCCCATCGATCACAAGCCAGACCTCATGGGGCGCATCGGGCAGTGCCTTGGCCATAACGCGCTTGACCTTCTTTAGTTCCTCCATCAAATGCAGCTGCGTGGGCAGTCGGCCGGCAGTATCGACAATGACGACATCGACACGCCGCGCAACCGCAGCACTGACCGCATCGTAGGCCACCGCAGAGGGGTCGCCCTGGGCCTGCGAAATCACATCCACCTGGTTGCGCTGGCCCCAGACCATGAGCTGCTCTCGGGCTGCAGCCCGAAACGTATCGCCCGCCCCGAGCAACACCGTTTTTCCTGCGCTTTTCCAGGCATGGGCGAGCTTGCCAATGGATGTGGTTTTTCCCGCTCCATTCACCCCGGCCACCATCACGACACACGGAACCGCATTCGGCGTTGCGCTGTTAAAGCCATCTCCGGCCAAGGGGGAAAGGGCCCGCTCGATACAGTCGGCCACTGCCTGACGCAGCGCCTGCGGCGGGCTGTCATCATTCAAGCCACGCGCTTTAATCTCCTGCCGGACCTCCCGCATTAAGTCGGCGCTGGCCTGGCTGCCCACATCGGCGGTGAGTAGGGCAGTCTCAACATCATCGAACCATGATTCATCGAGTCTGCGGCCTGTAAAGATCGCTCCCAGCTGATCACGGGTCTTGGCCAGCCCATCTTTGAGCCGGTTGAGTTTCAGCCGATCGAGGGCCCGGCCGAGCCCGAGGAAACCTATCATCTTATTTGTGGTCTGCGCTTTATTTGAGAAAAGATTCTATAGTCTGAGGCTCGAGATGCTAATCAGATCAATTTTTTCCATAACGGTTTGCGCGCTGGGCCTCGCGGCCACGGCCGCCTATGGCCAGCCTTTAAAACCCAGCCTTGACCGAACCCTGGCCAATGGAATGCGGGTACTGGTGTACGAGAATCCGCGTGCACCAACGGCCCTACACATGGTCTGGGTGAAGGCCGGCTCCATCGATGAGGTCAGTGGCCGATCCGGCCTTGCCCATGTCTTGGAGCACATGATGTTTAAGGGCACCCAAAATTTTGGCCCCGGGGAGTTTAGCCGGCGTGTTGCTGCACTCGGCGGCCGGGAAAATGCATTTACCTCAAAAGACTACACGGGCTATTTTCAGCAGGTCCATAAAGACTCTCTGCGCGAGGTGATGCGTCTGGAGGCGGACCGCCAGCGATTTTTGAAACTCAGCGATCAGGAGTTTAAAAAAGAGATCCAGGTGGTCATGGAGGAGCGCCGTCTTCGTACGGATGATAGTCCGTCAAGCCGAGCGTTTGAAACACTTACGTCTGTTGCATTTCAGGCCAGCCCGGTTCGCAATCCCATCATCGGCTGGATGAATGACCTTCAGAACCTTACCCTGTCGGATGTTCAGCAGTGGTATCGGGATTGGTATACGCCCAACAATATGATTCTGGTTGTCGCAGGCGATGTAAAAGCAAATCAAGTATTTCAATGGGCCCAAGAATTTTACGGACCCCTGCGATCGCGGGCCCTGCCTGCGCGCAAGCCACAGGAAGAGCCGATCCAAAACGGCATGCGGCGCGCCCGACTAAAAGCGCCAGCGGAGAACCCGTTTCTGATGATGGCTTATAAGGCCCCAACATTTCGTGAGGCGCTCGGACCCATTGCTGTCTCCGCCGGCGCGGCGCGAGACCTTGTGGCGCTCGATGTGCTTTCTGCGCTTCTGGACGACCCGGGCACCGGACGGCTCGTGCAACGCCTGGTGCGACAAGACAGGATCGCGCTCTCGTTTAATTCCGGCACAGACGGCATTGCGCGCGGCCCTGGCTTATTTTTTATGGAGGCGGTCGCTGCACCCGGATCTTCGCTTTCAATGCTTGAGCAGAAAATAAAAGATGAGATCGCACTGATTGCCAAAGAGGGCGTCCGAGAGCAGGAGCTCACCCGGCTAAAGCGGCAGGCCAAGGCAAGCCAGGTCTTTCGTCAGGACTCCATGTTTTCTATCGCGATGGAGGCCGCCCGACTCTTATTGGCAGGCCGTGACCTTGCGGATGCCGAACGCTGGTTACAGGTCTTAGAGGATATTCGGTCGGAAGATATTCAGCGGGTCGCCCAGCAATATTTTTCCGATGATCAGCTCACTGTCCTTGAGTTTGAGCCGCTGCCGCTATCGAATACAGCGATAAAGCCTCGGCCTGCATCTGGGACTCGGCATTGAGCACTCAGCGATGAAACGAATTCTTCTGGTATTGATCGCTGTTGCTGCTTTTTTCCAGGCCACGGGCCTGCAGGCCCGCAGCCAGGATCTTCGGCAGTGGACTACCCCAGCCGGTGTGCGTGTGCTTTTTCTTGCCGCATCGGAAATCCCGATGGTCGATCTTGCCATTGACATCGATGCGGGCAGCCGCTGGGAGCCCGCAGCGCGGGCGGGCCTTGCTGCAATGGTGGGGGCAATGCTGCCGCGCGGGATTCGCGCCAACGGGCCGATGCCTGCGATGAGTGAAACGCAAATCAGCGAGGCTTTTGCTGAGCTCGCCGTTCAGCGCGGTGGCAGCGTCACGCTGGATCGGGCCAGCATTACACTGAGGACCCTATCGGATGACGAAGTTCGTGAGCGGGCTGCCCGGCTCTTGTCTCGAATGATGTTTGAGCCTGCCTTTGATCCGACGATTCTGCAGCGGGAAAAATTAAGAACTGCGGCGGGCCTACGTGAGTCGATGACTCAGCCTCAATCCATTGCGACCAAAGCACTCTGGCGCGCGCTTTATCCCGCCCATCCCTATGGTCAGCAGGCCACCCCGGAGACCGTGGATGCGATCGCGGTCGATGACCTTGTTCGATTTCATCAGCAGCATTGGCAGGCCAATCGGATGCGGGTCACGATTGTGGGCGCACTAACAGAGGCCCAGGCCCGAGCGTTTGTTGAGCAGCTCTTTTCTGCAGCGCCAATAAGTCCGGCTGCAGGCGCGCAGATGTATATGCCCTCACGCCAGCATCCTGCCGCCTTGAATCCTCGGCCTAAAGCGGTGCGCCAGTCCATTGCCCATCCGGCCAGCCAGAGCCATCTCTGGCTTGGGCTTCCCGGCATCGCCCGCGACGATCCGGATTTTTTTGCGTTGACGGTTGGCAATTACATTCTTGGTGGGGGTGGATTTGTGTCGCGGCTTACCGAGGAGATCCGAGAAAAACGGGGCCTGTCATACAGCGTCTTTAGCGCTTTTCAGCCGCTGGCCCAGCCTGGCCCATTCATGATGAGCCTGCAGACCCAGAAGGCAAAAGCGCCTGAGGCCCTTGAGGTGATGGAAAAAACCTTAAAACGGTTTCTCCAGGAGGGCCCGACTGAAAAGGAGCTCAAGGCCGCCAAGCAGAATCTCATCGGAGGCTTTGCCTTAAGGCTGGATACAAACCGTAAGCTTTTGGATAACTTGGCCCAGATCAATTTCTACGATATGCCGCTTGATTATCTGGACACCTGGACATCCAAGGTCTCGCGTGTCACGCGCGAAGATATTCGTCGCGCGATGGGCCGTGTGATCGCGACGGAGCAGATGTCAGTCATTGTTGTGGCTGGGCCTGAGGGCTTTACGCCTTAGC
>CAYFPT010000020.1:0-12997 GCA_964345065.1 uncultured Bordetella sp.
GGTATACCGCAGGCCAATCATGATTTCATAAGGCAGCATGCGATGAGTTTGCCATACTAGGCAGCATGAACGCCCCCGATATCGCTGCCGCCGGCCCTCGGCTTGCCTCGCGCAAGCGGCATGTGGACCCGGCCATCAGCGCGGCGCTGACTCAGGCGGGCATTCACCCCGTCATGGCCCGATTGCTGGCGGGCCGCGAGGTCCGATCGGCTGCTGAAGTTGCAACCGATCTGGATGGTCTGCTCCCACCCGATCAGATGCTCAATCTCTCGCATGCCGCCGAGGTGCTCGGCCAGGCGATTATCAAAAACGAAAAACTTCTGGTGGTTGCCGATTTTGATGCCGACGGCGCGACCGCCTGTGCAGTGGCCCTCCGTGGCCTGCGGCGTTTCGGTGCAAGGGTGGAGTTTTTAGTTCCCGATCGCTTTGCATTTGGCTATGGCCTTACTGCTGCCTTGGTCGATCATGCAGCGGCCCTGCATCACCAGGAGCTTCCGCACTGGATCATCACCGTCGATAACGGCATCTCCAGTCTTGCTGGCGTCAATCGGGCGGCAGAGCTCAATATCCAGGTCTTGGTTACGGACCATCATCTGCCAGGCCCGCTACTGCCGAAGGCCTTGATCGTAAATCCGAACCAGCCGGGCTGCGCGTTTCCAAGTAAACACTTGGCGGGCGTCGGGGTCATGTTCTACCTGCTGATGGCATTGCGGGCCTACTTTCGCGTGCAGCATCAGTGGCCCGCTGAGAAGCTGCCTCGGCTTGATGATCTGCTGCCCATCGTGGCACTTGGCACAGTGGCCGATTTGGTCAAGCTTGATGCCAACAACCGCCGGCTCGTTGCCCAGGGGCTTCAGCGTCTGCGGCGCGGCACGGCATTTGCGGGGCTCAATGCCCTCTTTGAGGTCGCCAACCGCTCACCCCGTGAGGCGAGTGCCCGCGATCTCGGATTTGCAATCGGTCCGCGCATCAACGCAGCAGGCCGACTCTCGGATATGGCCATTGGCATTCGCTGTCTGATTGAAGACGATCCCGAGCAGGCCCGAACGCTGGCCGCCACCCTGGATCAGCTGAATCGCGAACGGCAGGAAATTGAATCCGAGGCCCGCGAGTCCGCGCTCAAACTGGCCCACGACAAACTCTCTGCTCTCGGTATCGGACCGTCAGAACATAAAAGATCAGCACCCCTGGGCATTGTGCTGCACGATGCCCAATGGCATCAGGGCGTGATCGGCCTGGTGGCTGGCCGGCTGAAAGAAACCTTTTATCGCCCAACAATTGTCTTCGCCTCGGATACCGAATCATCGCTCATCAAGGGCTCATGCCGATCCATTCCGGGTGTGCATATTCGCGATGTGCTGGAGCGTATCGATTCGCGTCATCCCGGCCTCGTTCGCGCCTTTGGTGGCCATGCGATGGCCGCAGGCCTTAGCCTTGCAGCGGAAGATCTGGATCGTTTTAGCCAGGCCTTTGAAGCGGCGCTGCAGGAGTTCGCTGATCCTGCGGATTTAGAGCAGATCCTGGAGTTTGATGGTGAGTTAAAGGCCGAGGAGTTTCGGCTCGATCTGGCCCAGCTACTCAGCAGCCAGATCTGGGGCCAAGGATTTCCGGAGCCCGTCTTTATTAACGATTTTGAGGTGCTGGCCCAGCGCCGAATCAAAGAGCAGCACCTGCGGCTGACCCTTCGGCCCGCCAATCTCGGCGCAGCCCCCGGGCCCACCCTTGAGGCCATCTGGTTTCGTGCATCGGGCCCGTGCGATGCCCGCAGCCGACTGGCCTATCGACTCGGCGTGAATGACTGGCAGGGCCGCACTTCGCTGCAGCTTGAGATTGTGGGCCTAGCGTAAAATCCTGGCTTTTACGCGGAACCACAATGGAAGCTGAACGCATCAATCAAATCTCCCAGTCACTTGATTCCCTTGGCCAGCGGGTCGAGGAGCTTCGGGGGTTTCTTTGACTTTGATGCCAAATCCGCACGGCTGATTGAAGTCAATCAGCTACTCGAAGATCCTCAGCTCTGGAATGATCCCAAGCGGGCCCAGGAGATGGGCAGAGAGAAAAAATCCCTCGAGGCCGTTGTCGAGGCCTTGCGCGGCCTAAAGGGCCGGGTCGACGAATCCAGCGAGTTGCTGGAGATGGCCCGCGCTGAAAATGACGACGCCACCCTGCTGGCGGTTGAAGAAGATGCCAGCAGCATCGAAAAAGAAGTTGGCGATATGGAATTTCGCCGCATGTTCTCGAATCCGGCCGACCCAAGTAACTGCTTTCTTGATATCCAGGCGGGAGCGGGCGGGACCGAGGCCTGTGACTGGGCATCAATGCTGCTTCGTCAATATCTGCGCTATGCCGAGCGAAAGGGATTTAAATCCGAGCTGCTGGAGGAATCCGAAGGTGATGTTGCCGGCATTAAGTCCGCCACCATCAAAATCTCCGGCGATTATGCGTTTGGCTTTCTGCGCACTGAAACCGGCGTCCACCGGCTGGTTCGCAAATCACCCTTTGACTCCAGTGGCGGCCGGCATACCTCGTTTGCATCGGTATTTGTTTACCCCGAGGTGGATGATTCGATCGAAATCGACATCAACCCCGCCGATGTCCGCACCGACACCTTCCGCGCCAGTGGCGCTGGCGGTCAGCACATCAACAAGACCGACTCGGCAGTCCGGCTCACCCATGTGCCCACCGGCATTGTCGTTCAGTGCCAAAATGATCGAAGCCAGCACCGCAATCGAGATGAGGCCTGGAAAATGCTGAAGTCCCGTCTCTATGAGCATGAAATGCGCAAACGGCTCGAGCAGCAGCAGAAACTCGAAGACAGCAAGACCGATGTCGGCTGGGGCCATCAGATCCGCAGTTATGTGCTGGACCAGTCGCGCATTAAAGATCTCCGTACCCATGTTGAAATTTCCAATACCCAGCGGGTGCTGGATGGGGATCTTGATGCCTTTATTGAAGCAAGCCTAAAACAGGGAGTCTGAGATGAGCGAATCCACTCCACCGGCCGATAACGATAAGCTGCTCGAACAATCCGGCTTTGATGAGCACCAGATCATGGCTGAGCGTCGGGCCAAGCTCGAGGCCTTAAGGGCCAGCACAGCCGCCGCCTTTCCAAACGATGTTCGGCCTGCCCACCGGGCGGCTGCCTTGCATCACCGCTATGAGCAACACAGCCGGGAGCAGCTTGAGTCCGAGCATGTGCAGGTCACCGTTGCCGGCAGAATGATGCTCAAGCGCGTGCAGGGCAAAGCCAGCTTTGCCACCCTGCAAGATGCCACGGGCCGAATTCAGATTTATCTCAACGATGAAGGCGTCGGCACCGAGTCACACGAATCCTTTAAACACTGGGATCTGGGCGATATCGTGTTTGCTGATGGGGTGCTTTTTAAAACCATGAAAGGCGAGCTCTCGATTCGCTGCCGGCTGATTCGGCTCATCAGCAAATCACTGCGGCCTCTGCCCGATAAGTTTCACGGCCTGCACGACACCGAGACCCGCTATCGGCAGCGTTATGTCGACTTGATTGTGAATAACGAATCCCGCGAGATCTTTACTGCCCGATCCAAGACCCTGTCAGCGATTCGGCATTTCATGAATGACCATGGTTTTTTGGAAGTCGAGACACCGATGCTGCAGCGGATTCCAGGCGGGGCCGCGGCCAAGCCGTTTGTTACCCATCACAATGCCCTGGATCAGCAGATGTTTCTGCGCATCGCGCCAGAGTTATTTTTAAAGCGGCTGATTGTCGGCGGCTTTGAGCGGGTCTATGAGATTAATCGTAATTTCCGTAACGAGGGCCTCAGCCCGCGGCATAACCCTGAATTTACGATGATGGAGTTTTATGCGGCCTACACGGATTATCAGTGGCTGATGGATTTTACCGAGCAGGTGCTGCGCCATGCGGCAGAAAATGCAACCGGCGCTACCGTGCTCAGCTACCAGGGCAAACCGGTGGACCTCTCCCGGCCTTTTGAGCGGCTGACGATTCTGCAGGCCATCATGCGCCATGCGCCGCAGTACGCGCAGGCCCAGCTCACTGAGCCCAACGCGCTGCGCGACATTCTGCGCAGCCTAAAGGTTGACCTTCAGTCCCCTGCACTCAAGCAGGCCGCCCTGGGCACGCTGCAGCTTGCGCTTTTTGAAGAAGTCGCCGAAGAAAAACTCTGGAATCCGACCTTTATCATTGACTATCCCGTTGAGGTCTCGCCGCTGGCCCGCGCCTCGGACCACCGGCCCGAGATCACCGAACGCTTTGAGCTATTTATTACCGGCCGCGAGATCGCCAATGGATTTTCCGAGCTCAACGATCCCGAGGATCAGGCCCGCCGATTTCATCTTCAGGTCCAAGCCAAAGATTCAGGCGATGAGGAGGCCATGTATTTCGATGCCGACTACATCCGGGCGCTGGAGTACGGCATGCCGCCCGCAGGCGGCTGTGGCATCGGCATCGATCGGCTGGTCATGCTGCTGACCGACAGCGCAAGCATCCGGGATGTGATTCTCTTCCCGGCGCTGCGCAAAGAAGAACACTAAATCAGGCCTTCGTCTTTTAAGGCGGACTGGACTGCAGGCCGGGCTGCAACACGGGCCTGAAAGGCCTGCACCGCAGGCCAGCGGCCGAGATCGATCTTGGCGTATTTCGCCCAGCTCAACACCGTAAACAGATAGGCATCGGCAACCGAGAAGTCCTCGCCCATCAGGTAACTGCGGCCCGTCAGTTGCTGATCCACATAGCCTAGGCGACGCTCAAGATTGGCCATCGCCATGTCTTTCCACTCCTGCGTGGCCTTGGGGTTAAAAAATGGCGCGAATGTCTTATGCATCTCGGTGCCAATAAAGGTCAGCCAACTCTGCAGTCGGACACGCTCGATCGTGCCGTTGGCGGGCGCGAGTTTTTTCTGAGGGGCCTGATCGGCAATATATTGGCCAATTGCAGGGCCTTCGGTCACCACTTCACCGGAGTCCAGCATCAACGCCGGCACATAGCCTTTGGGATTGATCTGCCAGTAATCCGCGCCCGAGGCGGTCTGCTTGGACTTCAGATCGACTGCCTCGGTCTGAAATGCAAGGCCCGATTCCTTTAACACAATGTGTGGGGCCAGCGAACATGAGCCCGATTTGTAAAACAGTTTCATCATTCCGACTCCTCGATCCAGGTCATTTGAATAGCTTCTAGAATTTTCTCATTGGAGCGATTGGCGTCATCGCTAAAGCCCGGCAGCGCCATGATCCAGCGGTGCAAATCCGTAAACCGAATGGCCTTCGGGTCGACCTCGGGGTGATGCTCGCAGAGTGCGATGGCAATCTCTCGTGTATCAGTCCACTTCATGGCGGCGGCAGGCTCCTTTTTGTTCAGCGTCCAAGCGCAGCAAGCCCGTCACCACAACAGGCTCAGTGGTTCTCGCGTGCATAGTTGATGGTATAGCGCGGCAATTCAACGGTGAGATCCTCGCCATCGACGGCCACCTGGCAGGAAAGCCGTGACAGCGGTGTCAGGCCCCAGGCCCGATCCAGGAGATCGTCCTCGTCTTCGCTGGAGGACTGCAGCGAATTAAATCCCGACCGCACAATCACATGGCAGGTGGTGCAGGCCCGCGACATTTCACAGGCATGCTCAATCTCAACACCATGCGACAGCAGACTTTTGCAGAGATTTTCTCCGCTCGCGGCCTCAAACTCGGTGCCATTGGGGCAAATCTCAGGATGGGGCAAGACCTTAACGCGCGGCATTATCCAAAACTCCATCAATGGTCTGGCCCGCCAGGGCACGCTGCACCGCCCGATCCATGCGACGGGCTGCAAAATCATCGGTCAGGCCCGCCAAACGCTTCGTGCGGGCGAGCAGTTCTTCACGATCGGTGCCGCCACAAGTCGCACGCAGCTGATCCATGACCTGATCAATCTCAGCGCGCTCCGCTGCGCCCAACAGATCTCCGTCTTGTGCGACGGCGCTGGCGACTGCCTCCAGCATGCGCTGCGCATCGACCTGGGCCTCACGCAGCGCGCGGGCCTGCATATCCTGCTCTGCCGAAGAAAAACCAGCCTGCAGCATGTCCGCAATCTGGGCGTCCGTAAGCCCATAGGAGGGTTTGACCGTCACGGAAGCCTCCACGCCGGTGCTCTGCTCTTTCGCAGTCACCGAAAGCAGGCCATCGGCATCCACCTGAAAACTCACACGAACACGGGCGGCGCCCGCCGATAATGGCGGTATACCACGCAACTCAAACTGCGCCAGCGATCGGCACTCCGCAACAAGCTCACGCTCTCCCTGCACCACGTGTATCGACATTGCGGTCTGGCCATCTTTAAAGGTGGTGAACTCTTGGGCCCGGGCAACAGGAATCGGCGTGTTGCGTGGAATAATTTTCTCTGCAAGGCCGCCCATGGTCTCAAGCCCAAGGGACAAGGGCAGCACATCCAGCAGCAGCCAGTCTTCCCCTTCGGCCCGATTGCCCGCAAGCAAATTGGCCTGGAGCGCAGCGCCAATGGCCACCACGCGATCCGGATCTAAGCCGGTAATCGGCGCCTGGCCGAACGCTTTCTCGACCGCAAGCCGCAGACCTGGCATGCGGGTGCTGCCGCCCACCAGTACTACGCCCATGAGCGCACTGGGTTGAATGCCGGCGTCATCCAGAACGCGCTCAGAAACGGCCAGCGTACGCTGAATCAGGCCTGCAGTCATGCGATCAAACGCTTCACGGCTGACGCTTGCTGCATAGGCAGTACCGTTATCACGTGCCCACTCGGCCTGAATCACTTCATGTGTCTGCAGTTCGGTGAGACGCTCTTTTTGCTGACGGGCTAAGCGCAGCAGCCGACGGCGTTCTGAAGATGAAAGGCTGGAAAAATCGTGTCCCAGGCCCCAGCTGCCGAGCCAATGCTGGGCCAGCGCATGATCAAAATCATCGCCGCCTAATGCAGTATCGCCGCCGGTGGCGACCACCTCGAAAACGCCCCGCGAAAGCCGCAGCACCGACATATCGAAAGTACCACCGCCAAGATCGAAGACTGCATACAGGCCCTCTGCCCCCGAATCAAGGCCATACGCCAGTGCTGCAGCAGTCGGCTCATTGATCAGCCGCAGGACTTCCAGCCCAGCAAGCCGCGCTGCGTCCTTGGTCGCCTGACGTTGGGCATCATCAAAATAGGCCGGCACCGTGATCACTGCGCCTGCAAGGTCATCGGCAGCCCCTAGGCCAAAGGCCTCTCGGGCCCGCTGATGCAAGACACGCAAAATATCCGCGCTGACCTCCACCGGCGTGCGCAGGCCCGCAGCGGTATTCAGGGTCATCATGGCGTGGGCACCATCTTGCACGATGTCATAGGGCGTGCTGTGGGCAGCAATATCTTGTAACCCCCGGCCCATCAGCCGTTTTACTGAAACGATGGTGTTTTTCGCGTCCGAAGCAGCCGCCTCGAGCGCCGCCTCGCCGACCGCGATGACGCCCTGGGCGCCATAACGCACCACCGAAGGCAGTAGCACGCGGCCAGCTGCGTCGGGCAACACATCGATGCTGCCGCTGCGCATGGCGGCAACCAGTGAATGGGTAGTGCCCAGATCAATCCCCACCGCAATGCGGTGCTGATGCGGTGCAGCCGACTGCCCCGGCTCAGCGATTTGCAGCAGCGCCACGCTCAATCCTTTTCTGTTCCTGATGGACCTGTTCGCCAAACTTCACCAGAAACATCATCCGGCGGACCTCGGCAGCAGCCCGATTAAAATCGGGCTCGCCCCGATCCAGCAGATGCTCCAGCAGCAAAACGGTCTCGGCGATTGCAGCGTCCACTTCCTGGCCAAGCTGCAATAAGCCGCGAACATCACCGGCTGCAGCACAATCTTCCAACGACTCACGCCACTCCATCTGCTGCAACAAAAACTCTTCGGGCATTGCGGTATTGCGCTCGGCATCAATTTCGACGCCGTTCAGTTCGCAGAGATAGGCCGCACGACGCAGCGGATCCCGCAGGGTCTGATGGGCCTCGTTGATGCGAGTGGAATACTGCAGGGCGAGTAAGCGCTGGGCATCCGTGCCGGCTGCGAATCGATCCGGATGGACGGCGGCCTGCACGGCACGCCAGGCGCGCTCTAATGCCTCTGCATCGAGCGCGAATCGGATCGGCAAGCCGAATAAAGAAAAATGATCGCGTGCCGCCGTTGGGGCCGCATCACGTGAAGCAGTGATCACGGATTAGACCTTGAAGGATTCTCCGCAGCCACACTCGCTTTTGACGTTGGGATTATTGAATTTAAATCCCTCATTCAGGCCTTCCCGGGTGTAATCGAGTTCGGTGCCATCGATATAGGGAAGGCTTTTCGGATCCACCAGCACCTGAACCCCAAAACTATCAAATGCAAGATCCTCATCGGCGGGCTGATCCACAAACTCGAGCTTATAGGCCAGGCCCGAGCAGCCGGTGGTCTTCACGCCGAGCCGCACACCCACCCCTTTGCCACGCTTGGCGATGAACTGTGCGACATGCTCAGCGGCTTTTTGAGTCAGAGTCACTGCCATGATGTATTCCCCGCGATCGCGCTGCGCCTAGGCGGCCTTTGGCTCACGAGAATCCTGTGCGCCGTGCTTGTTCTTATAGTCTTCAATGGCCGCCTTGATGGCATCTTCGGCCAGAATCGAACAATGGATCTTTACCGGCGGCAGGGCCAGCTCCTCGGCGATCTGGGTGTTCTTGATTTCCATGGCCTGATCCAGTGTCTTGCCTTTAACCCACTCGGTCACCAGCGAGGATGAGGCAATCGCCGATCCGCAGCCGTAGGTTTTAAAGCGGGCATCTTCAATCACGCCCTGGGCATTGACTTTGATCTGCAGTTTCATGACATCACCGCAGGCGGGGGCGCCCACCATGCCCGTGCCCACCCCGGGGTCGGCCTTATCAAAAGCGCCCACATTCCGAGGATGCTCATAGTGATCAATGACTTTTTCGCTGTAGGCCATGCTTACTCTCCCGAAATTTCTTTTGCTAACACAACAATCGACATGCTGACCGCATCGATTCGAAGCGGCTTAGTGGGCTGCCCACTGGACCGTATTCAAATCAACGCCGTCGTTCACCATCTCCCAAAGCGGCGACATTTCACGCAGCTTGGCGACTTTCTCCTTCAGTAGGGCGACTGTGAAATCAACATCCTGCTCGGTCGTGAAGCGCCCCACCGAAAAACGAATCGAAGAGTGGGCCAATTCATCTGACCGGCCCAGGGCCCGCAGCACATAAGAGGGCTCCAGACTTGCCGAGGTACAGGCCGAGCCGGATGAGACCGCGACATCTTTAATGCCCATCAGCAAGGATTCGCCCTCGACATAGTTAAAACTGACATTCAGGTTATGCGGCACCCGATGCTCCAGATCGCCATTGAGGTAGACCGCCTCGATCTCGGAAAGGCCCTTCCAGAGCCGATCGCGCAGCGCGCGCATCCGCTCGTTTTCAGCTGCCATCTCCAGACGGGCGATACGAAAGGCCTCGCCCATGCCCACAATCTGATGGGTCGGCAACGTGCCCGAACGCATGCCACGCTCATGGCCACCCCCATGGATCTGCGCCTCAATGCGAATGCGCGGCTTACGGCGCACATAGAGCGCGCCAACCCCCTTGGGGCCATAGGTTTTATGGGCGGAAAAGGACATCAGGTCGACCTTGATGGCCTGCAGGTCAATCACCACCTTTCCGGTGGCCTGGGCACTGTCGACGTGAAACAAGATGCCCTTCTCGCGGCAGAACTCTCCGATGCGCGGAATATCCTGAATCACACCGATCTCGTTGTTGACGTACATCACCGAGATCAACACGGTGTCGGGCCGAATCGCAGCCGCCAAGACATCCCAGTCGATCAGGCCATTTTCGTTGACATCAAGATAGGTGACCTCAAATCCCTCGCGCTCCAATTCGCGGCAGGTATCGAGCGTGGCCTTGTGTTCCGTTTTCACGGTGATCACATGCCGGCCCTTGTCTTTGTAAAAATGGGCCGCGCCTTTGATGGCCAGATTGATGGATTCAGTGGCGCCCGAAGTCCAGACAATCTCTTTCGCATCGCAGTTCACCAATGCAGCAACATGCTCACGTGCGGTCTCCACGGCCTCTTCGGCCTTCCAGCCATAGGCATGACTGCGGGAGGCAGGATTACCAAAATCCTGGCGTAGATACGGCAGCATGGCATCCACCACCCGTGCATCAACCGGTGTGGTGGCGGAGTAATCGAGATAGATCGGTGTCTTCATTAGGCCACCGTGGTGTCCTGAACAGTGCGAGGCTCTTGAAACATCACCTGACGGCGCACCGAAACCGGCTCCGACACGGGTGATGACCGCTTATTGCGCTGCTCATCCACGAGGTCCTGCAGCGTGACCGAGTCCAGAAAATCCACCATGTGACGATTCAAGCTGGCCCAGAGCTCGTGGGTCATGCACTGCTGGTCGTCGTGGCAATTCTGCTTGCCGCCGCACTGGGTCGCATCGATGGGCTCATCCACCGCATAAATGATGTCGGCCACCGTGATGTCTTTACCGCCGCGGGCCAGCTTGTAGCCGCCGCCCGGTCCACGCATGGATTCCACCAGTTCATGCCGACGGAGCCGGCCAAAGAGTTGTTCCAGATAAGAAAGCGAGATCTTCTGGCGCTGACTAATCGCGGCCAGGGTAACAGGGCCTTTGTCTTGACGGAGCCCCAGATCAATCATTGCCGTGACAGCAAAACGTCCTTTGGTCGTCAATCTCATAACATTCTCCGAATAATTGAGTGATTTAGTCGGGAGTTTAGCTTCTCCCATTAATTCGATCAACTATTCGGAAAAATATTCCCGCTCTGAAAGCAGGGTTTTGGAGGGGGCCGGAACCCCCTCCCGCCAGCCGGACCGCAGCCTAGGCCGCCGCCACCATCGTGGCCCGGCGGCGGACCACCTCCATCAGGCCATTGCAGGCATCTTCAATGTAGTCCAGCGCCTGCTCAAAGCCTTGGGGCCCACCGTGATACGGATCATTGATGGTCGCCGCCTCGAACTCGGTGGCAAAGCGCATCAGCAGCTGCAGCTTGTGTTGTAGGCCACGGGGGCACATCCGTTGCAGCAGCGCCAGGTTCTCCCAGTCCATCGCCAGGATGTAGTCGTATTCGGAGAAATCCGAAATCTGGATCTTGCGCGCAGCGCTTGCGCCGAGTTCATAGCCCCGTTTGGCGGCAGCATTCACCGCACGCTGGTCCGGGCCCTCGCCCACATGAAAATCATGCGTGCCCGCCGAATCACAGACCACAAACTCCTGCAGATTCGAGGCCTTCACCAGCGACTGAAACACGCCAGCGGCAGTCGGTGAACGGCAGATGTTGCCCATGCAGACAAACAGAACCTTTGTCTTCATGCCGATCGGGGCCTCGCTCTTTTTAGAGGCCTTGCTCACGCGTGGACGGGCCGTTGCCAGCGCCGAATCAAATGGCGTCGCCTCGATGATTTCTTTATCGGTCGTATCAAATGTAGTCATACCATTGCCTTTTCAATTGAGTCTCTCAGTTTGTCTACTCCAAATACCTCTTGTTTTAATTTGGTGAGCTGATCGCGAAGCTGCGCCGCTTTTTCAAACTCAAGATTGCGGGCGTGCTCTAGCATCTGCTTTTCAAGCCGGATGAGCTGCTTGGAGATCTCCTGCGGGGAGCGCTCCAGCGTTACCTCTTCTTGCCGGTCGGCAACATCACGATCTGAACCACGGCTATCAATGACGCCGTCGATCAGATCCCGAATTTGTTTCATCACGCCCCGCGGCGTAATGCCACGATCAGCGTTAAACGCCAGCTGCTTGGTTCTGCGACGCTCGGTCTCGTCAATGGCACGACGCATGGAATCGGTCATGCGATCGGCATACAGAATCGCCCGGCCACTTAAGTGGCGGGCTGCCCGGCCGATGGTCTGAATCAGACTGCGCTCGGAGCGCAAAAAGCCTTCTTTATCGGCATCCAAGATGGCCACGAGCGAGACCTCGGGCAAATCCAAGCCTTCGCGCAGCAGATTAATTCCCACCAGCACATCAAACGCACCAAGACGCAGATCGCGCAGAATCTCCACCCGCTCAACCGTATCAATATCGGAGTGCAGATACCGGACCCGCACACCGTGATCGGATAAGTAGTCGGTGAGATCTTCGGCCATACGCTTGGTCAGCGTCGTGACCAAGACCCGCTCCTGGCGATCCGCCCGCAGCTTGATTTCACCGAGACAATCATCGACCTGTGTGGCCGCCGGCCGGACTTCAACCGCCGGATCCACCAGGCCCGTCGGCCGCACGACCTGCTCCACGATTGCGCCGCCGCTTTTTTCCAACTCGTAATGGGCGGGCGTGGCGGATACAAATACCGTCTGCCGCATCTTGGGCTCGAACTCTTCAAACTTCAGCGGCCGGTTATCCAGGGCCGAGGGCAGTCGAAAGCCATAGTCGACCAGCGTCTGCTTGCGCGATCGGTCGCCGCGATACATGCCGCCCAATTGGCCAACCGTGACATGGCTCTCATCGATAAAGACCAGGGCATCGCGCGGCAGGTAATCCACCAGTGTCGGAGGTGGCTCACCCGGCTTTGCGCCCGAGAGGTGCCGCGTGTAGTTCTCGATGCCTTTACAAAAACCCAACTCGGCCAGCATTTCAATATCGAAACGGGTCCGCTGCTCAATCCGCTGGGCCTCAACGAGTTTTTGCTGGTCGACAAAAAAGCGTGCGCGCTCGATCAGCTCTTCTTTGATTGTTTCAATGGCCCGCAGCACGACTTCGCGCGGCGTGACGTAATGCGACGATGGGTAGACCGCAAACCGCGGCAGGGCCTGCCGCACCCGGCCGGTGAGCGGATCAAAAAGCTGAAGCGACTCGACCTGATCATCGAAGAGTTCAATTCGCAACGCGAGCTCAGCATGCTCGGCAGGAAAAATATCGATGGTGTCGCCCCGCACGCGAAAGGTGCCGCGCGAGAACTCAATGTCGTTGCGGTCGTACTGCATCCGCACCAGCTGCGCAATGAG
>CAYFPT010000020.1:13007-18574 GCA_964345065.1 uncultured Bordetella sp.
GCGCGCGGCGGTGGAGGGGCAGAGCATTTCGCCGCTCACCGAGGCGACGATGATGGTGTCGCGGCGCTCAAGCAGCGACTTGGTGGCCGAAAGCCGCATCTGCTCGATGTGTTCATTGATGGCGGAATCTTTTTCGATAAACAGATCCCGCTGGGGCACATAGGCCTCCGGCTGGTAGTAGTCGTAGTAGGAAACGAAATACTCAACCGCGTTATTGGGGAAAAAGGTCCGCATCTCGGCGTACAGCTGGGCCGCAAGGGTCTTATTGGGCGCAAGCACCAAAGCGGGGCGTCCGAGCCGGGCGATGACATTGGCCATGGTGAAGGTCTTGCCCGAGCCCGTGACGCCCAACAGGGTCTGGAAGGCCACGCCATCTTCGATGCCCTGCACCAGACGCGCGATCGCCTCCGGCTGATCGCCGGCCGGCTCAAAAGGAAGCGCAAGCTCGAAGGGGCTTCCGGGGAAGCGGACCACCCCGGGGTTTTCACGGACACCCATGCTAGACTTTTCGGCTGATTTCTATCGGATTAAAAAATTGTGCAATCGCGCATTTTCCTCCGGCAGGCCCCATATTTCCACCTTTTTTTCTGCTTCCAAGCCCTTGACAAAGGGCTTCTGACTGCCCCATGACCAGCCCAGCCCCTAGTCTTTTTTCCTCTGTTGAGATGGCCCCCAAGGACCCAATCCTTGGCCTAACGGAAACCTTTCTCGCCGATCAGCGGCCCGAAAAAGTGAACCTCGGAGTGGGGGTCTATTACGACGACCAGGGCAAGCTGCCCCTGCTGCGGGCCGTGAAACGGGCTGAAGATGCCCGGGTCGCCAAAGGCCTGCCCCGTGGCTATCAGCCCATTGATGGTCCGGCCGCCTATAACAAAGCCGTACAGGCACTTCTTTTTGGCAATGACAGTCCTGTGCTTACAAGTGGCCGGGTCGTGACCATTGATGCCCTGGGTGGAACCGGGGGCCTTCGGGTGGGAGCGGAATACCTCCGCCGGCTCTGCCCCGACAGCCGAGTCGCGATTAGTGACCCGACTTGGGAAAACCACCGGGGGGTCTTTGAGAGTGCCGGCTTTACTGTCCAGAGCTACACCTACTACGACCCACACAGCCACGGCCTGGATTTCGGCGGCATGGTCCAAAGCCTAAAGGGCATGCCTGAGCGGACCATCGTGCTGCTGCACGCCTGCTGCCACAACCCCACCGGCGTGGATCTCAATCTTCAGCAGTGGGAAGAGGTGGTCGCCCTATGCAAGGCCAAGCAATTCATCCCCTTTCTCGATTTGGCCTACCAAGGCTTTGGCGATGGAATCGATCAGGATGCCGCCGCCGTACGCCTTTTTGTTCAATCCGACATGCCGTTTCTGGTGGCCAGCTCGTTTTCAAAGTCCTTCTCCCTTTACGGGGAGCGGGTCGGGGCACTCTCACTGGTTACCGCCCATGCAGATGAGGCCGCCCGCGTGCTGAGTCAGATCAAGCGGGTGATTCGCACCAACTATTCCAATCCGCCGACCCATGGGGGCGGAATCGTGAGTGATGTCCTGAACAGCCCCGAGTTGCGTGCGCTCTGGGAGCAAGAGCTCGGCGAGATGCGCAATCGAATTCGACAGATGCGAGTGGCCTTCACTGAAAAGCTCAAAGCCCTGGGCACGAAGCAGGATTTTTCCTTCGTGACAAAACAGCGCGGCATGTTCAGCTTCTCCGGCCTAAGTGTCCAGCAGGTCGACCGTCTGCGTGAAGAGCACGCCGTCTATGCCATCAGCACCGGCCGTATTTGTGTCGCAGCTTTGAATTCCGGCAATATCGACCGGGTGGTGCACGCTGTTGCCAAGGTGCTGTAAACCCTGCCTGACCGGGCTAGCGTAAAACCTTACGGACTTTTCCCGAGTGACCTCGGGAAGGTGCCTCCCGAGAATAAAAGCTCTTTGTCGGGGAGGCCCATGCAACGCGCACAAGAGGCCGAGGTCGGATCGGTCGCATCAGAGCTTCGCATCGCCATTTGCGATGACTGGGAGGAGTGCGCGCTCTCCAGTGCGGATTGGGGAGAGCTGCAGCAGCTCGCCGATGTCCAATTTTTCTCCGTGCCGTTTCAATCCACCGAAGATGCGGTCCGCAGGCTCGCAGATTTTGATGCGATCTGCCTGATGCGCGAGCGGACACCCTTTCCCAAAGAAGTCATCGATCAGCTGCCCCGCTTAAAACGATTGCTCTTTACTGGCGAACGCAATGCAGCGGTCGACATCACACACGCTCGCAGTCTCGGCATTGAGGTCAGTGGCACTGCAAGCGGCCCCAACAAAGCCTCCACCGCCGAGCACACCTGGGCCCTGATTCTGGCGGCAACGCGTCGGATCGTGCCGGCCATGCAGACTGCACAGCAAGGCCATTGGCGGCCTGCTGATGATGCCCGCTATCCACTGCCGGATGTTTTAGAGGGAGACCGGATCGGGATCATCGGCCTTGGCGCCATTGGCAGCCGCGTCGCACGCGTTGCTCAGGGCTTTGGCATGGAGGTGGTGGCCTGGAGCCAGAACCTGACCGATCAGCAGGCGTCCTCGCTGGGAGTGCGCCGGGTTGAGAAAAACGAATTGATTGCGACTTCAAAAGTCATCAGTCTGCATCTGGTGCTCTCGGATCGCACGCGCGGAGTAATCGGCCATACCGAATACTCGCTGATGCGCCGTGATGCATTGCTGGTCAATACCTCACGGTCCGGGCTGATCGATCAAGAAGGACTCATCGCTGCGCTGGATTCAGGCCGGCCAGGCCATGCGGCCCTGGATGTATTCGATCAGGAGCCGATCGCCAAAGATCATCCGCTGCTCACACACCCCTGCGTCACCCACACGCCCCACCTGGGCTATGTTGCGACGCCTGTAATGGAGACCTTTTACCGTCAGTTGGCACACGACCTCACCGCCTGGTCACGGCAGTGGCTTGAATCCAACACGGCCTCGGAAGGTTATCGGCCCGCATCATCCGACTCCGGTGTGACCCCCAGCGCAATCAGAAAACGCGACACCATGTTGTAGGCGGCAATCACGCCAACCAATTCCACCAATTGTGTTTCGCCCAGGGCCTGATGCAGCCGTTGCATCAACTCAGCAGGCACCTTGATATCGCGTGTCATATGACACGTCAGCGCAATCGCATCTCGCTCAAGCGCAGAAAAAGCGGATAAGTTGGCATCCGCATTGCCAATCGATCTGAGCTGATCGACCTGCGCTTTTGTTCCCCCTGCGGCCAGAAGCTCGGGTGCGTGGTGAATGAATTCATACTCCGCGCCGTTAAGGACGGCAACACCGCACATGGCAATTTCACGCAGCGTTGCCGGTAACGAAAGGTCTTGTCGCACGGCACCCATGAAGACGTTCCAGCCACGGGCATACGGAATGCTATGCAGCAGCATACGATCGAGATTAATAAACTCCCCACCCCGTCGGGCTCTTATCGCATCAACGAGCTCGGCGGGCTCCTGAAGATCAGCGGGAACATAGGGAATCATCGGCTGCATGGCGACCTCGTGAATCAGAACATGGGGCCCTTACTCTAGGGCCTTTTGCCGGTCTGGAGGGGCCGATTCGAATGGTGTAAACTTGCCGGCTGTTTTGATCCTCGATAGCTCAGTTGGTAGAGCACCGGACTGTTAATCCGTAGGTCCCTGGTTCGAGCCCAGGTCGGGGAGCCACCCTTCTCTTGGCCCACAATCGATTGACCGGGTCTCCACCGAAAAGCGCACACTATGTTAGATGCCACCCTCATCGTCGCGCTGGAAGGTCTGCTGATTTTCGGCGGCGTTCTGGCCTTTGGGCTCTGGCAGCTGCGCAGCATCAAAAAAGACCAGGACGCGGCACGCCGTCAGCGCAACGAAACGCCCGCAAGCGACAAGGAACCTTCATGATGCCATCCGCTGAATCGATCAACCCGCTCACTGAGGCCATCCAGCTGGCGATTGCACCGGTCTTTCTGCTCACGGGTGTCGCCGGCATGCTCAATGCACTCGGCATTCGGCTGGCTCGGGTGATCGATCGCGGCCGTGCGCTTGAAGACATCCTGATCCAGAGCAGTGCGTCCACCGAGCCGCGATTTGATCAGTTCATGATCGAACTCCAATCCCTGGATCAGCGCCGCAAAATCATCAATGGCGCTACCGCCCTGATGGTCTTGTGTGCCGTGCTGATTGGATTGACGGTGGTTGAGCTCTTTTACTCCACCGGATTACAGGGCCGGCTGCAGCTCTCGCACTGGGTCGCCACCACATTCTTGCTTGGGTTTGGCTGCTTCATCGCCGCCTGCGTGCTGTATCTGGTCGAAATTATTCTTGCCTCTCGCAGTATCACGCTTTTCAAGAAGCGGCCTTAAAGGGGCTGCTGCGATGCAGCCCGTAATCGAATAACGGAAACAGCAGGCAGCCCGCACCCAGCGCTGCGAAGCCGATGGCCCAGTCAACAGAAGCCGCCCCGCCGCCGGACAGATCTAAGGCAGCACCAAACACCGCCGGACCAATCACACCACCCACTCCAAACCCGATCAGTGAATAAAGGCCCATGGCCGCGCCTTTCACTTCGGGCTGAGCCGACGCCACCAGTCCGGCAGTAAGTGTGGCGGAATCCGCCATGATCAGCATGGAGTAAATCAGAAACAATCCAAACACAAGCCACCAGCTCACGCCGGCAGCGAGTGCCATCGACACGCCGACCACCGAGGTCAGGCCCATCACCATCACGATCCATGCACGGCGGCCAATCCGCAACGCGACCTCGTTACCAAGAATCGAGGCGGGCACAGAAAACACACTGACAATCGCTGCCGCCGTTGCAGCCGAAACGACGGTAAGAGTTCCCACGGGCAGAAGACTTACGCTAAAGGCAAGAAATGCAACCGACCAAGCGCGCGATCCAAAAAGCTCAGCGCAATGCACGCCGTAGCCCACGGTGTAGCCTAAACACTGCCGATCCCGAAGCACTGCCCGCCAGGTATGAATCGGGAATAGCCGCTGCACGGACCAGGCGACCTCCACCGGGTGCCGCTCGTGGGCCAGCGGCCGGGTGCTGGCCAGCACCAGTAAGGCCGCCATCAATGGGCCCAATCCACAAAGAAAAAAAGTCCATTGGGTGCCCAGTCGTGGCAAGGACTGGCCCGCAATCAACAACGAGGAGGCGGCCCCGAGGCCAAAAAAGGCGGTGTAAAAGGCAACGAATCTTGATTGCTCACGGCCGCGGGTCCGATCCGACAGAATTTTTAGGCCGGGCATATACGTGGCGGCAATGCCCATGCCCAAGAGCACCTGAAAAAATAAGGCCGACAAAAAGCCCTCAGCGCCCAGCGCAAAGCCGAATCCCGCCGATGCCGCAATAAGACTGCCCGCAGTGTAAATCCGACGGGCATCCATCACATCGGTCAGGCTTGACCAGGTCGAGACGGTCGCGACATAGCCAATGAAAAAACCGCTGGCGATCCAGCCGGCTTGGCTATTGCTTAAGGCCCATTCCTGCTGCAGCTGTGTCAGCGCGACTGCATAGGTCGAAAATCCCAGTAGCGAAAGAATATGGGCCAGCAGCAGAGAAACG
>CAYFPT010000021.1:0-18378 GCA_964345065.1 uncultured Bordetella sp.
GGTGTGCTCGAGATTGATGATGTGAATCTTGTTGCGATGGCCAAAAATAAATGGGGCCATCTTCGGATTCCAAAAACGGGTCTGGTGGCCGAAATGAACACCGGCCTCAAGCATTTCACGCATACTGACGGACATACGACTTCTCCTTGCAAGGGTTGGGCTCGGCACTCGAAAGAGTCTGCGGCAGTTTTAAAGGGCCACTGGGCCCCACTTTCCCGCTCAGACACCCCTGCTTCGAGTGCTTGGGTTTAAAAATCAGGCACAATGGGTGCCCACGGCGCCGAAAAACACCTTGTTAATCAATGGCTTCCGGCAACCTGCGATTCTAACCCCTTATGCCCATCCAGCTCAAATCTGGCCCCGAAATCGACGCCATGCGGGCCGCAGGCCGTCTTGCCTCCGAAGTCCTGGACTTCATTGGCCCCCATGTCAGGCCGGGGGTCACCACCGGAGAGCTTGACCGGCTCTGCCACGACTACATGGTCAATGTGCAGGGCACGATTCCCGCCCCCCTGAACTATTGTCCGCCGGGCTATAAGCCCTACCCAAAATCCATCTGTACCTCGATTAACCACCAGGTCTGCCATGGCGTTCCCGGCGACCGGGTGCTGAAGTCTTCCGATATCGTGAACATCGACATCACGGTGATTAAGGATGGCTTTCATGGGGACACCAGCCGTATGTTTTTTGTAGGTGAGGCCTCCATCGCTGCCAAAAGGCTTTGCGATATCACCCACCAGGCCATGTGGGCGGGCATTGCGCAGGTGGCCCCTGGCAAACGGCTGGGCGATATCGGCGCTGCCATCCAAAAACTGGCTGAATCGGCCGGCTACTCTGTGGTCCGCGAGTTCTGCGGCCACGGCATCGGCCGAGGCTTTCACGAAGAACCGCAGGTCTTGCACTACGGCAAGGCCGGCACCGGATTGGAACTGAAGGCCGGCATGACGTTCACCATCGAGCCGATGATCAATGCAGGCCGGCCGGAGATCCGAGAGCTGGCCGACGGCTGGACGATTGTGACCAAAGACCACAGCCTTTCGGCCCAGTGGGAGCACACGGTGCTGGTCACCGAGACAGGATTTGAAGTCCTGACCCTCTCAGAAGGCAGCCCCGACCGTGAGCGACGTCGGCCAAGCTAGGGCCTCCCCATCGCGCACGGAGATTCTCGGCGCGCTCAAGCAGTCCCTGCGGCAAGCACGCGAGCGTAACGCCGGCCTCTGGACACCGCGGACCAATCCTGCTGCGGCAATGCGCAGCCTCAGCCGCGATGTCGACGGCATTTTGCGCGCGCTGTGGCGCGACTTTGCGATTCCTCAGGCAAGCCTGATTGCAGTGGGCGGCTACGGCCGCGGCGTGCTGGCGCCGTTTTCAGATGTTGATCTGCTGATCCTGATGCCCGAGGGCTATCGCGAAGAGGCGATTGCCCCGCAGGCCGAAGCCCTTGTGAGTGGATTTTGGGATATTGGTCTTGATGCTGGACACAGCATCCGCTCGCTTTCCGAATGCATGCAGCATGCCCAAGACGATCTCACGATTGCCACGGCACTGCTGGAATCACGCTGGATCGCTGGGCCCAAACCGCCTTTTGCTGCGCTCACGCGCGCCTGGTTTGAGCAGATCGATGTCAAAGAATTCGCCCAGGGCAAACTTTTGGAAATGCAGCAGCGCCACGGCCGACACAATGACTCGCCGTATAGCCTTGAGCCCAACTGCAAAGAAAGCCCTGGCGGCCTGCGGGATCTGCAAATCCTGCGGTGGATCACCCGGGCCTTTGGGCTCGGACACCGCTGGGAGGATCTGGCCCGGGATGGCCTGATCACCGATCGTGAGGCCGCCGAGGTGCAGCGGGCCCAGCGGCTGTTGCAACTGATTCGCGGCCATCTGCATCTCGCCGCCGGCCGTCGCGAAGACCGTCTGGTCTTTGATTTGCAGACTGAGGTCGCCAAACGGCTTGGGCTTTCCGCCCGCGGCGGGCGTCGTGCCAGCGAGATGCTCATGCAGCGCTACTACCGTGCTGCCAAAGCGATTTTTCAAATCAGCTCTATGTTGTTGGCCAACTTCGAGCCGCGGCTCTTTCCTTCTGCGCAGCTGCCACAAGGCCAGCAGCCTCGGCGCATTGATGAGGAGTTCGACGAGATCTATGGCCTACTGGAAGTCCGTGACGAGCAGCGTTTTGATCACGCGCCCAGCGCGATGCTGCGGGCCTTCCTGAGGGTGCAGCAGCATCCGGAATTACGCGGCATGTCGGCCCGCACGATGCGGGCACTGTGGAATCATCGCGACCGCATCGATGCCGATTTTCGCAAAGACTCCCGCCATCGCCAGCTGTTTCTCAGCCTGTTTCAGCAGCCGCGTGGCATTGTGCATGCGCTAAGGCTCATGAATAACCTGGGGATCTTAGGCCGTATGCTGCCCGTCTTTCGAAAAATCGTCGGCCAGATGCAGCACGATCTTTTTCATGTTTATACGGTCGATCAGCACATCCTGCAGGTCATTCGCAATTTGCGTCGGCTCACCATGGACGAGCATGCCCATGAGTTCCCGCTCTGCAGCCGGCTGATGGCGGAGTTTCAGTGGCCATGGATTTTGTATATCGCAGCCTTGTTTCACGATATCGCCAAAGGCCGCGGCGGAGACCATTCCGCCTTAGGCCGGCTCGAGGTGCGGCGTTTCGCGCGGGACTATGGGTTAGATGCCGAGACCACAGGGCTTCTGGTTTTTTTAGTGGAGCACCACCTCACCATGTCGCAGGTGGCGCAAAAGCAAGATCTTGCCGATCCGCAAACGATTGCGCAGTTTCATGCCATCGTCCGCACACCGCGCAGGCTCACCGCGCTGTACCTGCTGACGGTGGCTGATATTCGCGGCACCAGCCCCAAGGCCTGGAGCAACTGGAAGGCCCGACTGCTCGAAGAGCTCTATCGGCGCACACTGGCTTCCATGGAATCTGCGGGCGGCCGCAGGCGCACTGAAATGCAGCCCCCGCGCGATGCCTATCTGGCCAAGACCGCTGAGGCCGAGCGCCTGCTGCGGCTACATGGAAGAGACGTCACGCCTGCCCAGGCCTTTTGGAAGACCCTGGAGCTGCAATACTTTTTACGCCATGAGGCCAGCGATATTGAATGGCACGCGCGGCTTTTGTCGCAGCGGGCACCGTCATCGGCGCCCACTGTGATCGCACGACGCGCACCCGATGAAGTTGGCTTGCAGGTCGTGGTCTATCAGCCCGATGAGGCCGACCTCTTTGCCCGGATCTGCGCCTACTTTGACGGCCAAAACATCAGCATTCTGGATGCCAAAATCCACACCACTTCCGATGGCTATGCGATGGATACCTTCGTGGTGGAGCCACAGAATCAAGAAGGCTTTCACCGCGAGATGCTCACCATCATTGAAGCGGGACTGGCCCGGGTCTTGGCCGAACGTGGCCCGCTGCCGGCAGCCAATCAAGGCCGGCAGTCCCGCCAATCCCGTTACTTCCCGATTCCGCCGCGGATTGATCTGCGGCCCGATTCGCGGGGCCAGTACCACGTCCTCAATGTTACGGCGGCGGATCGGACTGGCCTGCTGTATGCGATTGCCAAGACGCTGGCCAACCATCGGATTCGGCTTCAGACCGCCCGCATCATGACCCACGGTGAGCGGGCCGAGGATGTATTTTTAATTCAGGGCGAATCGATTCGTGAAGAGAAAAAACAAATTGCCCTCGAGGCCGATTTGTTAAAGGCGGTCGCCGCCTAGCCAGCGCGTAAAGTCAGCACCAATCTCCGGATGCCGTTGGGCCAGCGTGACCGAGGCCTGCAGATAGCCAAGCTTTGCGCCACAATCAAAACGGCGGCCTTCGAAACGATAGGCCAGCACCGGCTCTTCCTTCAGTAGGCGCGCAATCGCATCCGTCAGTTGAATCTCTCCGCCGGCGCCAGCGGATTGCTGGCGAATCAAATCAAAAATTCGGGCGGTCAGCAGGTAGCGGCCCACGACGGCAAGCCGCGACGGTGCCGCCTCGGGCCGTGGCTTTTCCACGATACCGGTCATGGTCTCGATGCTGGCGCCGGCTGCGGCCGCTGTACTCACAATGCCGTATTTCGAGGTCTCTTGAAGCGGCACCTCTTCTACCGCAATCACGCTACTGTGATGCCGCTCGAATTGCTCCACCATCTGGCGCATCACCGGCACGCCGTTGGTGCCTGCATCCATTAAGTCATCGGCCAGCAAAATGGCAAAGGGCTCATCGCCCACTACCGGCTCGGCACACAAGACCGCATGGCCCAGGCCGAGGGCCTCGGGCTGGCGGATATAAATGCAGTTGATGCTGCCCGGCGCCACACCGCGCACAACTTCGAGCAGCTGCTGCTTATTTTTAGCCTCCAGTTCGGCCTCCAGCTCATAGGCCTTATCGAAATGATCCTCAATGGCGCGTTTAGAGCGTCCGGTAATGAAAATCATATCGGTGATGCCCGCAGCAGCGGCCTCCTCGACCGCGTATTGAATCAGGGGCTTATCGACGACGGGCAGCATCTCTTTTGGGCTGGCCTTGGTGGCCGGCAAAAACCGTGTGCCGAGTCCCGCCACTGGAAAGACTGCCTTGCGGACTTTTCCGGAAAACTTACTCATGTTGCCCCTTGGTGCCGAAATGGCTGAATCAATTCAAGAAACGCGGCCTCATCCATGACCCGCACGCCCAGCTCCTGGGCGCGAACAAGTTTACTTCCCGCCGCCTCTCCGGCAACGACCAATGAGGTTTTCGCCGAGACCGAACCGCTGGTCTTGCCGCCAAGGGCGATGATCCAATTGGCGGCTTCATCGCGGGCCATGCTGTCCAGTGTCCCGGTCAGTACCACGGTCATCCCCGCAAACGGCTGGCCGCCCGCAGTGCCGACGGCCGGCGCCACCGCAGGCCGGTCATCAAGCCGTTCAAGCCGAATTGCAGCAAGCAGCCGATCGACAATCGCGGACTGCTCGGGGTTGTCGAAAAATTCACGGATTGATGCCGCCACCACGGGCCCGACATCGGGCGCCTGAAGTAGATCTTCGGCACTTGCATCCCGAATGGCCTGCAATGACTTGAAATACAAGGCAAGATCACGGGCCGTCCGCTCACCCACATGACGAATTCCCAGCCCGAATAAGAGTCGTGCAAGACTTGCAGACCGCGATGCATCGATTTGCGCAATCAGATTGCTGGCAGATTTCTCGGCCATACGATCCAGGGCCGCCAGCCGATCGATGGTGAGTTCATACAAATCCGCGATCGAACTCACCAGATTTTTCTCAACCAGCTGATCGACAATTTTTTCTCCAAGGCCCTCGATATCCATCGCCCGGCGCTGGGCGAAGTGCAAAAACGCCTGTTTGCGCTGCGCGCTGCAGGTCAGACCTGCTGGACATCGGCTGACCGCCTCCTCGGCCTCGCGCACCGCAGCCGTGCCACATGCGGGGCACGAGGTCGGCATCACAAAGGGCCGCGCATCGGCGGGCCGCAAGGCCGCAATCGGGCCCAGCACCTCGGGAATCACATCGCCGGCCCGCCGCACCCAGACGGTATCGCCGATCATGATGCCCTTGCGAATAATCTCATCCGCATTGTGAAGCGTTGCATTGGTGACCGTAACACCACCCACAAACACCGGCTCAAGCCGGGCAACCGGCGTCAATGCGCCGGTGCGGCCCACCTGAACATCAATACCCAATAGCCGGGTGCTGGCCTCTTCAGCCGGAAACTTATGCGCGACGGCAAAGCGCGGCGCACGCGAGACATAGCCTGCCTGCGACTGCAGGGCCAACGACTCGAGTTTGTAGACCACGCCGTCGATCTCAAAGGGCAATGAAGATCGGCGCGAAAGAATTTCAGCATAAAACTTCAGCAGGCCTTCACACGGCAGTGCTGCGGCCCGATCGCTGGCCACCGGCAGGCCCCAGCCGGCCAGTGCGTCCAGCCATTGCGAATGGGTGGAGAGTTGCTTTTCTTTGCCCGCAGGCCATTGGACCTCGCCTGTGCCGTACGCATAAAAACTTAAGGGCCGCTCGGCGGTAATCTTAGGATCCAGCTGCCGCAGGCTGCCCGCGGCTGCATTGCGCGGATTCACAAAGACCTTCTCGCCGCGGGCCGCCTGGCGTTCATTGAGCGCATCAAAATCGGAGCGCCGCATTAGGATCTCGCCACGCACTTCCAGCACCTGCGGAATATGTTGTCCGGCCAGCTGCTTGGGAACATCCTGAATCACTCGGATGTTCGGCGTAATGTCCTCGCCGACAGATCCATCGCCGCGGGTCGCTGCCCCAACCAGCCGGCCCTGTTCATAGCGCAGACTCACGGCGATGCCATCAAATTTAAGCTCCGCACTAAACCGCAAGGCCTCCGCTTTAAGGCCAAGGTTTTGCGCCAATCGGCCCGCAAACTGCTGAACTTCTTCTTCGCTAAAGGCATTGTTCAGCGACAACATTGGCACACGATGCCGCACTTCGGAGAACTCACGTTTTGGCGCAAAGCCCACCTGATCCACGGGCGAAGGCCCCGGCGCAAGCTCAGGGTAGCCGGATTCCAGGCCCTCTAACTCGCGCACCAATGCATCGTATTGGGCATCACTGATCACCGGCGCATCCAGCATGTGATAAGCCTGCTGATGCCGGAGCACCTCGGCGCGTAGGGCCAGGATTCGACGACGAATTTCTTGAAGATCTTGGGAAGTCGATTGAGCGTTGCGGGCCAAGGCCATGCCTGCCTATAGAAAAAGCCGCTGTGCCATCGACGCGCCGGGTGTGATGCCCATGGCCAAAAGACGCTGCTCTTGATCAGCGACCTGGGCTGCAATGGCTTCAAAATTCTGTGCGGAGAGCCGATGGCCCGCCTCGTCGGTGACTTGGGCATCCAGCACCGAGGCCAATACTTCTGCGGTGGCAATCATTTCGCGAAAGGCGTCCGATGGCGCAACGGTGCGCGGCACATCGAGCATCAGGATAAGGCTTGTGCCCGACTCACCCGGAAAAACGGAAAAACGCTGCTGATGTAACGGCCCTTTGGCAAATCGGGCCTCGCCGCGGGGCTCGAGGCCGGCCGCGCTCGCAGCCGATGCAATCTTTGCAGCCGAGAGGATCTCGACCGAGGTCACGGCGAGCGTGAGCTGCGCATCGACCTCTGCGCAACGCTGATCCAGCTGACGTGCTTTACCTAATACGTCGGACATTGAGGGCACGGTCAATCGCGCGCCCAATGCACCGGCGATTCGGCCGAGCGCTTCCTGCCACTCGGAGTACTCCATCGCATGCAGCGGCCCGCTGCGCGTGGCCAACAATAGGCCCACCTGAAGCGCGAAAACTTCTTGGGATTGCGGCTGAGCCTGCGCTGCCTCACCGGGCCGACTCACCCAGCCAAATGCAAGCGGCTTTGATCCGACATGCCGCCAGCCACGAAGCTCCTGCTGAAGCTTTGCTACTGAGGCCGGCAGCTGCCACTCCAGAATCGCAATTGCCTCCGAAATTTCTGAAGGCACGATGCCTTCGCCGATCCGCTCCACAGGCGGCACAAGCAGCGGCTCTTCAATGGCCGCTGCCGACTGTGTGATTCGCTTTTTCGCCCGGGACCAGTCCCGAAAGTTGGCGACCAACACTCCCAGTAGCACGATCGTAGCGCCCGCCACAACCGTCCACTGCAATTCGGTCATGCCGCCTCTTGGGCCATCGCATTCGCTGCATCCAGATCAACCGCCACGATGCGTGAGACACCCTGCTCCTGCATCGTAACGCCCATCAGATGCTGGGCCATCTCCATCGCGATTTTGTTGTGCGTAATGAAAACAAACTGCGTTGAAGCCGACATATGGCGCACCAGATTGCAGAAACGTTCGGTATTGGGATCATCGAGCGGCGCATCGACCTCATCCAAAAGGCAAAACGGTGCGGGATTTAGCTGAAACAGCGCAAAGACCAGCGCAATGGCCGTTAAGGCCTTCTCACCACCGGAG
Source organism: uncultured Bordetella sp. (assembly GCA_964345065.1). Taxonomy (GTDB): domain Bacteria; phylum Pseudomonadota; class Gammaproteobacteria; order Burkholderiales; family Burkholderiaceae_A; genus Lacustribacter. The sequence continues at coordinate 7,962 of CAYFPT010000021.1, forward strand.
AGCAAATGGATTGAAGTGTTGCGCTTACCGGGTGGCTGGGCCATGACCTGCACGCCGCAGTCCAAGATCTCTTCACCGGTCATGACGATCTTGGCCTCACCGCCACCGAACAGGCGCGGGAAAAGCTGGCCAAAATTCTGATTCACGGTATCAAAGGTCTCCTGCAGCAGGGATCGTGTCTCACGATCAATCTTGCGAATCGCGTCCTCCAGGGTCTCGACTGCCGACATCAAATCGGCGGCCTGCGAATCCAGAAACGTCTTGCGTTCCCGTGACTGCTCAAGCTCGGAGAGCGCTGCGAGATTGACAGCGCCCATGGACTCGATTTCCTTGGTGAGCCGCTGAACCTCGCTGTGCAGACTCGATGGTTTGGGCCAGCGGCCCTCGGGAAATGCGGCAGCAAGCTGCTGGGAAATTTCGCTGACCGCCAGGCCCTGGTCGGCCAGCTGCTGATCAATCTGCTCAATGCCCACGCGCGCGCCTGCGCTATCGGCATCCGCCTGGGCCAATGCAGCCCGCAATGGCTCTAGGCTGCGCTCAATCACCAGCCGCTGCTCCTCCAGGGCCCGCAGCTTCTGGCCCAGCTGATCGGCGCGCTCACGAATCTCTGCCACCTCGGCCTCACGCGCAACACGGCTCTCCAGTAGAGGCTGTATGTCGCTGGAATCCAGGGCCTGCTGCAGCTCGCCGAGCTCTCGATCCGCCTCAGCAAGCCGATGACGGGCCTGCTCAAGCCGGTCAATCGATTCGCGCATGCGCTCCTCAAAGACGCGGCGCTGTTCTTGTGCAAGCCGCTGCGCAAGCAACGCCTCCTGAACAGACTGCTCGGCCTGCGACAGCTGTAGACGGGCCTGATCCACCGCCCTGGTCTGTGACTCCTGAAGGCTCTTTTGCCGATCCAATTCAGCGGTCTGCGTCACCAGACGGCTCTCGGCCTCCTCGGTCGACTGCTCACAGTGCGATAGCTGTGTTCCGAGCTCTGCAAGCTCCTGCCGCGACTGCGCAATCGCAGCCAAAAGCGCAGCATCCTGTGTGCCAAGGCGTTGAATTTTTTCGTCGAGCTTGACCTCGGCAAGCGCCAATTCGTGGGCCCGGGCCTGGGCACTCTGGGCGCGTTCTCGAAGGCCTGCCAACGCACTGCGCCGCGCATGGAGATCGGACTCGGCCCGCTGCATGACTGAGCTGGCCTCTTCGAGCATCAGCTGCTGGGCTTTGGTGGCCGACTCAAGCTGCTCGATCTTGCTCCTACGGGCCAATAAACCTGCCTGCGCGTTTTCCTCGGCATAAAACCGAATCAGGCCACGCTCTACGATATGGCCCTGACGCGTGATCCAGCGGTCCTTGCTGCTTCGGGCCTGACGCAATGCTGACGAAAAATCATCAGCGCATCGATAGCTGGCAAGCCACTCACGCACAACCGCCGCAATCGGGCCCTCGCCTTGGATCTGCTGCGCGAGGCTATCGGCAGCAATCGACTGGCCTGATGCCGCTTCGCCTGAAAAAAGTGTCAGCCGCGCCGGCGGCGCATCCGATGCAAACTCACCGACCCCTTCAAAGCCATCGAGTGCGACCGCAGAGAGTCGATCACCAAGGGCGGACTCGACTGCAGTCTGCCAGCCCTCGCGCACGCGGATACTTGACCAGAGACGCGGACGCTCATCTAGGCCGCGCTTTTTCAGCCAAGGCGCGAGCTGATCTTGTGACTCCAGCTGAGACTGTAGTCCGCGCAAGGCCTCGAGCTGGGCCTGCAGATGGGCCTGCTGGTCACGGGCTTTTTGTAATTCATCCTGAGCGGCCGCGCGGCGATGCTCGGCGGCCACCACAGACTGCTCCGCAGACTCAAGCTGGGATGCTGCCGCCTGCGACTGCGCGAGGGCCTCCTGACGCTGGCCAGAAATTAGTCCCTTTGCACTCGGGTCAACACGCTCTAGCCCCAACTGCTCCCGATCCTGCTCTTGCAGCCGATCTTCGAGCCGACGGATGCGCCCGGAGAGATCGGCCTGCCGGTCCGACAGAGCCCGCAGTTCGGTCTGCACCACTGCGGCATCGGCCTGCGCGGCGGCAAGGGTCTCATTGCGTGAGTTCAGGGCCTGCTCTAAGGGCACAAGTGTTGCACGCAGCTGCTCGGCCTCTGCCCGCTTTTCTGCCAGCGCCAGCTCGGCCATTGTGGCCGCCTCGGAATCTGTGATGCGCTTGGATTCGCCCTCTTGCTGTGCGGCCGTTTCCGCTTCGATGATCTGGCCTGCGGCCTCTTTGGCCAGGATCGTGCGGTCGCGCAGCTCGCGCAGACGGCGCTGCTCGCCCTCAATTCGGGTGATCTCAGTGTTGACCTCATACAAACGCTGCTGGGCATCGTGGACCGCATCGCTGGCAGCGTGATATTCCGAACGGGTCTGCTCGAGCGTCCGTTCAATGGCACGCAGTTCTGCCGTCTGGGCATCGATTTGCAGCTCCGCCTCTCGCCTTCGCGCAGAAAGTTTCTCCAGGCTCTGCACAAACTCTTCACGCCGCGTCCACCATAGCCAGCGTTGCTTTTCATCACGGCGATCACTGAGTTCGCGATAGCGTTGTGCAATCTCTGCCTGCTGCTCAAGCCGCGTGATCTGTGTATCAAGTTCAAGTCGAATGTCTTCGATACGCGCGAGATTTTCACGGGCATCCGACAGACGGCCTTCAGTTTCTTTTCGTCGTTCGCGGTATTTAGAAACGCCCGCTGCCTCTTCCAGAAACACGCGCAGCTCTTCGGGCCGCGACTCAATGACTCGCGAGATCATTCCCTGGCCAATGATGGCGTAGGCCCGCGGCCCAAGGCCCGTGCCGAGAAATAAGTCATAGACGTCGCGCCGGCGCACCGCCTGATTGTTAATCCAGTAGGTGGACTGGCCATCCCGGGTCAGGATCCGCTTGACTGCAATATCAGAATACTGGCCCCAGGGGCCGGTGATTCGGCCTTCGGTGTTTTCAAAGACAAGTTCGACGCTGGCTCGGCCCGAAGCCTTGCGGCTACCTGAGCCGGAAAAAATCACATCCTGCATCGACTCGCCGCGCAACTCGCTGGCGCGCGACTCCCCAAGCACCCAGCGCACTGCATCAATCACATTGGATTTGCCGCAGCCATTCGGGCCGACGATGCCGACCAAAACACTGGGGAAGTGGAGCGTGGTGGGGTCGACGAAGGACTTGAAACCGGAAAGCTTTAGATAGGACAGTCGCACGATAAACCCACGATGAAATAAGGCTGGAGGCAGGCCAGCGGCTATAATATCACCCAGCAGGACCCCGGGTTTTTACGGAAAAATAGCCTTAAATTCATCTAACTTCGTTGATATAACCCCCAAATTACCTCTTTATCTGAATTTAAAACCCCATGGCCAGCCGCCCCAGTAAAGCCCTCCAGACCTTCCCCAATCCCGAGCCGGGCCGGGACTATCTGGTCCACATCGAGATCCCCGAGTTCACCTGCCTGTGCCCGCTCACCGGCCAGCCCGACTTTGCACACTTCACGCTCGATTACATCGCAGAGAAGAAAAATCTAGAGCTAAAGGCTTTAAAGCTCTACATGTGGTCGTACCGCGACCAGGGGGCCTTTCATGAGGCCGTGACCAACAAGATTCTGACCGACATGGTGAAGGCCGTCGCACCCCGCTTCATGCGGCTTACCGCCCGCTGGTATGTCCGTGGCGGCATCTTCACCACAGTGGTTGCCGAACACCGTGCCAAAGGCTGGAAGCCCCCGCCCCCGGTGCAGCTGCAGGCCTTCGAGCCGCAGCTGCCGATGCGCTAATCCCTTTTGAAATGATCGCTCGCTAAAACCAATCCAATATGACTTCCACTCACCAAGAACATCAAAAACTCGTCTCCGTCATTGATGGCGCATGGGAAGACCGGTCGTCTCTCTCGCCCGCCAATGCGCCTGCCGAACTTCAGGCCGCAGTCGAAGACGTGATTGCACAACTCGATCGCGGCACGCTGCGGGTTGCGGAAAAAATCAGCGGCGAATGGGTCACCCATCAGTGGATCAAAAAGGCAGTGCTTTTAAGCTTTCGGCTTCGGGACAATGCGCCACTGGATTGTGGTGGGCTGCGCTTTTACGACAAGGTCGCCCCGAAGTTCACCCGCTATTCCGAGGCGGACTTCAAGGCAGGAGGCTTTCGGGTCGTGCCGCCGGCGGCAGCCCGCCGAGGCGCCTTTATCGGCAAGAACGTGGTGCTGATGCCCTCTTATGTGAACATCGGCGCTTATGTGGATGAAGGCACCATGGTCGATACCTGGGCCACCGTCGGATCCTGCGCACAAATCGGCAAGAACGTACACCTCTCGGGTGGCGTTGGCATTGGCGGGGTCTTAGAGCCCGTACAGGCCAATCCCACCATCATCGGTGATAACTGTTTTATCGGCGCACGCTCAGAAGTTGTGGAGGGTGTGATCGTTGAGGATCATGCGGTCCTTTCGATGGGCGTCTTTATTGGCCAGTCCACCAAGATCTTTGACCGAGAAACCGGCGAGGTCACCTACGGCAGGGTGCCCTCGGGCGCAGTCGTTGTGCCGGGCAGCCTGCCCTCTGCAGATGGCCGCTACTCGCTGGCCTGTGCCGTAATTGTCAAACGCGTTGATGCCCAGACCCGTGCCAAGACCGGCATTAATGAATTGCTGCGTGGCGACTAAATGATGCGCTCTGCCGTGCATGCCGATGGCCAGCCGCAGGTGCGGCTCTACGGCATCATCAACTGCGATCAGGTCCGGGCTGCCCGCGCCTGGCTAACGCAGCATGACTGTGGCATTGAATTCATTGATCTAAAAAAAACGGGCCTCGATGCGGCCACCCTCGACCGTTGGCTCACCCATCTGCCTTGGGATGCGCTTTTAAATCGTCGTGGCATGACCTGGCGGCAGCTTGACCCAGGCCTGCGGGCCCAAATTAATGATCAGCTTTCTGCCTCGGAGCTCATGCTGGCCCATCCGCTTTTAGTTAAACGGCCCGTGCTCGAAGTCGGAGAAAAAATGTCCGTTGGATTTTCGGATTCGCTTTATCGCAGCCTGTTTCCGAAGGCAACAAAATGAATTCGCCCACCCTTGCGCTCGCCCAGGAGCTAATTCAGCGGGACTCGGTCACGCCGCGCGATAGCGGCTGCTGTGAGTTGATTGCAAACCGTCTCTCCCCGCTTGGCTTTTCAACCGAGTTTCTGCGTTTTGGTGAGGTCACCAACCTCTGGGCGGTCCGCGAAGGCGGCCAGCCTGGGCCCACGCTGGTGCTGGCCGGCCATACCGATGTCGTTCCGCCCGGGCCTCTTGACCAATGGAAGCACGGCCCGTTCTCAGCGCACATCGATCACGAATCGCTCTACGGCCGGGGCGCATCGGATATGAAATCCTCACTGGCGGCTTTTGTCGTGGCCTCCGAGCGCTTTATTAGCGCCGCGCCGCGCTTTAGCGGCCGGCTTGCTTATCTCATCACGTCGGACGAGGAAGGCCCCGCCATCGATGGGACTGTCCAGGTGGTTCGCGAGCTGGCGCATCGCGGCGAGCTTCTCGATTACTGCATTGTGGGCGAGCCGACCTCGGTCACCTCGCTGGGCGACATGATCAAAAATGGTCGCCGCGGCACGCTTTCTGGGGATCTATTGATTCACGGCCGGCAGGGCCATGTGGCGTATCCCCATCTCGCGATCAATCCAATTCATGAGTTCGCGCCCGCGCTTGCGGAGTTAGCCGCGATTCGCTGGGATGATGGCAATCAATACTTTCCTCCCACCACCTGGCAGGTATCGAATCTAAATGCCGGCACCGGCGCCAGCAATGTCGTTCCAGGTGTGCTGCGGGCCCAATTTAATTTCCGCTTTGGAAGCGTGAGCTCCCCAGAAGACCTCCGCAGTCGACTGGAGTCTGTGCTGTCCAAATACGGATTGAAATTCGAGCTCAAATGGACCCTTGGCGGTGATCCTTACCTGACCGCCGCCGGCCGACTCTGCGATACGGTCAGTCACGCCATTGAGCAGGTGATCGGCATTACGCCCGAACTCTCGACCACTGGCGGGACTTCAGATGGGCGTTTCATCGCCAAGCACTGCCGTGAGGTCATTGAATTTGGTCCCCCCAACGCGACGATCCATCAGATCAATGAGCGCATTGCGGTCAAAGATCTCGAGCCGCTTACCGAGGTCTACCACCAGGCGATTCGAAGTCTGCTGCAGGCGGCCTGAACGGGCCCAAGCCCATCATGACGCTTGGCGAACTGATCGCAATCGGTGCGCAGCAGATGCATCAGGCCAAGATCCAGTTCGGCCAAGGCACACTGAATGCTTGGGATGAGGCACGATGGCTCACGCTCGCAGTCTTAAATTATCCCGTTGATAGTCCAGAAAGCATCTCTGCGCAGCCGCTGTCAGCTGCCGAGATCGCGCAGGTGGAGTCGGCCCTTCATCGAAGGATTCGAGATCGCGTGCCGACTGCATACATCACCGGAATGGCCTGGCTCAAGGGCTATGGATTTACGGTTGATCCACGGGTCATCATCCCCCGCTCTTTTATTGCCGAGCTGCTGGTCCATCGCCTGGCGCCGCTCTCACGGCCTCCAAAGGCCCCATTGCAGATTCTGGATATGTGCACGGGATCGGGCTGCCTGGCGATTATTGCAGCAGACCGCTATCCGCAAGCAAAGATCGATGCTGCCGATTTATCGGCCGATGCGTTAGCGGTTGCCGCAACGAATGTGAATCGCTACGCAATGGCCGATCGCATTCGGCTTGTGCAGTCCGATGTCTTCTCGGGGCTCATCGCCGGCCGCCATGGGCCCTATGACCTGATCATCGCAAATCCGCCCTATGTGCCGGCAAGCAAAGGGCCACGGCTGCCCGAAGAGTTTAAGGCCGAGCCGACGATGGCCCTGATTGCCGAGGATCGGGGCATGGCGATAGTCCGCCGGCTGCTCAGTCAGGCGGCCCACTTTCTGGCGCCTGGGGGCCTACTCTTGGTCGAGATCGGCCATGAACGCCGCAGCACCGAGTCCCTGCTGCGCAAGGAATTCTCAGGCCTGAAGGCCGAATGGATCCGCACCCCGGAACAGTTTGATAATGTGTTCGTGATTCACCAAGAGCAGCTCGTTCAACACCCCTGGAGCCCACCCCAATGATTACTCTCTACACCTGGCCGACGCCCAACGGAAAGAAAGTCCAGATCATGCTGGAAGAGACCGGCCTGCGCTATAAGGCCCTACCCATCAATATCTCGACCAACGCCCAGTTTGCGCCCGATTTTTTAAAGATCAGCCCGAATAACAAAATTCCTGCCATTGTTGACAGCAAAGGGCCGAAGGGAAAGCCGTATTCGCTTTTTGAGTCCGGTGCCATCCTGATTTATCTCGCTGGAAAAACAAACACACTGCTGGGCACCTCCGAGACAGACCGCTACGATATTTTGCAGTGGCTGATGTTTCAGATGGGAGGCCTCGGGCCAATGCTCGGCCAGGCCCACCATTTTCGGATCTACGCGCCGCAGAAGATTGATTATGCAATTCAACGTTACACCCAAGAGGCCCAGCGGCTTTACGGCGTGATGGACCGACGGCTTGGGGAGCGCCAATATCTGGGCTGCGATGAATACTCGATTGCCGATATTGCCGCCTGGCCATGGATTGCCTCTTATGAGCGGCAAGGCATCGATATCGCGGCTTACCCGAATGTGCGACGCTGGTTTGAATCGATCGGCAGCAGGCCCGCTGTAATTCGTGGCTGTGCCGTTTTAGCTGACCTTCGAAAATAGCGCGAGGAGTCCAGGGCTAAATGCACATCACGATTCACGAGGCGATTCGCGACTTTGATCGTTTCGATGCGGTGATTGATGTGCGCAGCCCCGACGAATGGGCGGCCGATCGCCTGCCGGGCGCCATCAATCTTCCGGTGCTCTCCAATCAGGAGCGGGCCGAGATCGGAGCGCTTTATGCAGCGTCTTCCTTTGCAGCGAAAAAACTGGGGGCTGCACGGGTAGCGCGCAATATCGCCGCCGCCCTGGAGACCGCCCTGCTGGATAAGCCACGGCAGTGGCGGCCGCTGATCTACTGTTGGCGTGGGGGCAATCGCAGTCAGGCGATGGCCACGGTGCTGGAACGCATCGGCTGGAAGCCAGCCCTCTTAACCGGTGGCTACACCGCGTTTCGACGTTATGTCGTCGAAGATCTGACAATTCAAACGCAGCGTCTGCGCTATCAGATCATTTGTGGCGTGACAGGATCGGGAAAGAGCCTATTTTTGCGTCAGGCGCAGCGCGATGGCCGCCAGGTCCTGGATCTTGAGGCCTTGGCCCATCATCGTGGCTCTCTGCTTGGCTCCGAGCCAACCGGTGCCCAGCCCACACAGAAGGCCTTTGAGACTGCGATCTGGGATCAGCTGCGGCAATTCAATCCAAATGAATCAGTACTCGTTGAATCCGAAAGTAAAAAAATTGGCGCCCTGCAGGTGCCTGCCGCCCTGATCTCACAAATGCGGGCCTCGGAATGTATCGAGCTGTGTCCCAGTCTAGAAGATCGGGTCGCATATCTGTTAGAGGACTACGCCCATTTCTTTGATCAGCCCGATGTGCTCATGGCGCAGCTAGAGCGGCTTGCCCCATTGGTGGGACTTGATCGACTCTTGCAGTGGCAGGACAGCATTCGCCGCCGCAGCTGGGCCGAGCTTGTGACCTCGCTGCTCACCCACCACTATGATCCGACTTATCATCGATCGATGCGCAAGAATTATTCGGGCTACGCCCAGGCCAAAAAACGCGCTGGCCATCCCATGCATCAGGCGCTGCAGACCGCAGCCGCTTAGGCCTGCCGATTTTCGCTAGCGGCTATCGGTCTTGGCGAGTTTTTCGGGAAAGGTCTTCACGCCAACGGCCTGGCGATGAAAGCTAATCCAGCGCTCCAGCGCATCCTGGGTCGAGGCCATCTCGAGCCGCTGCAATTCACGGGCAACCGCGTCTTTCACCGCCGGGCTATCGACGGCCGGCACCTGGGCGGACTCAATGACAACGAGCCAGGCCGCAGCAGTTTTCGGGGATGCCGGCACGCTCATCGCAGCCGGCAGAGACTTCACATCGGCACCAAAGACTGCCGCAATCACCTCTGCGGGAATATCGGCTGCGCCCGCAGGCTTTTGACTGTCGGCGCGGCTCAGTGTCTTGGCCGCAGCCAGGCCCGGTGTCGCAGTGCCGGGGGTGAACTCTTTTGCTGCCGTCTGGGCTAAGCCCGTGACACGCTCTGCTGCCTTTTGCTCTTTCAGCTGACGCTCGATCTGCGCGCGGACACGATCCAAAGGAATTGGGGCAGCCGGCCGATGGGCAATGACCCGCGCACTGGCCAAAACACCGGGTGCGATCTCGACCGCTTCGGTATTCCGTTTATTGACCAACACATCTGCTGAAAAGAGGGCCTGCAACATTTTTGGGTTGCCGACGATGCGCTGGAGCTCAGCGGGCCTCGCTTCATCAGGACCCTGACGGCGAACAGACTTCACCGTCTGAATCGGCAGATTAAATTTCCGTGCTGCAGGCTCAAGGCTATCGGACTGCTCGTAGACCAGATTTGAGAATTGCTCGACCTGATCCGCTGAGGCAGGCTTTGCAAACCCCACCAAGGCGATATCCACTTCCTCTGGGGTCTGAAAGTTTTTGGCATTGGCCTGATAGAAGGCCTGAATGTCCGCATCTGAGACCTGAATGCCCGCGAGGGCATCCGCAATGGGAAACTTTTTCACGCGGACCACACGGGTCTCCAGGCCAGACTGGGTCAGACGGCGGGCCACCGACCGCGGCACCATCGTTGAGCGGCCAATGGCAGCGGGCACCAATTCCAGGGCAAGGTCAGCACGCACGCGCTGCTCGAAACCCTCGGCAGTCAGGCCCTGGGCCTTGAGCGCCTGTTGATACAGGCCCATATCAAACCGGCCATCTTTCTGGACTGCTGGAATGCCGGCGATGGTTCTTCGCATCTGTTCATCAGAAATGCGGACCCGTAAAGACTCCGCAGCGTGAAGCAGCACCTGCTGGGTCACCAGATCTTCAAGCGTGGACAGCCGTGAGGCCTGCGTATCGAGTAGGTTCGGATCGATTCGGCCGCCCAACTGCGCACGAATCTGCTCAAGTCGCTGCTGATGGGATCGCTCCCACTCGAACTTCTGAATCTTCTGTCGGCCCACGGTGGCAACAGTGCCCGCATCCGAGCCGGGCGCGATGAGGTCCCAGGCGCCGACCACAACGAATGACGGAATGATCAGAACAAGAATCAGACCAAGAAAAATTTTCTGGTGCCGACGGACCGACTCAAACATAGCGGGAACTCAACAGTAATCAACAACAGGGGCCCGGCAAACCCGGGGCCGGGAAAGATGGCGGAGTGGACGGGGCTCGAACCCGCGACCCCCGGCGTGACAGGCCGGTATTC
>CAYFPT010000022.1:0-5116 GCA_964345065.1 uncultured Bordetella sp.
ATCCACCGCAAAGCCTTTCGGGGCGAGCTGAGAGATGGTGCTTGAGCAGGCATGAATGTCAAAGACCTTGTCGCATGCTCGGCAGTGAAAGTGGTGATGGTGGTGGCCGGCAATCTCAAATCGGGTGGGCTGCCCAGGCAGGTAAACAGCGGCAACGAGTTGCTCCTGAATCAGCAGATTGAGATTGCGATAGATGGTGGCCAGATTCAGATTGGGCACTGCTTGCTGGGCCTCCGCGAGGATTTCCGGCGGCAATAGCGGCCGGCCCGCGCGGCGCAGGGCCTCGGCAATTGCAGCGCGTTGCTTCGTCGTGCGGACCATGGGGGGAGTTTAGGCCGCCCAGGCTTTCTTTGCAATTGCAAACGCATTTGCAAAAGAATTTGCAAAAATATAGACTTCTTCAGATTCACGATACTCAAAATCGCAGCTCCCACGAGACCGCTACGGAATATGGCCCGCCTGCGCCTTGACCCATCCCGCCTCGCGGCTACAACGAGCTCTCGTTTCGGCCTTAAAGCGGCGTTGGCGTTGATCTTCACCACACTGATATCTCTGCGTGCTTTTGCCGGCGATGATCATGGCCATTGGGAGTTTGGCCTTGTGCTGGATACCGCATACAGCGGAAAGGCGATGGCGCTGGGCTATCGGGATCGGAATTTACAGCTGGGCCATGGCGACGTCATGATTGCAGGGCCACTGGGTCGGGGCCTCCATTTCGAGGCGATTGTCTCCAGCCACACGGCCGACGGGCGGCTGCTGACGCATGCCGAGCGTTTGCTGCTGACCCACGAACTTCACGATCGCGGGCTGAGTCTGGGGCTGGGCCGATTCGCCGCTCAGGTTGGTGCGATCAATGCGCAGCATCCTCACGAGGATGATTTTTCTGAGCGGCCGCTTTTGTATCGCGGTTTTTTGGGCAATCAGTGGTTTGATGATGGACTGCGGGTCAATTGGGTAGCGCCCACACCGTTTTATCTGCGCATTGGCGCAGAGGCATTTTCAGGCCGGCAGCTGATTGAAGAATCCCAGGCCGCGCCCGCGGTGGGGGCCAGCACGCTTTCCATCAAGGCAGGCACCGATTTGGATCAAACCCGAAGCCTGATGTTGGGTTTATCGGTACTCAATAATCGGCGTCAGGCCGCACCCTATGACCATGCAACATCGCCTGACACGCACTCCCATGGGCATGGCGCCCGGTTCAGCGGCCGACAGCTCTGGATCAGTGATCTGACGCTGCGTTGGGCACCGCAAGGCCGCCCCGAGGATCAAGAGCTCAAGCTGACCTGGGAATACGCAAGCGCCCGCCGAATCCATCCGGATGCAGGCCCGTTGACGCACGCCGCCTCGGCACTGGCAGCCGTCTGGAAGTTTCGGCCCAGCTGGGAGATGGGGGCGAAGGCGGACTGGCTGCGTGTGCATGAGCCCGGCCTGCATGACGATGATGGAAATCCTGCGACCGCCGCCACACTTGAATTTGGCGCGGCGCGACTACGCGAACAGGCGCTGATGATTGCGTATCGGCCCGATCAAGGCCGGACCCTGCGGCTTCAATATAGCCGTCAGCAGGCCTCGGGCCCCGATGTTGCAGATGTATTTCCGCGCCCGATTCGCGAAGTCCTGATGCTGCAGCTTGTGCTTGGTTTTGGGAGTGCCCGGCATCATCATGACTAAGACGCCGTAAAACCGTGCGCCCTAGTCGCCGAGTGCAACAGGCCGGGCGGGGTCGCTACACCATTCGCTCCAGGAGCCCGCATACAGCGCGCTGCCGGCAAGGCCCGCGATTTCCATCGCCAGAATATTGTGGCAGCCTGTCACGCCCGATCCGCACATGTGGACAACATCCATCGGATCCTGCTCGCCAATTAGGTTTAGAAATTCATCGCGCAATTGCTGGGCCGATTTAAAGCAGCCGTTGCGGTCGAGATTTTCGGCAAAGGCACGGTTGGTTGCGCCCGGGATGTGGCCGGCGATCGGATCCAGCGGCTCAGTCTCACCGCGAAAGCGCTCGGGTGCCCGCGCATCCAGCAGTGTGGCGATATCGCGCATTGCGCCCGCGTCGACCCAGGCCTGGACATGCTCAATTGTCCACAGCGGCGCAAGCGAGGGACGCACTGAAATTCGGCCCTTTGATTTCGCGCTAAAGGCCTCGGTAGAGAGTGGGCCGTCATTGGCGATCCACTGCTGAATACCGCCATCGAGCACCCCGCATTTCAGATGGCCGATCCATCGGCACATCCACCATAGCCGGGAGGCGAACATGCCGCCGGAGGCATCGTAGGCAATGATCAAGGTGTTCTCATTGGCGCCGAGCGATGCCAGGCAGGCGGCGAATGCTTCCGGCGAAGGAAGCGGATGCCGGCCGTTGGCGCCGTTTTTTGCTGCCGCGAGATCGTGATCAATGCTCAGAAATGCCGCGCCCGGAAGATGTCCCTCGCGGTAGGCCTGTGCGCCGGCATCGGGATTCATCAGGTCGTGCCGGCAGTCCACAAGCAAGACGGGCTCGCGAAGCCCGACCAACTCTTTAACGGAAACAATCGGATTAATAGTGGACCTGCCGACGAAGATATTCGTGAAAGTGCAGCATGCCATCTTCCATCGGTGACTGATAAGGGCCCACTTCGTTATCACCGCGAATCATCAAGGCATTGCGCCCACGGTCCATACGCTTTGCAATCTCATCATCTTCGATCATGGTCTCGCGATAGGCCGCCTGGTGGGCCTCGACAAAATCAGGCTCAAAAAGCGCGATTTCCTCGGGATAGTAAAACTCAATCACATTGTTGGTGGATTGCGGCCCCCGGGGATGCAGGGTGCTGACCACCAGCACCTTGGGGTACCACTCCACCATGGTGTTGGGATAAATCGTCATCCAGATCGCGCCGTAGGGCGGCAGGCCCTCGGGGTGCATGCGCAAGACCTGCTCATGCCAGCGCTGATAGACCGGTGTTGACGGCTGCTTGAGATCGGTGATGCCAACTGCCTGCACCGAAAAATGTTCGCCGTAGTGCCAGTGGAGCTTGGTGCAGTCAACGAAATGGCCCAGGCCCGGATGAAACGGCACCACATGGTAGTCATCCAGATAGACCTCGATAAAACTCTTCCAGTTGTAGTCGCAGGCATGCGCTTCGATGCGATTGAGCACGTAGCCTGAAAAATCAAGCTGCTCCATAAATGGCGTGGTGTGCAGGTCCCGAACAATTTCGGCAGGCCCCTCAAAAAGTAGTCCGTTCCAGCGCGATAGGGCAGTCGACTTTAAGTGTCGGCAGGGATCCTCGGGGAAGTGGGGCGCGCCAATCAATGCACCATTGAGGCCGTAGGTCCAGCGATGCAGCGGGCAGACAATCGAATCGGCCTGGCCCTGGCCCTCCAGCATGACGGCCTGCCGATGACGGCAGATGTTCGAGAGCAACTCAATTCCTTGGGCATTGCGCACCAGCACCCGGCCATGGTCCTCGTGGGCCAGTGTGGCGTAATGGCCGATTTCCGGCACCATGGCCTCATGGCCGACGTAGCCAGCGCCCAGGCGAAACAGGCTGGCGAGTTCCTGCTGTAAGACCGCAGTCTCAAAATACGAACGAACCGGCAACTGCGCCGCGCTAGGGGCGAGCCGAGAAAGGTTTCCGACATCCGACATCGAGGACCCCCCCAAAAAACACTGGCCAAAAAAGAAGGGCGAGTATACCCCCGCCGAAGAGGCTAAGTTCTTGATTCGTTTCAATTAAAATGGGCTTATGGAAAAAAAGCACACGGCCAAGGCGGTATCTGCTGCGGGGGCTTCGGCCGGGGTGGAAGGCGGCCCGCCACAGGCGGCGGCCACGGCCAGCCCTGGCCCGCTTCCGGCCGATATTGCGGCCCTGAGTTTCGAGCAGGCGATGGCCGAACTGGAGCAGGTCACGCGGCGTTTAGAGCAGGGCGACGTGCCCATTGGTGAGGCCTTATCGGCTTATCAGCGCGGGGCGTCCCTGATGCGGCATGCCCAGGCGATTCTGAATCATGTTCAGACCGAAATTGAAGTTATTGAGGCTGGCCAGGAGCGCAGCGCTGACCGTTCCGCGTTGATCTCACAAATCAAGGAATAAGCTCCTTGGAATTTTCGCAATGGGCGCTTGCAGCCCGACAAGACGTTGAGGCAGCACTGCGCCAGGCCCTAGAGCGGCGGGCCCCAGCCATTCGCATGCGGGGTGATCAGCGGCTGCATGAGGCCATGGCCTATGGCGTGTTGGGAGGCGGCAAACGTATTCGCGCACTCCTCGCCGTTGCGGCAGGAGAGGCGGCCTCAGCAAGCCGGCAGGATTGCATTCAGGTGGGTGCGGCCATTGAGTGCATTCACGCGTTTTCCTTGGTCCATGACGATATGCCCTGCATGGATGACGACGCCCTGCGGCGCGGACAGCCAACCGTGCATGTGAAGTTTGGCCAGGCCCAGGCGCTTTTGGTGGGCGATGCATTGCAGACACTGGGATTTGAGTTATTAACGACACTCTCCGTGTCGGCTGAGCAGGCCATCGATCTGGTGCGGGTGATGGCCCGGGCCACGCGCTTAGAGGGCATGGCCGGTGGCCAGGCGGTCGATATCGAGGCGATTGGCCAGGAGATGTCGCAGGATGCCCTGCAAGCGATGCATGCGCTGAAGACCGGCGCGCTGATTTCTGCCGCAGTCGAGATGGGCGCCCTCTGCGGATCGATTTCTGAGCAGGAACGCGGGGCCCTGGGCCGTTTCGCGGCCCAGGTGGGTCTTGGATTTCAGGTCGCCGATGATGTCTTGGATGTCTCGGCCGATGCGCAAACGCTTGGCAAGACGCCCGGCAAGGATGCTGCAGCAGGTAAGCCCACATTTGTGGCCTTGCTTGGCTTAGCGGGCGCACAGGACTACGCTAGAGGGCTGCACCAAAGTGCGATTGCTGAATTGGCCGCGTTCGGGCCGCGGGCAGATCGGCTGCGTGAGGTGGCCCAGGCCCTGCTTGGGCGTACCCATTAAAACCAGGATGTAGAGGGAGAAGCGGTTTTGCGAGAAACAGTGAATACGGGGTCAGTGGGCCGACTGCTGGAATCCGTCAATGCGCCGGCCGATGTTCGAGCGCTGAGTCGGCGACAGCTGCATCAGCTTGCCGATGAG
>CAYFPT010000022.1:5126-9833 GCA_964345065.1 uncultured Bordetella sp.
TTTCTGCTGGATTCAGTCTCGGCAACCGGCGGCCATCTGTCGTCCAATCTCGGCACAGTCGAACTGACGATTGCGCTTCATCATGTCTTTCAGCTGCCCTATGACCGACTCATCTGGGATGTCGGCCATCAGAGCTATCCCCACAAAATTCTCACTGGCCGGCGTGAGCAGATGCCAACGCTGCGTCAACTGAATGGCCTATCGGGCTTTCCGAAGCGTGCGGAAAGTGAGTTCGATGCCTTTGGCACTGCCCACTCATCGACGTCGATCTCTGCAGCCCTTGGCATGGCCGTGGCCACCAAAGTCAAAGGGGAGCACATCGGGCCCCAGCGGCGCCGTCATATCGCGGTGATCGGGGATGGCGCACTCTCCGGCGGCATGGCCTTTGAAGCATTAAATAACGGCGGCATCGACACCGAGCTCGATCTGCTGGTGATTCTCAATGACAACGACATGTCGATCTCGCGGCCGGTCGGCGCCCTATCGAATTACCTGACACGGCTATTGTCTGGCCGTTTTTATCGTTCGGCCCGCGAGTTCAGTAAGCAGGTCTTGGGCGCCATTCCGCCGGTGCGGGAGTTTGCAAAACGCTTTGAGGGCCATGCCAAGGGCATGATCATGCCGAGCACCTTGTTTGAAGAGCTCGGCTTTAATTATGTGGGCCCGATTGATGGCCATGATCTTGATGCTTTGGTGCCGACGCTGCACAACCTGCGGGAGCTCAAAGGGGCCCATTTCTTACACGTGATTACCCGCAAGGGCCAGGGCTATCAGCAGGCCGAGGCCGACCCGATTCTGTATCACGGCCCAGGAAAGTTTGATCCTCAGGTGGGCATCAGGCCGGGCGCAGCGGTGGCCAAGCCCACCTATTCCCAGGTCTTTGGCCGTTGGCTGTGCGATCTTGCAGAGCGCGATCCGCGGCTCATGGCCGTGACGCCCGCCATGTGCGAGGGCTCGGGCATGCAGGAATTCGCGCAGCGTTTTCCAGAGCGTTATTTCGACGTCGGAATCGCCGAGCAGCATGCAGTGACGTTTGCCGCTGGCATTGCCTGCGAAGGCCAGCGTCCGGTGTTGGCGATCTATTCAACTTTTCTGCAGCGGGGCTATGACCAGCTGATTCACGACGTTGCCCTACAGAATCTGCCGGTGCTGTTTGCCATTGACCGGGCAGGCTTGGTCGGTGCAGATGGCGCCACCCATGCCGGCGTATTTGATTACGCCTATTTGCGCTGCGTGCCCAATATGGTGGTCATGGCGCCCAAGGATGAGCGTGAGTGCCGTCAGATGCTGAATACGGGCCTGGCAATTGATGGCCCGAGCGCAGTCCGTTATCCGCGTGGGGCAGGATCCGGTGTCGACGCATCGGGCTGCTTTGATGCGCTGGAAGTCGGCAAGGCGGAATGCCTTCGCGATATTCGAAAGCCCGTGGCGGGCTCACGAATTGCCATCCTGGCCTTCGGCTCGATGGTCACTCCCGCCCTGGCGGCAGCAGAGGCGCTCGATACCACCGTGGTCAATATGCGCTTTATCAAGCCGCTGGATATGGCGATGATTGAGAGCATCGCCAACAGTCACGACATGATTGTGACTGTCGAGGAACACGTGGTCTCCGGCGGGGCCGGCTCGGCCTGTGCGGAGGCCCTCGTTGCGCTTGGAGATCGCATCCCCATGGTGCCAATTGTCCACTTGGGGCTACCGGATCGGTTTATCGATCAGGGCGATCATCAGAAACTCTTGGCCCTTGAGGGCCTTGATGCGAAGGGGATTGAGGCCTTTATTCGCGGCAAAATGTCGCTCCCGCTTCCGCTGAAGGCCGTCTCTTAATTAGAAAGCAGCCACTATGAACTTTCCTGATATTCAATCTGTCGCCCAGCGTGGGCTGATGCCGGACATTCAGGGCACGCGCGATCATCGTGAGTTGCCGATTGATCAGGTGGGTGTCCGTGGCGTGCGCTATCCGGTGCTGCTCAAACTGCAAGATGGCAGCAGCCAGCCCTCAGTGGGAGATTTCAGCTTAAGCGTGGGCCTGCCGGCCGAGCAAAAGGGCACCCACATGTCGCGTTTTGTGGAATTGCTTGAGTCGCTCAATCAGCAGGGCATCGCACTCTCGGCCGCATCGTTACGCACGACCTTGGCCGATATGCTGGGCCGTCTATCGGCTGAGACGGGCTGCATCGAAGTCGCCATGCCGTTTTTCATCATGAAGGCCGCACCTGTTAGCGGCGTGCAAAGTCTGATGGACTACCGCTGCCAGTGGACCATCGAACAGATGCGGACATCTTCGGGCCTCGCGCAGCAACTCAGCTGTGAGGTAAAGGTGCCCGTGAAAAGCCTCTGCCCCTGCTCTAAAGAGATCTCGGAGTATGGCGCCCATAATCAGCGCTCCGAGGTGACCGTGAAGGTTACGTTGGCCGCATCCGCAGCGCTATGCGTTGAGGATCTGGTGCGTGCCATCGAGGCCCAGGCCTCGTGTGAGCTCTGGGGCTTACTGAAGCGGCCGGACGAGAAATATGTCACTGAGCGGGCTTATGACAACCCCAAGTTTGTTGAAGACCTTGTGCGCGATGTTGCCGTCTCGGTCCGCAGCCTGCCGGGCGTCCAGGGCTATACCGTGGAGGCCGAAAACTTCGAGTCCATCCACAACCATTCGGCCTGGGCCAGAATCGTCGGCTAGTCGCGAAAGTTGCCGAAGGTGAGCGGCAACTCGGTGATCTCTTTTTTGAGCAGCGCAATGGCGGCCTGAAGGTCATCCCGTTTTGCGCCGGTGATGCGAACCGCATCCCCCTGAATTGCCGCCTGGACCTTCATCTTGCTGTCTTTGATGATGCGGACAATTTTTTTGGCGTCATCGCCGGCAATGCCGTGGCGGACCTTGATGAGCTGCTTAATTTTGTCGCCACCGATTTTCTCGGGGCTGCCTACATCAAGAAAGCGCACATCCACACCGCGTTTGGCGCATTTTCCGATCAGCACATCGCGGACCTGTCCGATTTGAAATTCGCTATCGGCATAAACCGTCAGCTCGCGATCCTTCTGTTCGACTTTGGCGCTCGTGCCCTTAAAGTCAAAGCGGGTCGCGATTTCTTTGGAGGCCTGGTCCACTGCGTTGCGCAGCTCGGTCATATTGGCCTCGAGGGTGGCGTCAAACGATGGCATATCACTTCCTCTTGGTTGCAGCGATTCGCATGCGCAGGGCATTGAGCTTAATGAAGCCGCCGGCATCGGCCTGATTGTAGGCGCCACCGTCATCATCAAAAGTTGAGATCCGTGCATCAAAAAGCGAATGCTTGGATTGGCGTCCAATCACGGTTACGGTGCCTTTATAGAGCTTGAGCCGAACCCGGCCGTGGACCTGGGCCTGGGTGTGATCAATCAAGGTCTGCAGCGCGATGCGCTCGGGTGACCACCAGTAGCCGTTGTAGACCAGGCTGGCATAGCGCGGCATCAGATCATCTTTCAGGTGGGCGACTTCGCGATCCAGGGTCAGCGATTCGATGGCCCGGTGGGCCCGCAGCAGAATCGTGCCGCCTGGCGTTTCGTAGCAGCCGCGGCTCTTCATGCCGACATAACGGTTCTCCACCAGATCCAGCCGGCCAATGCCATGGCGGCCGCCCATGGTGTTCAGGGTGGCCAGCAGCGCATGGGCTTTCATCTTTTTGCCATTGATTGCCACCAGATCGCCGCACTCGAAATCCAGCGCGATCACCTCGGGCTTATTGGGCGCTTTCTCCAGCGGCACCGTCAGGCGCCACATGCCTTGCGCGGGGGGCTCGCGGTCCGGGTCCTCGAGCACGCCGCCTTCATACGAGATGTGCAGCAGATTGGCATCCATCGAAAACGGCGCCTCGCCTTTGCGTTTTTTGTAATCGACCGGGATGCCATGACGATCGGCATAAGCCAGCAGCTTATCCCGCGACAGCAGGTCCCATTCACGCCAGGGCGCGATGATCTTGATATTGGGCATCAGCGCGTAGGCGCCCAGCTCGAACCGGACCTGATCATTGCCTTTGCCGGTGGCGCCATGAGAAATCGCATCGGCCTTTTCTTTCTTGGCGATCTCAATGAGCTGCTTGGCAATTAAGGGCCGCGCAATCGAGGTGCCCAGCAGGTATTCACCTTCGTAGACGGTATTGGCGCGAAACATCGGGAACACGAAGTCACGCACGAACTCTTCACGAAGATCCTGGATATAGATTTTTTTGATGCCGAATTGCTGGGCTTTTTTGCGCGCAGGCTCAAGCTCTTCGCCTTGGCCAATATCGGCGGTGAAGGTGATCACTTCGCAGCCGTATTCATCCTGCAGCCATTTCAAGATGACCGAGGTATCCAGCCCGCCCGAGTAGGCCAGCACTACTTTTTTAATTTTGGGTTTAGAGGAAGCGGTTTTCTTCATGCCAGTTCAAGATCAGGAGTGGGTCGGCAGGCGGAGCGCGCGCCCTCGCCAGTTGCTGAGTCGCAAAGTCTAAGGGATTAGTCCTTCAGCCGGCCGAGCAAGAGAAATTCCATCAGGGCCTTCTGGGCGTGGAGCCGATTCTCGGCTTCATCCCAGACCACGCTCTGCGGCCCGTCAATCACGCCGGCAGCGACCTCCTCGCCCCGATGGGCCGGCAGGCAATGCATGAACAGTGCCTTGGGGTCGGCCTGCCGCATCATGTCCTCATCGACCATCCAGTCAGCAAAGGCCTTGGCCCGGGCCTCGTTTTCGGC
>CAYFPT010000022.1:9843-18151 GCA_964345065.1 uncultured Bordetella sp.
CTCGAAGTGGCCTTGCGAGTGCAGGCCAGCCCGCTCCGGTTCCACCTCGTAGCCCGGTGGGGTGGAGACCCGGACCTGAAAGTCCAAGACCTCGGCCGCCTGCAGCCAGGTATTGCAGACATTGTTTGAGTCGCCGATCCAGGCCACCGTCTTGCCGCGAATCGAGCCGCGATGCTCGATGAAGGTGAAGATATCCGCCAGGATTTGGCAGGGATGGTATTCGTTGGTCAGGCCGTTGATGACCGGCACGCGAGAGTTCGCCGCAAAGCGCTCCACGATGGTCTGCTCAAAGGTGCGGATCATCACCAGATCGCACATCCGGGAGATCACCTGGGCGGCATCTTCGACCGGTTCTCCGCGGCCAAGCTGGGTGTCGCGGGTGTTGAGATAAATTGCCGCACCCCCCAGCTGATGCATGCCGGCCTCAAAGGAGAGTCGGGTGCGGGTTGAGGCCTTCTCGAAGATCATCACCAGAGTCCGGTCCAGCAATGGCATATGCCGCACGTAGCGTTTGAAGCGGTCTTTGATGATGCGCGTGCGCGCAAACAGGTAGTCGATGTCGTCGCGCGAGAGATCATTGAATTGCAGAAAGTGGCGCAGCTTATTCATGCGGATCGCGCTCCGAGAAACTGCCGAATGATCGGCACCAGAATTCCGACAATCTGCTGGGCTTCGGCCGAATTGAGAATCAATGCTGGCAGCAGCCGAATCACACTGTCCGCAGTGACATTGATCAGCAGGCCAGCCTCACGCGCCTGGCCCACCAGTTCAGTGCAGGGCCGATCCAACTCGATGCCGATCATCAGGCCCTGGCCGCGAATCTCCCGAATGCCGTGGCAGTCAGCAAGCGAGGCCCGAAATCCGCCCAGCATCTGCTGGCCCCGGGCCGCAGCATTTTCCAGCAGGCCTTCGGACTCAACGGCAGCGATGGTTTCTAATCCCGCCCGCATCGCCAGCGGGTTTCCGCCGAAGGTCGTGCCGTGGTTGCCCGGCTCGAAGACCTCGGCGGCAGGCCCATGGGCAACGACAGCGCCGATGGGCACGCCCGAGCCGAGGCCCTTGGCCAGTGGCATGACATCGGGGATGACACCCGCCCACTGGTGGGCGAACCACTTGCCGGTTCGCCCGATTCCACACTGGACCTCATCGAGCATGAGCAGCCATTTTTTCTGTGTGCACAACTGACGCAAGGATTGAAGAAATTCGATTTGTGAGGGCCGAATGCCGCCTTCGCCCTGAATGGTCTCCAGGAACACGGCACTGATTTCCGGGTGGGCCAGGCCGGCCTGTTCGATCGCGGCAATGTCATTTAAGGGAACACGAACGAAACCTTCCACCAGCGGCTCAAAGTCTTTTTGTACTTTTTCATTGCCGGTGGCCGAGAGCGTTGCTAGAGAGCGTCCATGAAAGGCCCGCTCAAAGACAATCGTCTTCGGCGCGGCAAAGCCGAGCCGGTGGCCGTGCTTGCGGGCCAGCTTTAACGCGGTCTCATTGGCCTCGAGGCCCGAGTTGCAAAAAAATACGTTCGTCATGCCCGACAGGCGAATCAATGCCTCGGCCAGCGCTGACTGCAGCGGCACCTCGTAGAGGTTTGAAGTGTGAATGAGTCGACCGACTTGATCGCGCAGGCCTGCGACAAGCCGCGGATGGTTATGGCCCAAGGTGTTGACCGCAATGCCTGAGAGGCCATCAAGATAGCGACGGCCCTGGGCATCCCACATCCACACGCCCTGGCCATGGGTAAAGCCCACGGGCTGTCGGTTATAGGTGTTCATCAAGGCATTCATGGTGATGGTCCAGCCGGTGCGTTAGCGCAGTGTCACAAAATGAGTCCGATAGAATACCCGTTTCGCTCAGGGACATCTTCCAAGCGCGTCTGCCGGATTGTTGTTGTGCCCGCCAAAAAGTTTCTCATCAAAGGCATTACCCACACAGGCAAAGTTTTTCGCCCCAGCGACTGGGCCGAACGACTCTGCGGCGTGATGTCGGCCTTTCGGCCTCCCGGCCAGCAGCCGCTGGCGGGCCATCTGCAGTACTCGCCCTATGTGGTGCCGACAACGATTGGCAATCTGAAGTGTGTGATCGTGGATCAGCGGCTCGAAGGCCTGGAGCCCATGGCCATGGACTTTGTGATCAGCTTTGCACGCGATAACGATTTGCCGTTTGAGGAGTTCTCGGAAGATGCCTCAGATCATGCGCCAAACGCGTAAGCCGCGCGGCTAGACCTTTAGTGCATCCAGCACACGCTGCGTGATGGCATCGACGCTGCCGACGCCAGCAACGGTCACCAGCCGTGGCGCCCGCTGATCTCCCGCAGCGGACCAATCCTGATAGAACTTCACCAGCGGCTTGGTCTGGCTGTGATACACCTCAAGACGCTTGCGTACGGTTGATTCCTGATCATCATCGCGCTGAATCAGTGGCTCACCGGTGACATCATCCTTGCCCTCAGATTTGGGTGGATTGAATTTCACATGGTAGGTGCGGCCACTTGCCACATGGACCCGCCTGCCGCTCATACGATCAATGATGTCCTCATCCGGAACAGTGATCTCGAGCACCACATCTAAGGCCACGCCCGCATCTTTCATGGCTTGGGCCTGAGGAATCGTGCGGGGAAAGCCGTCAAAGAGATATCCCGATGCACAGTCGGGCTGTGTCAGCCGCTCTTTCACGAGGTTGATGATGATTTCATCACCCACCAATCCGCCGGAGTCCATTACTTTTTTTGCAGCCAACCCCAGTGGCGTGCCCGCCTTGACGGCCGCCCGCAGCATGTCGCCAGTGGAGACCTGGGGGATGCCATAACGCTTGGTGATAAAGCCGGCCTGTGTCCCTTTGCCAGCGCCCGGGGGCCCAAGAAGGATGATGCGCATGGTGGTCTCCAGAATAATGTTGTTGTCGAGGTCCGATTATAGGGACCCCATCGGGCTTTAAGGCTGATGTTGCTCTGCCCACATTTGCCGAATTCGCTGAAGATCCTCGGGCGTATCGACACCCGGGGCCGGGGCCACTTCGGCGAGATGGACTGCGATGCGATGGCCATGCCATAGCCAGCGCAGCTGCTCGAGCTGTTCGGCCCGCTCAATTGGACAGACCGGCCAGCCGACAAATTCAGCAAGCGCATTTGCGCGAAACGCATAGATGCCGATGTGTCGAAATGCGATGGGCTGGCCATCGGCGGGGCTGGACAGATGGATCTGCGCAAGCGAGGGCCAATGATTGCGCTGATAAGGAATCGGAGCTCGAGAAAAGTAAAGCGCAAGGCCTGCGGCATCGCAGACTACTTTCACAATATGCGGGCTTTGTAGATGCTCGGAATCCCGCACCGCTGTGGCAGCGGTGGCCACAGCAGCAGCGGGATGCAGTGTGAGCGTTCGGGCGGTCTCACGAATGAGCGCCGGTGCGATGAGGGGCTCATCGCCCTGAACATTCACGATGCATTGTGTTGGTGAGGCCTGCAGACGTTGTGCCACCTCCGCGATTCGATCGGTGCCGCTCTGATGATCGGCCCGCGTCAGTGTGGCCTCAATGCCATGCGCGGCGCAGGCATCGCGAATTTCGTGATCATCGGTTGCGACAATCACACGGCTTGCGCCACTGGCCTGTGCGCGCTCTGCCACACGGACCACCATGGGCCTGCCGCCGATATCGGCCAGCGGCTTATCCGGCAGGCGCGTCGAAGCACGCCGTGCCGGAATGACGGTCCAGAAGTCCATTAATTGGGCTGATCTGCAGCAGGGCTGTGATCCGGCGCTGCAAGATCCGCAGTCGTGATGTCCTGCAGGGCAATCGCACGGGATTCCAATAAATGCGGAATGCCATCGATGATGGGGTAGGCGATACGCTCCGATTCGCAGATCAGGTAGTGGCCACCCTTGCCCAAGGTGAGCGGCTGTTTGGAGCGCGGGCAGGCCAGAATTTCAAGAAGCTTTGAATCCATGGATCATGTTCGTTTCAAGGTTAGGCAGGAGGCGGATCGACTGACGCAGTGCCCATGCATGGCGACTGACTTCAAGATCCTTTCGAAAAAACTTTACCGCATCTTTTTCGGTCATCAGGACGCGATGGTAGCCGCCCGCGCGCCAGCGCTGGTTCACCCGCTCGGCCAGCCCGGGATCGTGGTCCGCCAGCGGCAGGGCATCAAACGCCAGGCCCATTGCCGAGAGTTCATCGAAAAATCGCTCCGGCCGCGCAACTCCGGCGACCGCCAAGAGCCGCTGCGTTTTCAAATGCGTTGCGGCGGAGGCCAAGTCGTGGGCTTCAAGCCCCTGCAGCTGGCCACAGGACAGCGGACTGATGTCGATCCAGTGGTCGGGCCGAATCAGGATTTCTTGTTCGCGGTGCAAGACCCAATCAAAACGAATCAGATCGCCGATGGGCTCGCGTAGTGGCCCATAGGGCAGAAGATGTCCATTGCCAAAGCCCCGCTCATCGATAATCAGCACGCGCGTATCGGCTGCAAGCCAGCGCTGCTGCAGTCCGTCATCCAGGATGACCACCTGCAGTCCAGGCGCCTCCCGCAAAAGATGCTCAAGCCCCTCGGCCCGGTCCTTGCCCACCGCAATGGGCAGGCCCGTTCTCCAGGCCAAAAGCCAGGCCTCATCGCCGATCTCCTCGGGCAGGGTGTGGGTGAGTGCCTCAGGAAGAATGACCCGGGCTGGCCCATACTCGGCCGCGGATCGATAGCCGCGCGAGATCAGGCCGCAGCTCAGGCCTTGTTTCCTTAGCATCTCGGCAATGGCCAGGGTGCAGGGGGTTTTGCCAGCACCACCGATGATGAGATTTCCGACTGCAATGACATGCACCCCGGGAACGCGCTGGGGTGGGTTTGAGAGCCTTATTTTCAGCCAATAGACCAGTCTGCCGATGTGGTGAAGGCCCTCGAGCAGCAAAAGGCCCAGACGGGTTCCAAGACCAAATTCGGATTGCGAACCTGCGCTTGATGACTCGAACCAGAAGGCCTGCAGCCGACTAGAAAAAGGGTTTTCCCTGACGCTCATCAGGCTGTGGATAAGGTTGTGGACACATGATCATGACAGGAGAAGCAAGCTGCCACTATGGCAGATCGGCCGAAAAAAAGCGTCTGGCTGGTTTCGGTTTTCGCAGTAAATTGTTATATAAATCAATGGCTTAGTGTTAAAAAATAGGCCCTCGCGGGGCGGACTTGTGGCTTAGCATCAAAAATGCCCTGCAGGCCTTATTCTGTGGACATCTTTCAATTCGGATAACGATTTCTAGCGGGTTTCACGCATGTTTCACGGCCAAAGCCAGGCGCCGTCTGGCGCGATCACAGTCTCAGAACTTAACCGCTCGGTGGCGGGCTATCTGGAGCGTGGCTTTCCTCTGCTCCGGGTTCGTGGGGAAATTGCCCAGATCTCGCGGCCGGCCAGCGGCCATCTCTATTTTTCCTTAAGGGATGCGGCGGCAAGCGTCCGGGCCGTCATGTGGCGGGCCCGTCTTGCCACGATGGATTGGCAGCCCAAGGAGGGCGACCAGGTGGAGGTCACCGCGGTGGCCGGCCTGTACGAGCCCAGGGGCGATTTTCAGCTCAGGGTGGAGTCTATCGTACGAAGCGGCCAGGGCGCCCTCTACGAGGCCTTTCTTGCCCGTAAGGCCAAGCTTGCTGGCCTGGGGCTTTTCGACGATGGCCGCAAGCGGCCGATGCCCCAAGCGATTGCCACAGTGGCATTGATTACCTCGATGGGGGCGGCCGCACTGCGTGATGTGGTGGTCACACTCTCAAAGCTTGCCCCCCGCATTCGGATTCGACTCTATCCCTGCCGAGTACAGGGACCCGAGGCGCCCGGCGAGCTTCGTGCGCAGCTCTTGGCCGCGGATCGTGATGCGCAGGCCGATGTGATTGTGATGGTGCGTGGCGGCGGCAGCCTTGAAGATCTCTGGGCCTTTAACGATGAGGCCCTTGCGATGGCCATTTCGTCATGCGTTCATCCCGTGATCGTCGGGGTTGGCCATGAGAGCGATGTGACCATTGCTGATCTGGTGGCAGATTTGCGTGCGGCCACCCCGACGGCCGCCGCCCAGCGGGTGGCGCAGGCCGATCAGGCGCTCTTGATGGGCCTTGCAGAGCGCAATCAGCAGCAGGCCACCTCCATGCGCAGGCATTGGGCGGCCGCCCAGCAGCGCCTGGATTTGGCTGCTGGCCGTCTGCGCAGCCCCGCGGATCGGCTCAGGCAGCGTTGGGAGCGGCTTAAGCACAGTCATGCGTTGCTGATTCGGGCCATGCGGGCACGGCTGCAGCAGATCACCGCGCAGCTTGCGGCGCGCCAGTCACAGCTGACCGCATTGGATCCGCATGCGGTCCTAAATCGTGGCTATGCCTTGGTGCTGGATGCGCAGTCGCAGGTGGTGACCGATGCGCGCCGCGTGCAGCGCGATCAATCCCTCTCGGTACAACTTGCGAAGGGCCTGTTGGATGTCAGGGTTCAGGCAGCGTATCCCTCGGCCGACTCGCGCTAAAGCCAAGTTACAATGCGCTCCAGTCCTGATTCGAAGGAGGCATCATGGCATCTATTTTTCAATCCCTCGGCCGCACAGTGATCGCTGGCGTGGTCGTCCTTGTGCTGCTGGTACTCATTGCCAGCAGTGTGTCGGGTCAGGGCCCGGCCATGGGCCACGCATGGAGCGCATTTTTTATGCGCTGGCTGCATGTACTGTCCGGCGTGATGTGGATCGGTCTGCTGTGGTACTTCAACTTCGTACAAATTCCATCAATGCCAAAAATTCCGGATGAGCAAAAGCCTGCTGTCGGCAAAGTCATCGCACCGACGGCGCTGTTCTGGTTCCGTCATGCGGCTCTGGCGACAGTGGTGACCGGTGTGCTGCTGGCGTGGATGAATGGCTACCTGGCCGCAGCACTGACGCTGCAGGCCCCGTTCCACGCAATCGGCATCGGCATGTGGCTGGCGCTGCTCATGGCGTTTAACGTTTGGTTCATCATTTGGCCGAATCAAAAGAAGGCCCTGGGCATGGTCACCGTCGAGGCGGATGCAAAAGCCAAGGCGGCCCGCTTGGCAATGCTGACCTCACGCTTTAACACCATGCTATCGATTCCCATGCTGTACATGATGGTGGCCCAGCAAAACGCCGGTCTTTAGCGGCCCTTTGGGCCGCCTTCAGGCGCTCCTGCTTATTCCTAACGCCCGGCGGCCGCCGCCGGCGCAAGGCCCCGGATGATTTCGCCGGGCTGTATTCCCCGTTTTGTAAACCACCCCTGTTCCATTTCTAGTGCATAGCGCACGGGAATTTGCGAGCAGTGGGTGGCCTCCGAGAGTGGCTGCATGTCGGCCATGCTCGAGATACGGCCCTCGTCATCCAGGAAAGCGATGCTCAGCGGCAGGGGCGTATTGCGCATCCAGAAACATTGTTGCTGCGGCTGCTCGAAAACAAAGAGCATGCCGTGATTGGGGGCCAGCGACTGCCGGCCCATCAATCCACGTGTGCGCAGTGCCGGCGTGTCGGCGACTTCGGCCGTGATCTGAAAAAAACGCGCCGTCAGCGTCGTGACGGCCGGCTGGGCGTGGGCCGCAGGCGGCAAGGCCAGCAGCAGCGCGGCAGCGCAGGCCCAGATTGCGACGAGACGAAAACAGTACTTTGTCATCTCAGCAGGACTCCCGTTCACGTGCGGCCGGCTAACGTTTCAAAATGCTGATGAGGTTAATGTAGTCATCCGTAAACATCGGCACCTGCGGTGATTTTGCAATCACCTGTGCGGCCGAGCGGATCGGCTCGGCCTGAAGGATCCTGGGATTGCGGGTCATGATGACTTGATCCGTCATGGAGAGCCAATAGTCTGCGCCCGAATCAAATTGGGGCGTATCGGAAATGAGCACGGCCGTCAGGCCGTGGGCATCGGCAAGATTGCGTGCCACCGGCAGCAGGTTAACAAACCGATTGGTGGCCTGCAGCACAATCACGCCATCTGGCTTTAAGTGCTTCATATAGATTTCCATCGCCTCTTTTGTGACCAGGTGCGACGGAATCGAGTCGCCGGAGAATGCATCTAAGGCCAGCACATCGAACTGTCGGGCGGGCTCGCGCTCCAGTGCAAGCCGGCCATCACCCAAAATGACTTCATGGCTGCCCTGCATTTTTTCCAAGAAGGTGAATTCAGCCCGGGCCGCCCGCACCACGGCCGGAGAGATTTCGTAAAACACCCAGTGGTCGCCCGGCCGCGCATACACGGCAAGCGCACCCGCACCCAGCCCCACAATGCCAACGCGTTTGGGCCCCGGCGGCAGGCTGGCAAAGAGACGGCCGTAGCCGCTGGTGGGGCCAAAGTAGCTGG
>CAYFPT010000023.1:0-18080 GCA_964345065.1 uncultured Bordetella sp.
CAAATCCGCGGTATTTCGATATGGTCGCGACACATCAGGCGGTCTTCGATGGCCTGGCGGCGATCTACGCCCCCTCAAATGTTAATGTGGTGCTGTTCGGACTGCCGCGCCCGGAGCGCCTGGAGCAGGCTGCGTTGGCCCGGCGGGTCCGTGAAGTTACTACGCCACCTGTTTTTCGCTACAACCTTGGCGGGTTTGTCGAGCAGGCCTGGATTGCGCCTGCAGCAGCCGCTGCACAAGGAAAAGTGCTGCGTGATCGCAGCCGGTAGACTTCTGAGGCACTGCCTCTTGATGAATCGGACATGATCGCCTTACCCCGCGGCCCGCAACGCATTGTCTGTCTTACCGAAGAAACCACCGAGACGCTCTATCTGCTGGGGGAGCAGGACCGGATCGTGGGGATCTCTGGCTTCACGGTTCGGCCGCCCCAGGCCCGGCGCGACAAGCCAAAGGTGAGTGCCTTTACTTCGGCCAAGATTGATCAGATCCTGAATCTCAAGCCTGACCTGGTTTTTGCGTTCTCGGATTTACAGGCGGAGATCGCGGCGGATTTAGCCCGCCGCGGCGTTGCCGTGCACGTTCTGAATCACCGCAGTGTTCAAGAAATCCTCGAGATGATTGCCATGGTAGGCCGCATCGTTGGGGCGCAGCAGAAAGCCGACGGGCTGGTGAGCCGGCTAATGGATCGGCTGGCCCAGGCCGAGCGCGTTGCAGCCCAAGGGCCAAGGCCTAAAATTTATTTTGAAGAGTGGGATCGCCCCATGATCTCGGCGATACGTTGGGTGTCAGAGCTCATCGGGATTGCCGGCGGTGACGATTGTTTTTCCGAACTTTCCTTATGCAGTCTGGGAAAGGATCGCATCATTGCGGACCCCGCTGCAGTCATCGCGCGGGCACCCGATGTGATCGTGGGCTCGTGGTGCGGGAAAAAATTTCGGCCTGAGCGCGTGATAGAGCGGCCGGGATGGCAGGGGATTCCCGCGGTTGTAAATGGCATGCTTTTCGAGATTAAAAGCCCACTGATTCTGCAGCCTGGCCCTGCGGCATTGACGGACGGCCTGGATGCGCTCTGTGCGATTGTTCAGAAGTGGCGTCGTACGCAGCAGGCTGCTGCCTAGAATTGAGCGCTGACACTTAGCGCTGACAGACGTTCTGTCGAGCAGTCTGAACTGTGGTTGGCGCCAAAGCCGCGTTGATCGAGAAGATGGGCTTACTCAATGAGTGCAACCGACTTAATTTGACACCAGACGGGCTGATTGACCGCCAGTTCCAGGCGCGTCAGTGCGCGTCGGGTAACGCGGGCTAAGAGCACGGTCTGGCCGCAGCGGACGCTGATCAGGCATTGGGCCGGGTGGCGATCATCGTGAATAGACTGAATCTCACCACGAATACGATTTTGAATTGTGCTTTGATCATCCTCAGCAAGAGAGAGGCTGACATCGCGGGCAAGGATACGAATCCGGACCGGCTGCCCAAGTCGCTGGCCGTCATCGCGCACCCAGAGTTCACCTTGATCAAAACGAATGCGGGCCAGGTGATCTATTGAATTGCGATCGACCACGATGCCTTCGGTCATGATGCCCGCTTCATCGCCCATCATCTGAGCGATGCGTGCATCGCTCAGGGTCTGAGCAACGGCGCCGCTTGCCTTGACGCGGCCTTGCTCAAGAATCACGACATGGTCGGCGAGCCGCGCGAGCTCATCAAGCGCGTGGGTGACATAGAGGGC
Source organism: uncultured Bordetella sp. (assembly GCA_964345065.1). Lineage (GTDB taxonomy): Bacteria > Pseudomonadota > Gammaproteobacteria > Burkholderiales > Burkholderiaceae_A > Lacustribacter. The sequence goes on from CAYFPT010000023.1 coordinate 1,730, forward strand.
TGGAATTCTGAGTTCACGATGTAGCCGCTCAAGCCACGGGATGATGTCTTTCTTTTTCTCAATATCCAGTGATGCCAACGGCTCATCAAGGAGTAACAATTTTGGCGCTGTGGCCAGCGCCCGGGCAATGGCCACACGCTGCCGTTCACCACCCGAGAGGCCCTCAGGCCCACGCCCAAGCAGATGCTCAATCCCCAGTAAATCAATTGCGGCCTTCAGCGTGTCTTCTCCGGTGGGGTGCTTGGCTCGAGATAGACCAAACTCAAGATTTTTTCTCACCGAGAGATGCTCAAAAAGACTCGCCTCTTGAAATACATAGCCCAGTTCCCGCTGCCAGGTGGGCCTGAAAATCCCTGTGGCGCTGTCCTGCCAGAACTGATTGGCAATTTTTAAGATTCCATTGGGCCGCTCCAATCCGGCCACGCACCGCAAGAGCGTTGTTTTGCCACAGCCCGATGGTCCGAAAATGACGGTGATGCCGGTGGCAGGAAGCGTGAGATCAACATCTAGCGCGAAGTCGGGCCTCTGCAAAATAAATTTCAGTTCGAGTGCCAACGCCTCGCTCATGGCAGGATCCGATCCGCACGTTTTTTAAGCCGCGCCAGCACCACCAGCACAACAAATGAAAACAGCACCATGCCAGCCGCCAGCCCGTGGGCCTGACGATATTCCATCGCCTCCACATGGCCATAGATCTGTGTCGAGACCACCCGAGTCTCGCCGGGGATATTGCCGCCAATCATCAGCACCACACCGAATTCGCCCACCGTATGGGCAAAGGCGAGCACCGTGGCCGTTAAAAGGCCTGGCTTGGCAAGCGGCAATGCCACAGAGAAAAATGCATCAGCGGGCCGGGCCCGAAGTGTTGCGGCGACTTCCATGGGCCGCCGGCCAATTGCCTCAAAGGCATATTGAATGGGCTGGACCGCAAAGGGCAAAGAAAAAATGACTGAACCGATCAGCAGCCCACTAAATGAGAAGGACAGCAGCCCCAGGCCAAGGACTTGCGTGATTTCACCCACCAGGCCCTCGGGGCCGAGTAACACCAAGATATAAAAGCCCAGCACCGTGGGTGGCAGCACCAGCGGAAGGGTGACCAGTGCGCCAATGGGGGCCCGCAGAGATGACTTGGTCTGCGATAACCACCAGGCCAGCGGCGTTGCAATCAGCAGTAAAACAACTGTGGTGGCGGTCGCCAGCTGCAGGGTGAGGCCAATGGCCTGCCAGGCGTCGGGGGAGATTGTCATGGCAGGGAATACCCATAAGATCGAATGACTGCCTTTGCATTTTCGCTGCGCAAAAATTCGATGAGTTGTTGGGCGGCGGGATTTGCTTTGCCGCGCTTCAGCAAGACCAAGTCTTGCTGAATCGGCGAATGTAGCGACTCAGGGATGAGCCAGCCAGACCCCGATTTGATTTTTCCGCCCTCGGCGACTTGGGCGAGGGCCACAAACCCGATTTCGGCATTGCCCGAGGCGACAAACTGATGGGCCTGGGTGATGTTGCTGGCCTCAACAAGTTTTGGTTTTATGGCCTGAGTCAGGCCAAGCGTTTCAATGACTTCAATTGCGGCAAGGCCGTAAGGCGCAAGCTTCGGGTTGGCAATCGCAATCCGATCGAAGCGGCCCGCACTCAGGAACTCGCCTTGGGCATCAATAAGCCCATCGCGTCTGCTCCAAAGCACCAGCCGGCCGATGGCATAGGTGGCGCGCGACCCCGGGACTGCGAGTCCTTCGGCCTGGAGTTTTTTTGGTGTTTCATCATCTGCAGCCAGCAGGACATCAAAGGGTGCGCCATTTTTAATCTGGGCATACAGCTGGCCGGTGGCACCAAGTGCGACGATAACTTTATGGCCGGTATTCTTCTCAAAAGTCTGGGCCAGTGATCGCATGGGGGCGGCGAAGTTGGCGGCCACCGCAACGCCGATTGATGCCGGCCACGCCACGGAGAGCGGCACCAGAACGGCGATGGCCGCAAGCAATGTTTTGATAGCGCGATTCCCCACGATTTCCTTATTCTGCATGGGAATTCTGGCACAACCGATTCGTCGCAGCAGTTAGGGCTTCTTTTTGGCTTTCAAAATGATGTAGGCACCCGACTGCTCGGTTACCGTGAATTCAATGGCGTCTCCCACGGACAGGCCCTGTAAAAGCTCAGGAGATCCAACGCGAAAGACCATCCGCATGGGCGGCATTTGCAGGCTTTTGATTTCTTCGTGCTGAATCGCTACCTTTTGTTGATCGGTGTCAATCCGGCGAACAACGCCCGAGACCCATTCTTCAGAGGCCTGTGCGCCGACCGAAACGAGGGCCGATAGGATGCAGAGGGCTTTCCAAATCGGGCGTAACGCTGGCCTCATCCGCTGACCTCAATTTCACCGATCATGCCGGCTTCAAAGTGGCCCGGTACCAGGCAGGCGAACTGGAATTTACCCGCCCGATTAAAAGTCCAGATCAGATCAGCCCGCTTCCCGGGCGCGACGTGGGCCATGTAGGGCTCATCGTGCTCCATGTTGGGATGCTTTTTCATCAACTCTGCATGCTCCTTCAGGGTCTTGGTATCGCCAATCACCATCTCATGCATCACTTTTCCGCGATTTCGGACTTGAAAGCGGATGGTTTCGTTGAGTTGAATTCGCAGTCGATTTGGAGAAAATTTCATCTCATCACTCATGTCGATCGCAATTGTGCGATTCACTGCACGCGCTGACCCGGCAATTCCCCAGGGCATTTGCTCAGCCGGCGCTGTTTTTGCTCCGGGGCCGTGATGGCCGGCCTGGGGCCCATGGGCCCGCAGCGCCACAGCAGGCGTTGCGGCCAGAACGATCAGCGCAGTAATTGCCATGCGCCGCTCGGCCAAGGGGTTTGATTTTCTAAAAGGGGTCTGCTGATTCATGTCAGGGCTCCTAGTGCTGATGGCCATTCGGTTTTTGGATGCGAACTTCGACGGGGGGCTGCGCAGTCGGCGAAGTTTGCTTCGCAGGACTGCTTGGCGCACTTACCGCAGCGGGCGCCTCAGCCTGAGCAACCGGGCCGGCAACCGTGCCTTTTGGATGCGGATACCCGCCCGGATCGCTGTAGTCGCCGGGCCGCTGTGATTTGCGGACTTTCACCATTGAAAACATGCCCCCCATCTCCACCGAGCCAAATGGCCCTTGGCCAGTCATCATCGGCGCAGTGTTGGCCGGAAGTTCCATTTCCATTTCCGCCATATCAGCCATACCGCGCTCGCCCATCGGCATGTAGTCAGGAATATGCCCGCGAATGCGGCCAACCAGGCCCCGGTGATCAATGCCGATGAGTGTCGGGACGTCATGGCCCATGGCATTCATCGTGTGATGGGATTTGTGACAGTGAAAGGCCCAGTCTCCTTCCTCTGAGGCGATGAACTCAATTTGCCGCATTTGCCCTACTGCGATGTCGGCAGTGACCTCGGGCCAGCGACTGCCCGGCGGTGTCGGGCCGCCATCGGTGCCGGTGATTTCAAACTCATGGCCATGCAGATGGATCGGGTGATTGGTCATTGTGAGATTGCCAATTCGAATCCGAACACGATCATTGAGTCGAACATTAAGTGAGTCAATTCCAGGAAAGATTCGGCTATTCCAAGCCCAGAGATTGAAATCCAACATGGTCATGATCTTGGGGGTCGCGCTGCCAGGTTCAATGTCGTAGCTGCTGAGCAAAAAAACAAAATCCCGATCTACCTTTTCGATCAGTCGGCTTACCTTTTTGGGATGCGTTACCCAAAAGCCCATCATGCCCATGGCCATCTGGGTCATTTCATCGGCATGGGGGTGGTACATGAACGTGCCGGGCCGCCGGGCAACAAACTCATAAACAAAAGTCTGCCCGGGCGGTATGCCGGGTTGATTCAGGCCGGTTACGCCGTCCATCCCATTGGGCAGTCGCTGACCATGCCAATGAATCGAGGTGTGCTCGGGCAGTCGGTTGGTTACAAAAAGCCGGACGCGATCGCCCTCGACGACCTCAATGGTCGGCCCGGGAGACTGTCCGTTATATCCCCACAGGTGTGCACGAAATCCCGGGGTCATCTCTCGGACGACAGGCTCAGCAACCAAGTGAAACTCCTTCGCGCCGTTTCGGAGCCGGTACGGCAGGGTCCAGCCGTTGAGCGTTACAACCGGCTGATAGATCGCCTCGTGATCTCCCCGAAGCGGCCCCTGGGTGCCGGCCGATATTTGCGACACGGGCTCTGGCAGCCCAGCGAGACTATGCCGGTTCACCATCAGGCCGCCCACGCCAATGGCTGCCGTTAGGCCCATAAATTGACGACGGCGATTCATGATCGCACCCCGAAATCCGCTTCAAGAAGCAGCGTCTGCACCGAGGTGCGTCTTAGCGCACTTTGCTGCTGCAGAAGGGTTGAAGTGGCCTGGATCACCTCCAGGTCTGCTTTAAGCTTTTCGATCTGCTGATCCAGCAACGCAAAAGTGCTGATGAACATGCCGTTATGTTCGAGCAGGGCCTCGGAGAGCAGATTCGCGGCCAATTCAGCGATGTCTTTCTCGCGATCGAGCGATCGGCCTGCAGCCGCTGCCTGCTCAAGGGCAAGCAGTGTGCCCTGATAACTGCGCCACAGATCCAGCGGCGGCCCTGAAGGCCCGGGAGTTTTTTGCACCGCGGCCTGCGCCCGCTCTTGAAGCGTCCGCGGATCAACCTCTTTCGCTCCGAGTGTCCAGAGGACCGGTGTCTGCAGTTTTGTTTGGGAAAATTCCAGCGCTGCCTGCCCGAGCTGCAGTAAAAGACGCAGTTCCGAGAATAGCCGTTCACCCGCTAATCGAGAGTCATCCAGCGAATCCAATGCTTTATTTTTTTTGGCGCGCCATTCCAGCTGCTCTTTTTTGGGCCAGTTACCGGCGGCCGTCATTCGAGAGGCGAGCTCAGTTTGAATGTCGCGTAAGTCGCTCATTTGGAGCCCGATAAGCCAGCGCTGCTGCGCTGCCCAGGCCTTGGCGATCACCTCAAAGGCGTGATGCTGCTGTTGGGCAAGACTGCCAAGCATTCGGCGACGGCTTGGCTCCAGCGACCACCACGGGCTTTGACGGCCGATTGCAAGAAGATCAGCGAAAACGCCTGGCGTGAGCGCAACGCTTCGCGACAGGAGTGTCTCGCTTGAAACCTCGCGTGAAAACTGGTGATCCCAGGCCCGCTGATCGATGGGCTCTCTTAGCAGTTGGCGCCAGCCACCGGCCTGGCCCACGGCCTGATGTCGGCCAGCCCAGCCGGCAGGCCCATCGGGCAGGGCTGGCGGTGGGCTGCCACCTTGTGCGTGATGGGCACCATGCCCATGTGAATGCATCTGCATCATCTGTCCTTTCCAAAATACGTTGGTCCAGCAAACGCGCTGGCGTGTTCTCGCGAGAGGTCAGGATGCGATCGGTGGGCGTGTTTCGACTCTTGGTATTACCCCGCTTCGTATTTCGGACCGATCGGCCTGCGGGGAGATTTGGGGGGACTGAATGGGTTCGATTCGAGGGGAGTTAACCGCAATCGAGCAGCTTACGCAGCCGACACAGTCTTGGCACACACCCCCAGTGACCGACTGAGTTGCAGTGGGACTGAGGCAGTCATGGCCCTGACAGCCGTGATCGCTGTGATCGATCTGGAGATCATTGACCGAATGCATGATCGTGGAGGTTGCTGCGTCCTGATGCCCCGCGCAGTGGTGCGAACTGACAAGCCCGGCCACCGCCTGCAAAGGCAGCAAAAGACTCAGGAGCAGGGCGGCGAAACGATGCATGCGGCGGATTTTAGCCGAGTGATGAATCGGGAACGTTTTAACTTGTGTGGATTTCGGGGTGGTTAGCCGTGGATATAGGCCTCAAGCTGCGAGATTAGCTGTTTTTGTTCTTCAATCATTTCCCGGACCACGTCTCCGATGGAGATCATGCCGATGACACGGTCCTCTTTGACAACGGGCAGGTGCCGGATGCGCTTATCGGTCATGATTTGCATGCAGGCATCGATCTGGGTCTCAGGGCTAATCGAGGTCACCGGCGCGGTCATGATCTGCCGCACATGGGTGTCATCGCAGCTGCGGCCCTTTAATTCACCCTGGCGGGCGTAATCCCGCTCGGAGAAGATCCCGACAAGCCGGCCTTCGTCAATCACGGGCAGGGCACCGATATGGTGGCTGGCCATCACCTCAAGCGCATGGCGGACCGTCGCATCGGTGGTGACCGAGATGATCGGCCGGTTCTGGTGTGCAAGGACCTGGGTAATTGTTTTTGCCATGGTGATCCCCCTTTGCCGGGGCCCACGCGATGGTGTGGGCCCAACGCCTCGAATCTATTGGCAGAGGCGATTTCGCCGCAAGAGGGGATATCCAGCCTCTGATCTGACCCTTTATTCCACAATATGAAAACATGATGCGTTGCGACAAAAAATCCTGAATAAGGGGTTGCAGTGCACCAATTGATCGGTTCAAATGCGTTTTGTGCGCTGCATCAACACGGTTTCCCAAGCAGCCCAACTGGTTTTTAAACGCAGTGAACCCTTTAACAAAACTTTGGAGCATTCAAGATGAAAAACGTAAACGAGCAGTTTGTAGAGATCGCCAAGACCAACGTCGAGACGATGGTTGACCTGGGCAACGCTTCTTTCGGCGGCGTTGAGAAGTTTGTTGAGCTTCAGCTCAAAGTCGCGAAAGGCGCAATGGGCCAAAGCGCAGACAACCTCAAGGCACTCGTGTCGGTGAAAGACATTCAAGACTTCGTGAAAGTGCAGGCTTCCTTCGCGCTGCCCACCATGGAGAGCGCAGTCGGCTATGCCAACGCTGTCTACGGCATCATCTCTGAGACCGCGAACACCTACGCCAAGATGGCTGAGGCACAAATCTCCGCTGGCAACGAGAAGATCACCACCGCAGTGGAAGAGTTCTCCAAGAGCGCTCCCGCAGGCTCCGAGAGCGGTGTTGCCCTGGTGAAGTCGGCCCTGACCGCTGCTAACGCTGCTTACGAGACCGCCTCGAAGGCCGCCAAGCAGGCTGTTGCTGCCGTTGAGCAGAATGTTCAGTCCGCGACCAAGGCAAGCCTGAAGGCCGCCTCGACCGCACTGAAGGCTGCCTAAGTCTTAGCACCTTGTCGGTATGAGAAGGCCCGCCTCGGCGGGCCTTTTTGTTTTTTGGGCGTGCCAGCATAATGATCAAGACCTTCTGCAGTCGCCCATGCCGATTCCCGATCACTATTCTTTTTTGCACCAGAATTTTTTCTGGAAGGTGCCCCAACGTTTCAATGTGGCGCAGGCCTGCTGCGGGCGATGGGCGGCTTCGTCGCGCACCGCGTCTCAGACTGCAGTCATCGTCGAGCAGGAATCAGGCCAGATCGATCGTTACAGCTATGCCACCCTTCAGTCGCAGGCCAACCGACTGAGCAATGCTTTAAGGCGCCTGGGTGTAGGGCGCGGTGATCGGGTGGCCATCGTGATGCCGCAGCGTTTTGAAACTGCAGTGGCCCATATGGCAGTCACACAGATGGCCGCCGTGGCGATGCCGATGTCGATGCTCTTTGGCGTGGAGGCCCTGGAGTTTCGTTTGCGAGACAGCGGTGCGCGGGTGGTGATGGCCGATGAGCATGCGATGGCCAATGTATTGGCAGCGTGCGCCCTGGTTCCGGGTGTGGTGGTGATGGGTGTTGGCCAGGCCGAGCAGGATGGCGACTATGGCTATCGGCAGCTGCTTGAAAAAAGTGCCGCAAGTTTTTCGCCACTTGCCACACACGCCGATGCGCCGGCATTTTTCCTGTACACCAGCGGCACGACGGGCCCGCCTAAGGGGGCACTGATTCCGCATCGGGCACTGATCGGCAATCTGCCGGGATTTGTCGCGAGCCAGAATTGGTTTCCGCACAACGCGACAGTGTTTTGGTCGCCCGCCGACTGGGCCTGGACGGGCGGCTTAATGGATGCCTTGCTGCCCACACTTTATTTTGGCAAGCCCATCCTGGCGTTTACGGGCCGATTTAGCCCACAGCGTGCCTTCGAGTTGATGCAGGGCCATGCCGTTAGCCATTCGTTTCTTTTTCCGACCGCATTAAAAGCGATGATGAAGGCCTATCCTGATCCAAAACGCCATTTTGAGTTGGGACTGCAGGCGATCATGAGTGCCGGGGAGTCGGTCGGTGATGCGGTCTATGACTACTGCGAATCCCGGCTTGGTGTGGTGGTCAATGAAATGTTTGGCCAGACCGAAGTCAATTACATCGTCGGCAACGGTGCGATGAATCATCTTGGAGATTTGCAGGTCGGCTGGCCGGCGAAGCGCGGCAGCATGGGCCGGCCGTATCCCGGCCATCGGGTTGAGGTGATCGATGAAGAAGGCCGGGTCTTGCCGCGGGGCGAGGTGGGCGAGGTCGCCATTCATCGGCGTGATCGCCATGGTGTGCTCGACCCAATTTTTTTTCTGGGCTACTGGAATAACCCGCGCGCGACCGAAACAAAATTCGTCAATCACGATCTGCAATCGTGGTGCCGCACGGGGGATATGGCCCTGATGGATGCCGATGGATATTTGATTTATCAGGGCCGAACCGATGATGTGTTTAAAACCTCGGGCTATCGGGTTGGGCCCGGTGAGATTGAAAACTGCCTGGTGAAGCATCCGGCGGTGGCCAATGCGGCAGTTATTCCCAAGCCCGATCCCGAACGCGGCGCAGTCGTCAAAGCTTTTGTCGTGGTGGCGGCAGGGCACACCCCATCGGCGGCCCTGATCGATGAGCTGCAGGCGTTTGTCAGAAAGCGGCTTGCGCCGTATCAGTACCCCAAGGAAATTGAGTTTATTGATGCCTTGCCCATGACCACCACCGGAAAGATTCAGCGCAATGTGCTGCGCGCCCGGCAGCAGGCCGGCTAAAGTGGCCCGAAAGTCGATCGGCAGCGCCTGCGGCTAGTGGGCCTGGCGCAGCTGCTCCCGCAAGGCAGTCTTTAAGACTTTTCCGTAATTATTTTTTGGCAGTGTCGTGGTCAGGATGTAGCGCTTGGGCCGCTTAAAGCGCGCAATGTTGTCTTGGCAGTGCTGATCTAATGCCGCGGGATCGATCTGTAGGCCGGGTGCGGGAACGATAAACGCAACCACGGCCTCGCCCCATTGTGGATCTGGCTCGCCGATCACTGCGGCCTCAGCAACGCCCGGTGCTGACATCAAGACTTCCTCGACCTCTCGCGGATAGATATTGGAGCCGCCGCTGATGATGAGGTCTTTGCTGCGATCTTTCAGTGTCAGAAACCCATCTTCATCAAGGCAGCCCACATCGCCTGTAAAAAGCCAGGAATCCCGGATGGCCGCCCGAGTTGCGTCGGGGTCCTGCCAGTAGCCGCGCATGACGGTATCGCCTTTAACCAAAACCTCGCCAACTTCGCCGGCCGGCAGCGGTGCGCCCTGGGCATTGGCGATGCGAATCTGCACCGCGGTCTGGGCCACTCCCACCGAGGCGATGCGTTCACGATAGCGCGGGTGATCCACCTGACTGAGATGCTGCCGTGAGAGGGCGGTGGCCACCATTGGGGTCTCACCTTGGCCGTAAATCTGAACAAATCGTGGGCCCATGATCTGAAGCGCCCGCTCGATGTCGGCGACATACATTGGCGCGCCACCATAGACAATGGTTTTAAATGCGGCCGCACACTCATCGATACTCAGTCCGGTCTGCGCCGCATGCTCCACGAGCCGCTTAACGATTGTGGGCGCTGCGAATGTCGACAGCGGCCCCAGCGTATGGCCCAAGGAAAAGAGTTCGGCCGGATCGACCCCGCCGGATTGCGGCACCACATGGCGTGCGCCGGCCATCAGATGGGGGATGCAATAGAGGCCCGCGCCGTGCGACATCGGGGCGGCATAGACCATGAGGTCATGGGGCGTGACGGAATCCACATCAGTGAAATAACACAGGCCCATGGTCATCAGATTGCGCGCCGTGATCTGCACACCCTTGGGCCTTCCCGTTGTGCCGCTGGTGTAAAAAAGCCAGACGGTGTCATCGGCAGCGGACTCGTGGAGCGCAACTTCATGGGCAATCGCACTGTTTGCTAAAGCCGGAGCCAATACGGCATCAAGCGCACCCGACTCGAATTCAAAACACTTTTCCAGGCCGCTGAAGCTGGCGCTATCGCCGGTCTGATGAAAAAAACCGACGCGCGGCTTGGCGTTATCGATGATCCATTGAACTTCTTTTGGATGCAGTCGGGCATTGACCGGGATCGCCACCAGGCCTGCCCACCAGCAGCCGATCAGCACCTCAAGATAGCGCGGATGATTCTGCGCAAAGAGCAGCACCCGATCACCTGGAATTAAGCCCAAACCGCGAAACGCCTGCGCAAGGGATGCCGCCCGCCCGGCCCACTGGCCAAATGTGGCCCAGACGGATGGCCCGAAAAATAGGGCGGGCTGATCGGGCTTAAGACGGCCCCATCGGTTCAGCAGCTGTGCAAGGTTCATCGGGCCCGTTGATCCGCCTGAAGCGCCCAGTCAATATCTTTTTGAGTCAGGCCGCCTGCGTCATGGGTGGTCAGCGTGACGGTGACCCGGTTATAGACATTGAACCACTCTGGGTGGTGGCCGACCGATTCGGCGTAAATCGCCATCTCGGTCATGAATGCAAAGGCGGAGGGAAAATCAGAAAAGCGAAAATCGCGACGTATCAGGCCGCCACGATCGTTTTGAAATTCCCAGTCGGGCAGTCGGGATAGCGCTTGATCACGTTCTTCGGTGGACAGTGTCTTCATGGTTTCGGTCAGTGGATTGAAAAAAGTAAATTCTGTAGCGGCCCGCCAGAGGATTTTCCTTGATTCCGGGCCGTACATCAGGGTAGATTTGGGGCTCCCCGTCTCCCCTCCCTCAAGGAGCCACCATGAAAAAAAGCAGCCTCTTTACCAAGCTCGTCCCGATGGCCTTTGCGCTCTTGTCGGTCATCGTTGCCTTTGTGATGATCAGTCTTGCATCAGACGGCCCCAATGATAATGTGCCGGTGGTGCTGGGCATCATCTTCTTCCTGCTGGTGGTGATCATGGGCTTTAATGCCTTTGCACGCAAAAGCCGGGCCGCTGGCGATGGTCAGAGCCTTGCCGCGCGGATCTCCACCAATGCGATCGGGGGCATGACCCTGTTTCTGATTGTCGCGGGCATGGGCGTGATCGCAGTCCGGGGAATGTAAGGCGTGTGCAGTGTGAAGCCGGTGTCGTTAAAAACGCGGCGCTGATGTCGCAGACGCCGGCCTGCGGTGATTTGAAAAAATCTTGGTCTCTTGATTCTGGTTAACGCCGCGGCGCTGATGGATGAGTTCAAATCCGTGTCGCGGCAGACAGTCCGCGTGGGTGGGGATGTTGTAGATCACGACACAGGGAATGCGGCGGAGCTGGCGTAAGACTTGGTCCAAAATTACGTCATCAAATGGGTTATACAAATAGGCGATCAATCCATTACCCAGTGACCCATAGTGAAAGTCGGTCGCATCCGCAGCGATAAACTCACCCTCATGGCCAAACACCTTGCGGTGGTTCTGCCGGGCGATGTCAATGAAAGAGGCCACATAATCCAGCCCGATGATGCGCTGTTCGATTCCCGCGGCCGCGCAGGATAGCCGCCAGACAATCGGCACTTTGCCCTTGCCGCAGCCGATATCGACAAAGCTGTATAAGGGCATTCGCGGGCCAAGGCTTGAGCGCAGCAGCCCAAAGGATTGCTGAATTTCGCTGGTCCAGGAGGCCATATAGGGCTTGCCGTGGGCCAGATTGGGCAGCCCAGGAAATCCTGACTTGGCTAAAGGGGTGGTGGTGTTTGTGCCGTAGTCCATATCGAAGCGGTCTCGCTCCTGGAACTCCAGCGTTGTTGGGCTTTGAGGGGGCGTCCGAGAGGGCGGCATGGGGCAGATCTGGAAAAACAGGAGTCAGCGATGAAGTTTTTACTGGTGGTCTTTATTAATCTCAGCTCAAATAATCAGCTGATTCATCATTTTGGCGTGCCTTACGACACGCTGCAGGCCTGCGAGACGGCCCGCCGCCTGGTGCAAAACTCCGATTGGTACACGGTGCGCACCTCGTGCGCGGCCTATGCCCGCGACCTGAAGTCACAGCTGCCGCAGGTCCAGGGCCAGTAAGCGGCCCCGAGGGGCCTGTGCCGAGGGCGCGCCGCCGCAAAGGGCACACCCAAAGGCCGCAACGAAAGGCTGCTCAGGCGGCCTTTGACTCGCCAGCGCCGCTCCACATATTGGTGTTTTTGCCCGCCATGAACATGCGGGCTGCCAGCACGCTGGAGGTGTAAAAGACCATCTGCCCACGTTCATTAAAGACCGCGAAGCGTCGCTCGGTGGGCGAAATCAGGATGGATTCGAAGTACATGGCGGCTCGAGACTTACTTTATCGGATACCGGGCATACGGAACAATTCCATCCCGCCTTTAGGCGGTCAATTTTGCGGCGCATCAAATCCCGATGTCAGGGTGATTCCGATTGGCAAGCCCACGGGCCTGTGCCTATGATGCCAGTCCCCAAAGAGGAGACCCCCGGCATGAAGACAACGCTCACGGTGAACGGCAAGTCCGTCACGATCGAAGCCCCCGACAACACACTCTTGGTTCACGCGATTCGCGAAAATCTCCGGCTCACCGGCACCCACGTGGGCTGCGATACCGCCCAGTGCGGTGCCTGCACGGTGATGATGGACGGCAGCGCAGTGAAATCCTGCAATATCTTGCTGGCCCAGGCGCAGGGTAAAACCATCACGACCATCGAAGGCCTTGCCGCCGCCGATGGCAGCCTCCATCCCATGCAGCAGGCCTTTAAGGAGTGCCATGGGCTTCAGTGCGGCTTTTGCACGCCGGGCATGGTGATGAATGCTGTTGATCTGTGCGGCAAGCACCCCAATGCCTCTGAGCAGCAAATCCGAGAGAACATCGAGGGCAATCTCTGCCGTTGCACTGGGTACCACAACATCGTGCGCGCCATTCAGCAGGGCGCTGCCGCCATGAAGGCTTAAGGAGAAAAGACAATGGGTTCTTCCGATTTCGCAAATCTTCCGCATATTGGTGAGTCAGTCCTTCGCAAAGAAGACATTCGGTTTCTGACGGGCGCAGGCCAATACACCGACGATGTTCAGCTTGCCAACATGACCTACACGGTCTTCGTGCGCTCCCCGCATGCCCACGCCAAGATCAAATCCATCAATAAAAAAGCAGCCGCATCCGCGCCGGGCGTGATCGCTGTCTTTGATGGCCAGGATGTGGCCAACGACAAAATCAATGGCCTGCCCTGTGGCTGGCTGATTACCAGCACCGACGGCCAGCCCATGAAAGAGCCGCCGCACCCCATCCTGGCCCAGGGCAAGGTCCGTTACGTGGGCGACCATGTGGTGATGGTGATTGCGGAAACGCTCGAGCAGGCCCGTAATGCCGCAGAGCGGGTGGAGATCGATTACGAAGTGCTGCCCGCCGTCGTGGGCGTGCTGGATGCGAAAAAATCAGGCGCGCCGGTGCTGCATGACATCGCGCCGGATAACCACTGCTACAAATGGGCCATCGGCGATAAGGCGGCCGTGGATGCCGCCTTTGCAAAGGCGGCCCATGTCACCAAGATTGATATCACCAATAACCGACTCATTCCCAACGCCATGGAGCCGCGGGCGGCCATTGGCTCATTTAATCGGGCCTCGGATGAGTACACGCTGTATGTCGCCAATCAGAATCCGCATGTCGAGCGGCTGCTGATGACCGCCTTTGTCATGGGCCTGCCCGAGCATAAGGTCCGGGTGATTGCGCCAGATGTCGGCGGCGGCTTTGGCTCGAAAATTTATTTGTATGCCGAAGATGTCTGCGTAACCTGGGCGGCCAAGAAGATCAACCGTACGGTGAAATGGACAGCCGACCGCAACGAGTCTTTCTTAAGTGATGCCCATGGCCGCGACCATGTCTCGCATGCCGAGATGGCGATGGATAAAGAGGGCAAGTTCCTTGCCCTGCGGGTCCACACCGATGCCAATCTGGGCGCCTACTTGTCGACCTTCTCGACCGCGATTCCGACCATCCTGTATGCAACGCTGTTGGCGGGCCAATACGCGACGCCGCAGATTTATGTTGAGGTCGATGCCTGGTTTACAAGTACCGCTCCGGTGGATGCCTATCGCGGCGCTGGCCGGCCCGAGGCCACCTATTTGCTGGAGCGCCTGGTGACCCGTGCCGCCTGGGATCTTGGTCTGGGTCAAGATGAAATTCGCAAGCGCAATTTCATCACCCAGTTTCCGTATCAGACACCGGTGGCCCTGCAGTACGACACCGGGGACTATCACCAGTGTCTCGAGAAGGCCAAAACACTTGCCGATGTCGCGGGCTATGCAGCCCGCAAGGCCGCCTCAGAGAAAAAGGGATTGCGCCGTGGCATTGGCTATTCAAGCTACATCGAGGCCTGTGGCATTGCGCCTTCCAACATCGCTGGCGCACTCGGTGCCCGTGCCGGCTTATTCGAGTGCGGCGAGGTCCGCGTACATCCCACAGGAAGTGTGACGGTCTTTACCGGCTCACACAGCCATGGCCAAGGCCACGAGACCACGTTCGCGCAGGTGGTGGCAGCCCGTCTGGGCATTCCGGTGGAAAACGTTGACATCGTGCATGGCGATACAGGCCGTGTGCCCTTTGGGATGGGCACCTATGGATCCCGCTCGATTTCGGTGGGGGGTGCAGCCATCATGCGGGCCCTCGATAAAATCGAGGCCAAGGCTAAAAAGATCGCTGCCCATCTGATGGAAGCCAGTGACACCGACATCGAGTTTTCCAACGGTGAGTTTGCGGTCAAGGGCACCGATAAGAAAATTCCGTTTGCTCAGATCGCGCTGACCGCCTATGTGCCGCATAACTATCCGCTGGACAAATTGGAGCCGGGGCTCAATGAGACTGCGTTTTATGACCCCACCAACTTCACCTTTCCTGCCGGCACCTATATCTGTGAGATTGAAGTCAATCCCGAGTCGGGCGAGGTCCGTATTGATCGCTTCACGGCAGTGGATGATTTCGGCACCATCATTAATCCGATGATTGTCGAGGGCCAGGTCCACGGCGGCTTGGTCCAGGGTATTGGCCAGGCCCTGATGGAAAACTGTGTCTATGACCCCGAGTCGGGCCAGCTGCTCTCAGGCTCCTTTATGGATTACACAATGCCGCGGGCCGACGATGTGCCGATGTTCAATATCGGCCATGTCTGCACCCCGTGTACCACCAATCCATTGGGCACCAAAGGATGCGGCGAGGCCGGTGCGATTGGCTCTCCGCCCGCAGTGATCAATGCGATTCTGGATGCACTCGCACCGCTTGGCGTTAAAGAGCTCGATATGCCTGCGACCCCACATCGCGTATGGCAGGCCATTCAAACGGCAAAAGCCTAAAAGGAGATTCACTATGTATGGATTTTCATTTGATCGTGCATCCTCGGTTCAGGATGCAGTTGCCAAGGCAGCGAAGGGCGGCCAGCTGCTGGCGGGCGGCCAGACCTTATTGGCCTCGATGAAGCAACGCCTCACCAGCCCTGAGTCGCTGGTGGATCTCGCGGCGATTGCCGATCTGCAGGGCATTTGCAAAGACGGCAATGCCATGGTGATTGGTGCAATGACGCGCCATCAGGATGTCGCCAACAACAAAGAGGTGCAGTCCACCATTCCCGGCCTGGCACGACTGGCAAGTGGAATCGGGGATCGCCAGGTGCGGGCCATGGGCACGATGGGCGGGTCAGTTGCAAATAATGATCCCGCTGCCTGCTACCCCAGCGGGGTATTGGGACTGGGGGCCACCATCAAAACCAATCGCCGAGAGATCGCTGCGGATAGTTTTTTTAAGGGCATGTTCTCCACGGCGCTTGAGCCGGGTGAGTTGATTGTGGCAATTCGTTTTCCAATTCCGAAGGCCAGCGGCTACGCCAAGTTCAAGCAGCCCGCATCACGCTATGCCTTGCTTGGCGTGTTTGTTGCCCGGACCGATGCCGGCGTGCGGGTCGCAGTAACCGGCGGCGGTAATGGCGTTTTTCGTCATGCGGGGCTCGAGGCTGCGCTCGCCAAAGACTTCTCTGCCGCCGCAGTTGATGGTGTTGCAGTCAGTGCTGCCGATCTCACCTCAGATCTGCATGCCTCGGCGGAGTATCGTGCGCAGCTCGTGAGAGTGCAGACCAAGCGGGCCGTTCAGCAGGCCCTCGGAAACGCCTAGGTCAGCGTGCAGCAGCTGGAGAAGGCCCTTGGGTCCGTTGACGGGCTCATTGGCCTGCTGCAGGCAGTCGGCTATTACCCAGACCGGCGTCTTGCGACGGCCGTATTTTTGTCGATGCGGCTGGGCCGGCCTTTGTTGCTGGAAGGCGCGCCGGGCGTGG
>CAYFPT010000024.1:0-72 GCA_964345065.1 uncultured Bordetella sp.
TTTTTGTCGATGCGGCTGGGCCGGCCTTTGTTGCTGGAAGGCGCGCCGGGCGTGGGCAAGACCGAACTGGCA
>CAYFPT010000024.1:82-7825 GCA_964345065.1 uncultured Bordetella sp.
ACCCAGACCGGCGTCTTGCGACGGCCGTGTTTTTGTCGATGCGGCTGGGCCGGCCTTTGTTGCTGGAAGGCGCGCCGGGCGTAGGCAAGACCGAACTGGCAAAGTCACTGGCCGTCGCGCTGGGCCGCATCTTGGTGCGGCTGCAGTGCTATGACGGCATGGAGCAGCGGGAGGCGCTCTATGAGTGGAACTTCTCCGCCCAGCTGATTCACATGCGGGTACGTGAGCATCAGGCCAAGGCAGATGAGATCGAGAAAGAGGTCTATCAGGATCGCTATCTGATTCGCCGGCCGCTGCTGCAGGCCCTTGAGGCCCCGGATCCGGGCGCAGTCTTACTGATTGATGAAGTGGACCGCGCGGATGAGCCGTTTGAGGCTTTTTTGCTGGAGTATCTTGGCGAGTATCAGGTCAGCATCCCTGAGCTTGGGGCGATTCGTGCGCGCTCCACACCGCTCACCATCCTGACCAGCAATCGAACCCGTGACCTTAACGATGCCGTCAAACGGCGCTGCCTTTATCAGTGGGTGGATTACCCGCAGCGGGATCGCGAGTTGGAGATTGTTCGCTCTAAAGTCCCCACGGCCAGTGAGGCACTCAGCGTTCAGGTGGCCGATTTTGTGAGCCGACTCCGGCAGCAGCCGTTTGCCAACGCGTTTCAGCGTACGCCCGGCATTGCAGAAAGTGTCGAGTGGGCCAAGGCCCTGGTGGCGTTGGACACCTTGCAGCTGGACCCCGAGGTCATCGAGCAGACGGCAGGCATTCTCTTTAAGCAGCGAGAAGATGTTGCCGCCTTGCAGACTGTTACCGAAGAATTATTGAAGGCCGAGTGATGCTGCTCGGTGATGCCCGGGCGGGAAAGCTTGCCGAGAACATTGTTGGATTTTCGCGTGCCCTGCGTCGCGCGGGCCTGCCGATTGACAGCGCGCGCATCGGACTGGCACAGCAGGCCGCTGCATTGGTGGGCGTCTCCCGGCGGCCTGACCTGTATGCGGGCCTGGAGTCGGTGCTGGTGTCTCGCCAGGAAGACCGGCAGGTCTTTGAAGAACTCTTTGATGCGTTTTTTCGCAATCCCGAGATCGCCAAGCAGTTGATGGCCCAGCTGCTGCCGTCTTCAAAGGCCCAGGCCAATCCGCCCAAGCGGGGTCCTCGGGCTGCCGAGGCACTGACGCCCCCGCGTGCGTCGACACCGATGCAGGCCGCCCGCGAGGATGAGATTCATCTGGATGCGGCCATGAGTGCCAGTGATGTTGCGCGGCTGCGGCACGCAGATTTTCAGTCGCTGAGCGCCAGTGAATTTTTACTGATGGAGCGGCTGGTGCGCGAGGTGCCGCTTGAACTGCCGACCCATCGCTCCCGCCGGATGCGGTCGGCAGCCCATGGCCAGCATCCTGATTGGTCGCGGCTTGTCCGCGAAACAAGCCGCTATGCAGGCGAGGCGCCCGCGCCATCGTTTTTGCGGCATCGTCAGCAGCCGTTGCCGTTACTGGTGCTGGTCGATATCTCAGGATCAATGGAGCGCTATGCACGGCTGCTGCTTGCATTTTTGCATCAGTCCACACGTGGTCTGCGCCGATCGGTATTTTCTTTTGGCGTAACGCTTACGGATCTGACACGGGCCTTTCGTGAGCGCGACACCGACCGAATGCTGGATCTGGCCAATACCCTAATTCCGGATTTCGCCGCGGGCACACGGCTCGGGGAGTCGCTGTCGCAGCTGCGACATCAATATCGGTCGGCCGTGGTGGGCCGGCGCAGTCTGGTGTTACTGATTAGCGATGGTCTCGATACCGGCGCCAGCAATCTGCTAGACGAAGAACTTGGCTGGCTTTCACGTCAGAGCCGGCGGCTCGTTTGGCTGAATCCTTTACTGCGCTATGAGGGCTATCAGCCGCTGGCCGCAGGCGCAACGGTCTTGCACCGTTATGCCGATCGCGCGGTGGCCATTCACAATCTTTCGCATGTCGAGTCGCTTGCCAAAGAGCTTGCGGTGCTGATGCGATCCGAATGATGCATAGTGATGCGTAAGGACTAAGCGCATGGAAAATCTTGATGTCATTGTCTTGCGGCATCTGCGTGACTGGCGCAGCCAAGGCCGGCGGGCCTTGCTGGCGACTGTCGTGCGGACCTGGGGCTCATCGCCTCGGCCCTTGGGCTCGATCATGGGTTTGTGCGAGACCGGCGCCGTGGTGGGCTCGGTCTCGGGCGGCTGCATTGAAGATGATTTGATTTTTCGCTACACACAGGCGGCCAAAGCGGGCAGTTCCGATGCGCTGCACGATGGGCCACCGCAGCTGCTGCGTTATGGCATTACCGCCGATGAGGCCCACCGCTTCGGATTGCCCTGCGGGGGCACGCTCGAGCTTTTACTGGAATTTAATCCGAGTGCGGCGTCACTGACAGCGCTGGTGCAGCGCTTAGAGTCGGGCGGGTTGGTTCAGCGGATTACGGACCTGGCCTCCGGAGAGGTCCATCTGGAGTCGGTGGGTCAGATTGATGAATTAAGCATCGACAGTACGACACTAAAAAATACTTATGGTCCGGAGTATCGGATGCTTTTGATCGGCGCCGGACAGATGGCCGAATATCTCGCCAGCATGGCGCTGTTTAATGGATTTCAAGTCACGGTCTGCGATCCGCGCACTGAGTATTCTGGCTCTTGGTCCGTGCCGGGGGTCTCGATCGTGTCGGACTGGCCGGATGATGCGGTCCGGGCATTTAAACCCGATCGGCGATGCTGTGTGTTGGCATTGACCCATGACCCCAAGCTCGATGACATTGCGCTCTTGGAGGCCCTGCAAAGCGATGCGTTTTATGTGGGCGCAATCGGCTCGCGGTCCAACAACGCCGAGCGCCATCGCCGCATGATCGAGCACTTCGGCCAGACCGAGGCGGGCCTTGCGCGGCTGCGCGGGCCGATTGGGATTTATATCGGCAGCAAGACACCTGCCGAGATTGCCGTGAGCGTGATGGCGGAGGTGCTCGCAGTTAAAAACGCAGTGCCACTGCCGCGAGATTTGGATGTGGCCTTTGCGAAGAATTCGCAGATGAAATGACGCCCCTTATTCCTTCGGCGGCAACTGGCCTTTTACTTACCGCAGGCCGGGGAAGCCGGCTGGGCGGCTGCTGCAAGGGCCTATTGCAAATCGATGGCCAGCCGCTGGCAGTCCGGCAGCTCAGGACGATGGCCGATGCGGGCATCCGGCGTGCGGTGGTGGTCATCGGCGCCCAGGCCGATGCGGTATCCGATGCGCTGTCGCGACATGCAGCAGCGCTTTCTGAGCTCGAGGTCACCCTGGTCAGGATTTCGTCGGATGAATTAACCGACGATCCGCAGTTCTCTGTGGCCAGCGGATTGAAGGCGGCGTTGGCGCTGCCACAGCCGCTGCCCGCTCCGGTATTTGTCAGTCTGGTCGATCTGCCACTGATCACGGCCCGGCATTACGAGACGCTCTGGGCACAAGCCCATGATCAGGATGCGGATATTGTTTTGCCCCGAAATAGGGCGGGCACGCCAGGCCACCCCATCGTGCTGGCGGCCTCAGTGATCCCGCAATCGGTCTTGGGCCAGCCCGGATTTCGGCTGCGGGAGTTTATCGGTGCGGGGAGCGCAAAGCGCTACGAATTTTCGACCGAGGATCCCGCCTATTTCTCTGACCTAGACACGCCGCAGGATCTGCAGAACATGGCCGGCGTCTATGGAGTTTTCCTAGGTTTTCCTGACCCTTAGCTGGAGTATCATCGCCCGCGGTATGGGCTTTCGGGCCTGCAGGCGGCTTTCGGGGAGTCTTTGCAAAAACGATGACAAATGAGCGCAAAGAAGAGTTGTTAGCCAGCGGGGTCACGTTACATGAGTTCGTGGCCAATGCGCTGGCAGATCGGATTCGGGCGGGGGAGTGGGGCGTCGGAGGCGCGCTGCCCTCGGAGAGTTCGTTCTGCAAACACTACGATGTCAGTCGACATACGTTGCGGCATGCGCTGGCCACGCTGGAGGCCCAGGGCCTGATTCTGCGTCGTCAGGGCGCGCCCACGCGGGTGATCTCGCGTGATCGCGCAGTCCGTTTTGTGCAGACGGTGGCCGCCCCCTCGCAGCTGCTGCGTTATTCCGGCGATACCTACCGCACCAATGAGGTTGAGGAAACAATTTTCTGCGATGCAGAGACCGCGAAGCTGCTGGGTGTTGCCGTGGGGTCGCAGTGGTATCACATTGGTGGCGCGCGGCGAGAACGCGATACCGAGCAGGTGGTGTCGTATAGCGATATCTATATCCATCCGAAGTTTGCCGGCGTTGTGCAGGAGCCCGACCACAGCCATGCGATGATCTTCGAGCAGATCGAGCGCCGCTATGGCGTCAGAATTGAGCGTGCAACGGTAGACCTCTTTGCGACGGCGCTGCCCGCGCGGCTAACCAAATCCATGCAGGTCAGCCGTGATACGCCTTGCCTGGTGGTGATTCGGCGCTACTACGATCGCAACGACGAGCTCTTCGAAATTTCAGTTACCCATCATCCCGAAGAGCGGTTTATCTACAGCCTGGAATATCGCAGAAGCGATCTGGTTCGGCCCTAAGGCATCCTGATCGGGCCTGAGGTACGCTGTGGCCCTTCGTTGGAATTCATCAGGAGTTCGCCATGCCCGTTATTGAGTCCGTGTCAGTCGCGGTTTGTGAGGTGCCGCTGGATCGGGTGACCTCGTTTTCAACCCGCACGGTGTCGTCGCGGCACTACGGCCTGGTGAAGGTCCGCAGCCGCGATGGCCATGAGGGCATCGGATTTTGTTATGTCGGCAGCCGCGCCGGCGGCATTTTAAAGTCCGCCGTCGAGCTGCTGCTCGGGCCACTATTAATTGGCCAAGAGAGCCTGCGCACCGAAGGCCTCTGGCAGCTGCTCTATCAAGAGGCATTGCTGCAGGGCAGGGCCGGCACCGTGATGCGCGGTGTCTCCATTTTGGATACGGCCCTCTGGGATTTGAATGCACGGGCTGCGGGCCTTGCGCTGCATGACTATCTGGGCAGCAATGAGCGCGAGAGCGTGCCGGCGTATGCCAGCGGCGGCTATTACCTGGAGGGTAAGTCTCCTGCTGATCTGGGCAAAGAGCTGGCCGGCTACGTGGCCCAGGGCTTTCGCGCGGTCAAGATGAAGACCGGCCGACTTTCGCCCTCGGAAGAAGAAGCACGGATTGCTGCCGCACGGGATGCCATAGGCCCCGATGTGCTGCTGATGTTAGATGCCAACAATGCCTGGGCTGACCTGCCCACCGCCATGGAGTATATGCGCCGCTTCGAGGCCTATGACCCGTATTGGATTGAAGAGCCGTTTTCGCCGGATGCGATCGATTTGCATGCGCGGCTTGCTGCACGAACATCGATTACCGTGGCCACCGGCGAGATCGAGGTGGGACGTTGGCGCTTTCGTGAACTCGTTGATTCCGGTGGCGCAGAGATTCTGCAGGCCGATGCCGCAGTCTGTGGCGGCATATCCGAGTGGAGAAAAATCGCCGCCTATGCGGACTGTCGCGGTGTCACGGTCAGCCCCCACTGGTTTCATGATTTGCATGCGCCGCTGGTGGCGGCCACCACCAATGCCCGATTTGTGGAGTTTTTTACCGATGATCAGGTCTTAAACTTCCGCCGTCTGATTAATCACCAGCTTGAACTGCGCGCGGGCCGTGTGGTGTTGCGGCAGTCGGCTGGCCTTGGGTTTGAGTTTGATGAGCAGGCGGTGGCACGGGCGGGTGGCCAATGGACCCGCATCGCATAGGCTAAACTGGATCCATGCAAAACGACTCGACACATTCAGAAGCCCTGTCCGCCGCCCGCCGCCTCAGGCCCATGCCGGCACTCATCTTCGCGAGCCGCTGGCTGCAGCTGCCCTTGTATCTGGGATTGATCGTGGCCCAAGGCGTTTATGTGGTGCTCTTTATTCAAGAGCTCATGCATCTGGTGCCGGTGCTCTGGGATTCAAATGCCTTAACCCAGACTGCCCAGACCATGGGCGTGCAGGCCGTCAGCAAAGAGACCGTGGTCATGCTGATGGTGCTCTCGCTGATTGATGTTGTGATGATTTCCAATCTGCTGATTATGGTGATCATTGGCGGCTATGAGACCTTTGTCTCGCGGCTTGACCTTGAGGGCCATCCCGATCAGCCGGAGTGGCTCTCCCATGTCAATGCCAATATCCTGAAAGTGAAACTGGCCACGGCCATTATTGGCATCTCGTCGATTCACTTGCTGAAGACCTTTATCTCCGCCGATGCGATGACCGATAAGGCCATGCTGTGGCAGACCATCATTCATGTGACCTTCATTGTTTCAGCAGTCTGCATCGCATGGATTGACCGACTGCTGTCACACTCGGCGCCGCCGAAGGCGCCTCACTGACCGCTAAACCAGCGGCTGTCTTCGATTTGTTGGCGCATAAAGCGCAGGCCCACCAGTGTGATGGCGGCGGCGGGAAGCGCCAGCAGCACGCCAAAAAACCCGAATAGGCTGCCAAAAAACATCAATGCAAAGACCACGGCCACGGGATGCAGGCCGATTTTCTGGCCCACCAGCGTTGGGGTAAGCACAAAGCTCTCCAGGAGCTGTCCGGCCGCATAGATCAGTCCGATGATCAGCAATTCAGAGCCGGGCCCAAACTGCAGCAGTCCCGAAATCAAGGCCAGTGCCAGGCCGACGCCAAATCCGATGTAAGGAATAAAGATCGCAAGGCCCGTCAGAATGCCGATGCCCACCGCCCCGGCCATGCCGGATAAGGACAGCGCGATGGCGTAGTACGCCGACAGCACCAGCATCACGCTGAGCTGGCCGCGCAGATATTGCGACAGGAGCTGATCGCATTGCCTGGCCAGCGCGGCGGCGGTGGTCCGATGCCGCGGCGGCAGAAATTCGCTGGCCCGAGTAAAAAGACTCGACCACTCCAGCAGCAGATAAAACACCACAAAAAATATTAAAACCAGTCCGGCCACCACCGCGATGAAACTCTGCACCGAGGCCAGCACTGTATCCAGCACGCGGGTGATCATGACTTCGGCATTGTCTGAAAACTGGCGCGTGACCCGATCGACTAAGGCCGCCTTGATCTGCTCCCAATTCAGGCTGATCTCAAAACGCTCGAGCATCGGCGCCAGCCAAAGCTGGCTGCTCTGGATCCAGGCGGGCGCCTGTGCGCGAATCATCGGGATATCCCGCTGCAAAATATTGATCAGCAGTAGGCCAAGGCCTGCCAATGCGCCAATTCCGATGAGCACGGCGGCGAGTGCGGCCAGCCGGCGGTTCAGTCCGATCGCGCAGAGCCGCTCAACAATTGGCTCCAGCACATAGGCAAGAATGAGCGCGGCCATAAAGATGGACAAAACAGTCAGCATGGCCAAATTTTTGCATGCCCGGGCTGCACTGGTAGTCTTACGACCGCGATGAACAACATGAAAACCACACCTTCTCGATCCAAAGGGCCGCAGGCAGCGCGGCTAGAGTGCCCACCCACAGCTGATTTATGTGATGCCCACGAGGACCTCTTGGCGGCAGGCAGCCTGCGGGTTTTGCCGCCGGTCTTTCAAAATTACGGCGGCGAGACCGCCATCTGCGGGCCGGTGGTGACCCTGAAGTGTTTTGAGGACAACCGCCAGCTCCGCCAGCTCTTGGAGGGCCCGGGCCAGGGCAGGGTGCTGGTGGTGGATGGGGGCGGCAGCGACCGCTGCGCCCTGGTGGGGGGCAATCTTGGCCAGCTGGCAGTCGACAATGGCTGG
>CAYFPT010000024.1:7835-16871 GCA_964345065.1 uncultured Bordetella sp.
CCGGAATATCCCGCTGGCCAGCCCCCTGCCGATCGCTACCCATCCCCGGCGCAGCGATCGGCAGGGGGCTGGCCAGCGGGATATTCCGGTGGACATGGCCGGGGTCACGGTTCGGCCCGGAAACTGGTGCTATGCCGATGCCGACGGAATTCTTGTCTGCGACAAGAAGCTGGCGTAGCTGATCAAAAATTACTCAGTCCGAAGGCAACCTTGTCGTGACAATCCTGTGACGTTTTTATGGCCGAGTTTTCCACACAAACTGTGGACAACTTTTCGGTTAGTGGGCGCTTCAACGGTCAGCATGAGTTCGTGATTTGACACGCAAAAAAATTTTTCTCCGTAATGACAGAGCAACGAAAAAATAATTACAACGAATCATCGATTCGTGTGCTAAGGGGACTTGAGCCGGTGCGACAGCGGCCGGGCATGTACACCCGCACTGAAAATGCATTGCATATTCTTCAAGAAGTCATTGACAACAGCGCCGATGAAGCGCTTGCTGGCCACGCAAAAAATATTCATGTCACGCTGCATTCGGATGGCAGCGTCAGCGTGGCCGATGATGGCCGTGGCATTCCGGTGGGCAAGCATCCCGATGAGAACGTCTCGGTGGTTGAGATTGTGTTTACGCGGCTGCATGCAGGTGGAAAGTTCGATAAAACCGCAGGCGGCGCCTACGCATTTAGTGGTGGCCTGCATGGCGTCGGCGTCTCGGTGACCAATGCCTTATCCCAGCGTTTAGAAGTCACGGTATGGCGTGATGGTGGCGAGTATCGAATTGTTTTCGCCGATGGCGAGGTCGTTGCGCCCTTAAAGCGCACGGCGGCTGCGGCGGGCCGGTCAGGCACTGCGGTGCGGGTCTGGCCCGATGCAAAGTATTTTGATGACGCTGCGATTCCCGCTGCCGAGTTGGCCCGCAGTCTGAAGGCCCGCGCAGTGCTGCTGCCCGGCGTGATTACCCATTTGGCCAACGAAAAAAGCGGCAAGTCTGAATCGTGGCGCTATCAAGGTGGCCTGAAAGATTATTTGTTGGAACTGGTTGAATCCGAGCCCTTGGTGGTCGATCCCTGGCTCGGCGAGGGCTATGTCGGCGCAGGCGATGAGACCTTTGCAATCGGCGAGGGCGCCCAATGGGCGGTGGCCTGGACTGCAGAGGGCCCCACGCCGCGGGAATCGTTTGTGAATCTAATTCCGACAACGGCCGGCGGCACCCATGAGGCAGGACTGCGCGAGGGCCTTTTTTCTGCGGTCAAGGGATTTATCGAGCAGCACAACCTCATGCCCAAGGGCGTGAAGGTGCTGCCCGAGGATGTGTTTTCGCGGGTGAGTTTTGTGCTGTCCGCCAAGGTTTTGGATCCGCAGTTTCAGGGCCAAACCAAGGAAAAGCTCACCAGCCGTGATGCCCTGCGGCTTGTCGCGACGCAGATCAGGCCGCCGCTGGAGCTCTGGCTAAACCGGGATCTGGACTCCGCGCGAAAGATCGCGGACTTAGCGATTCGGGCAGCCCAGCACCGGGCCCGCTCGGCGCAAAAAGTCGAAAAGAAAAAAGGCTCCGGCGTGGCGGTGCTCCCGGGCAAGCTGACCGACTGTGAGTCCACCGATATCGCGCGCAACGAAATTTTTCTCGTTGAGGGCGACTCTGCGGGCGGCTCCGCCAAGATGGGCCGGGATAAAGAATTTCAGGCGATCCTGCCGCTTCGGGGAAAGGTACTCAATACCTGGGAGACCGAACCCGATCGGCTATTTGCCAATGCCGAGGTCCACGACATTGCCGTGGCCCTGGGCATTGATCCGCATGGCATCTCCGAGTCGATCAATTGGAATAATCTGCGCTACGGCAAAGTCTGCATTCTGTCGGATGCCGATGTGGATGGTGCGCACATCCAGGTCTTGTTGCTGACCTTATTTTTTAAGCATTTCCCGCAGCTCGTGCAGCGTGGCCATGTGTTTGTGGCACGGCCGCCGCTGTTTCGTATTGATGTCAGCGCAAGCGGCAAGCGGGCGGCCCGAAAACTCTATGCGCTGGATGACGGCGAGCTCACGCATGTCCTCGATAAGCTGCGGCAGGAGGGCCTGCGCGAGACGGCATGGAGCATCTCGCGGTTTAAGGGCCTAGGCGAGATGAGCGCCGAGCAACTCTGGGAGACCACCCTGAATCCCGATACACGCCGGCTTTCCTTGGTGGCCCTGGGTGAGGTGGATGCAATCGGCACCACCCAGCGTTTTCATCTGCTGATGGGCCGCACCGAAGCGGCCTCCCGCCGTGCATGGCTCGAAGAAAAAGGCCACGAGGCCGAGGCGGATCTCTAAGATGCCGCGCAGACCCGGCAGCAAAAACAGCACCCCGGATTTATTCGAGTCATCCGGCAGTGATGCAACGGCATCCGATGTCGCCGCATGGCCGTCGCAGCCGCCCTTGGGCATTCGTTTTGATGGCGAGATGATCACGCTGGCGGATTTTGCCGAGCGTGCGTATCTCGATTACGCGGTCTCGGTCGTCAAGGGCAGGGCCCTGCCGGATCTCTGCGATGGATTAAAGCCGGTGCAGCGGCGTATTTTGTATGCGATGCATCGGATGTCGCTTGCCGTATCGGCAAAGCCAGTGAAATCGGCCCGGGTGGTGGGTGATGTGCTCGGAAAATATCATCCGCATGGCGATCAGTCGGCCTACGATGCGCTGGTCCGCCTGGCCCAGGGCTTTTCGGTGCGTTACCCCTTAATTGATGGCCAAGGCAATTTTGGCTCCCGCGATGGTGATGGCGCGGCAGCGATGCGTTACACCGAGGCCCGGCTGACCGCATTTGCCGCGCTGCTACTTGATGAAATTGATGAAGGCACGGTTGATTTCGGGCCCAACTATGACGGCTCGTTTACCGAGCCGCTGCGGCTTCCTGCACGGCTGCCGGTTGTCTTATTAAATGGGGCCTCAGGCATTGCGGTGGGCATGGCCACCGAAATTCCGCCGCATAACGCCATTGAGGTCGCTGCCGCGGCGGTGGCCATCATCGATAAGCCTGATCTTTCGGAGCGCGAGCTGATGAAATTAATCCCCGGGCCGGATTTTCCGGGCGGCGGACAAATCATTTCATCGGCCGAAGAGATTGCCCAGGCCTATAGCGCAGGCCGTGGTTCATTAAAAACCCGCGCCCGCTGGAGTATCGAAGAGATGGCCCGTGGCCAGTGGCAGGTGGTGGTGCATGAACTGCCCCCGGGTGTGTCCTCGCAGCGGGTGCTCGAGGACATCGAAGAGACCACCAACCCCAAGGTGAAGGCAGGAAAGAAATCCCTGTCGGCAGAGCAGCAGCAATTAAAGTCACTCATGCTGGGTGTGCTGGATACGGTCCGCGATGAATCGGGCAAGGATGCCGATGTGCGGCTCGTGTTTGAGCCCAAATCATCACGCCAGGATCGCGATGAGTTCATCAAGGTGCTGCTTGCGCACACGCCGCTGGAGAGTTCGGTGGCCATGAACCTGGTGGCAGTGGATCACGATGGCCGGCCACGCTCCATGTCGCTGCTGGAGATTCTGTCCCAGTGGGTCGCCTATCGGATCGAGACCGTGCGCCGTCGGACTTCGTATCGTCTGGAGCAGGCCCGCCGGCGCATCCATATTCTGGAGGGCCGCTCAATTGCCTTATTGAATATTGATAAGGTCATCAAAGTCATTCGAGAAAGCGATGAGCCCAAGCCGGCGTTGGTCAAAAAATTCGGACTCACTGAGATTCAGGCCGAGGACATTCTTGAGATTCGTCTGCGGCAGCTGGCCCGGCTTGAGGCAATCAAGATTGAGAAAGAGCTTGCGGAGCTGCGCGAAGAGGAGGGCCGGCTGACGCATCTTCTGGAAAACGAACGTAGCCTGCGCAAAGGTGTCGCAAAAGAAATTGAGCAAGATGCCAAGCGCTTTGGCGATAAACGCCGAACACTGCTTAAGGCCGCAGAGCGGACCAGTGTCG
The DNA here is from genome assembly GCA_964345065.1 of uncultured Bordetella sp. GTDB lineage: Bacteria > Pseudomonadota > Gammaproteobacteria > Burkholderiales > Burkholderiaceae_A > Lacustribacter. The sequence continues at coordinate 11,789 of CAYFPT010000024.1, forward strand.
AGGTTCCCGTGGTCGATGAGCCCGTCACGGTCATTGTGTCGGTCAACGGCTGGGTCCGCGCCCGCCAGGGCCACGGCCATGATCCTGCCCAGTTCGGCTTTAAGACGGGCGATGCGCTGTATGACTGCTTTGAGTGCCGCACGGTGGACACCCTGGTGGCCCTCTCCAGCACGGGGCGAAGTTATTCAGTGCCGGTGGGTCAGCTGCCGGGTGCCCGAGGCGATGGCGCGCCGCTCACCTCAATGGTGGAGCTTGAGCCCGGGGCGGTGCTGACCCAATTTGCGGCAGGCGAGCCCGCCGCACGGCTGGTCATTGGCACACAGTTTGGCCTTGGGTTTATCACCACGATTGAATCCCTGATGACCCGGCAGCGGGCGGGTAAGCAATTCATGACCCTTGAGCGATCCGATGCGCCCTCTGTGATGCGAATGATTTCCGCGCAGGCCAGCCAGCTGGCCATGTTGTCGGCAAAGGGCAGGCTGCTGATTGTGGGACTGTCCGATGTCAAAGTGCTGCCCGCCGGCGGCCGGGGCGTGTTGCTCATCGATCCCGAGGCAAAGGCCGATGGCTTTATCGATGCTGCGGGCCTGCCGCCGAAGTCTGGCCTGCACGTTTTCGGGGCGGGCCGGGCCGGCAAGCCTGCCGAGCTGTTGCTGGAGGCCAAAGCACTTAAAACCTATGAAGGCAATCGGGCCCGTCGGGGCAAGCTCTTGGAGCTGCGCTTTAAGCCAAGCCGCATCAAGCCCGGCTCTTGAAATCGGGCCCGGCGGCCCCCATCTCCAGTAGAAATCAATGTGCACGTCCAAGGAATTGCCATGTCAAAAGAAACGCTAGCCTTTCAGACCGAGGTCAAGCAGCTGCTGCACCTCATGATTCATTCGCTGTACAGCAACCGCGATATTTTTCTGCGCGAGCTGGTGTCCAACGCCTCGGATGCCTGCGACAAGCTGCGGGTCGAGGCCCTGCAGAAAGCGGATCTCTATGAAGGCGATGGCGAATTAAAAATTCGCCTGGCCGTCGACAAAGAGGCCCGCACCATCACCATTTCGGATAACGGCATCGGCATGAGCCGAGAAGAGGCCATCGAGCATCTGGGCACGATTGCCAAGTCCGGCACCAAAGAATTTATGAAAAGCCTGACGGGCGATGATTCCAAAGACAGCAACCTGATTGGCCAGTTTGGGGTTGGTTTTTATTCGGCATTTATCGTGGCCGATCAGGTCACGGTGATCAGCCGCCGGGCAGGCCTGCCGCCCAGTGATGCGGTCCGCTGGGAGTCCGATGGCTCAGGCGAATTTAGTGTCCAGGCCGTAGACAAGCCCGGCCGTGGCACCGATGTGATTTTGCATCTGCGTCCCAAGGAGTCCGATGACCCGGATGCCAAGGGCCACGATGATCTCCTGGAGCACTGGACGATTAAAGAGATCCTGAAGCGCTACTCCGATCACATTGGGATTCCCATTCAGATGAAAAAGCGTGAGTGGGATGACAAGAAAAATGAATATGTTGAGCATGAGGAGTGGGAGACCATCAATCAGGCCTCCGCCTTATGGACTCGGGCCAAAAGCGACATCACCGAAGAACAGTACAAGGCCTTTTTCCAGGGCCTCGGCATGGGCATGGGCGATCCGCTGGCCTGGACCCACAATCGTGTTGAGGGCCGCACGGAATACACCCAGCTGCTGTTTGTGCCCAGCAAGGCCCCCTTTGATCTCTGGGACCGTCAGCAGCGCCATGGATTAAAGCTGTACGTGAAACGCGTCTTCATCATGGATGACGCCGAGCAGTTGCTGCCGTCCTATCTGCGATTCGTGCGCGGGGTGGTCGACTCTGCCGACCTGCCGCTCAATGTCTCGCGCGAGATCTTGCAGGAGAGTCGGGATATCAAATCGATTCGCGAGGGCTGCACCAAGCGGATCTTGTCCTTATTGGAAGAACTCGCCGCCGATAAGCCCGAGGCGTATCAGAGCTTCTGGAAAGAATTCGGTCAGTGCCTGAAAGAGGGCTTTGGCGAGGACTTTGCCAACCGTGATCGGCTGGCCGGCCTGATGCGTTTTTATTCCACCGCCTCCGAGGCCGAGCAGCCCGCGGTGTCGCTAAAGGACTACATCGGCCGCATGAAAGCGGGCCAGGAAAAAATCTACGTGGTGACTGCCGATTCCTTGGCCGCCGCCAAGTCCAGCCCGCACCTGGAGGTCTTTAAGAAAAAAGGCATTGAGGTATTACTGCTCGCAGACCGCATTGATGAGTGGATGCTGAATTTCTTAACGGAGTTTGAGGGCAAACCGATTCAGTCAGTCGCCAAGGGCGCCTTGGATTTGGGCAAACTGCAAGACGAAGACATCAAGCCTGCAAAAGAAACCGAACAGCAATTTAAGCCCATTGTTGAGCGGGCCCAGACCGTGCTGGGCGAGAAGGTCAAGGAAGTCCGAATGACGCGTCGGCTCACGGAGTCTGCCTGCTGCCTGGTTTCGGACGAACATGACATGAGCGGCCATCTGGAGCGGCTACTGAAGCAGGCCGGCCAAAAGGCGCCCGATCGTAAGCCCATTTTGGAACTCAACCCGGATCACCCCTTGGTGAAAGCATTGCTTGCTGATCAGGGTGCGCGTTTCGATGATTTGGTCTGGGTGCTGTTCGATCAAGCGTTGCTTGCCGAAGGCGGCCAGCCCCAGGATCCTGCTGCGTTCGTGCGACGACTGAATGCCTTCATGCTGCGTGGCCTGATGGCCTAGCATTCGGGCCTCGCCTGCCGGCCGTGTTAAACTGCGTGGCGTTCAACACGGGGGGAGACATGCTGAACACATTCTCAAAAGCAGCCGTTGGGGTGCTGCTTGCCGCAGGCGGGCTGACCGCTTCCTTGTCGGTACAGGCCCAGGGGGCCGCCAAGGCCAGTGCCCAGCCGGCCGCCGCCGCAGTGATTGTGGGCAGCGCCGAAGCGGGCGCAAAGAAAAATTCAATGTGTATTGGCTGCCATGGCATCGCCGAGTACAAAACTGCCTTCCCGACCGTTTATCGCGTGCCCAAAATTAGCGCTCAGAGCGAGAAATATATTGTCTCAGCGCTCAACGCTTATAAAAGCGGAGAGCGCAGTCATCCCAGCATGGTGGGCATCTCGCGCGGCCTGAGCGATCAGGACATGGCCGATTTGGCCGCCTACTACGCCAACAAGAAATAAGGAGCCCGCCATGACACATCATCGACGCATTCTGCGCGCCGCCGTTGTGATGGCAGCGGCCTTCACGGCGCTGCCGGCAGTGGCAGGCAATATTGCAGCGGGTAAGGAAAAGGCAACCGCCTTGTGTGCCGCCTGTCATGGCGCAGACGGTGTTGCTGCGATTGATCCGAGCTATCCCCGGCTGGCTGGCCAATATCCAGACTATCTGGCCCGCGCATTATCGGATTACAAATCGGGCGCCCGTAAAAATGCCATCATGGCCGGCATGGCGGCAGCGCTGAGCAAAGAAGACATCGCGAATATAGCGGCGTATTACTCAAGCCTGCCTTCGCCCTTACACAACAAGAAGTAGTCGAGACAACTGAGTCGGCGGCGCGTCTAGCCGCCGATATAACTCATCTCGACTTTTTTCACCCCTTGGGCCCGTAGCGCGGCCCGCTGCTCCGAGTAACGATCCGTTCTTGCCTGCCAGATGGCGGCAATGACGCGGCTTAAGTCGTCATCGCTGGGCGCGCTTTGGCCGCGCAGCAGCCCCCTTAAATCGGTGCCGCTGTGAGCAAATAGGCAGGTATACAGCACCCCCTCTGCAGAGATTCGGGCCCGACTGCAATTGCCACAGAAAGGGTTCGAGACCGAAGAGATCACGCCCACCTCGCCCTTGCCGTCGGCATAACGCCAACGTTCGCTGACTTCGCTAGGCGTGTCGCGGCCGATGGGCACCAGTGGATGCTCAAGCGCGATGGTGTCGATGATTTCACGCGAGGGGACCACATGGTCCCACTGCCATGCATTGGAGGAGCCGACATCCATGAATTCAATAAACCGCAGGGTATGGCCGCGGTCACGAAACGCATTGGCCATCGGCAGGATCTCGTGATCATTCACACCACGCTGAACCACCATATTGACCTTGACCTTCAGGCCTGCCGCGGCTGCAGCATCAATGCCCTGAAGCACATCGCCTACCGGAAAGCCAACGTCATTCATTTCGCGGAATGTCGCATCACTTAAAGCATCCAGGCTGACGGTAATCCGGCGCAGGCCTGCGGCCTTGAGTGCGGCTGCTTTGTTGGCCAGCAAGGCGCCATTGGTGGTCATGGCCACTTCGACGGGCCGGCCATCGGGCAGACGGATTGCAGCAAGCTGCTCGATCAGGCCGTCGATATTTTTTCTCAGTAGCGGCTCGCCACCCGTGACCCGCAGCTTTTCCACTCCCAGGCCAACAAAGGTTTTCGCTAAGCGCTCGATTTCATCGAACGACAGGAGCGATTCCCTGGCGAGAAATTCGTAATCGCGGCCAAAGACTTCCTTGGGCATGCAGTACGTGCAACGGAAGTTGCACTGGTCAATGACCGAGATCCGCAGGTCTTTTAAGGCCCGTCCATGCTGATCCTGGGGCGGACCCTGCGGGGCAGGGCCGAGCCCGGAGACCTGGGCCGCGTCGATGCGCGGCGCGGCAGTTGAATCCGGAACGATCGAAAAAATGCGCTGGCCGTAAGACATGCGCGATTATTGACCGGTTAAGGATTGTTTTGCCGCGTCTCCACCATTACCAAAGGCTCCTGTGGGGCTGTCTCGGTGTTTCTCCGGGGTGCCCGGCCGAGTTTCGGGGCGGGCTCGGGGGCCGCCTCGGCAGCGGTTTTTCCTGGATCGGTCTGCACCCACTGTAGGCCCACGGCATCCAGCGACTGTCGCAGCGATTCCTCAGAGATCTGAATCGGCGCGGGGCTTACGGGGGCGACCCATGCAGGCGCTGCGATCTCTTGTGTCATCACGACGGGTTTGGGCTCCGGGGCCTCGCGGACAACGGGCGGCGCTTGCATTGCAGGCGCCACGATCTCTGCGGCCGGTGCTGCGATCTCAATGGTCGGTGCTGGGATATCTGCGGCCGGTGCTGCGATCTCT
>CAYFPT010000025.1:0-2722 GCA_964345065.1 uncultured Bordetella sp.
GTGTAGAAGTGGCCGGTGCCCGCGGTGGACTCCAGCTTGATCTTTTCGCGGCCGCCTTTTGCCATGATGGTTCCTGGTGAAGAGGTTGTCGGTTAGTTCAGAGGGCGTTTTTGGCCCGGAGATCGGCCAGCACTGCATCGATCCCGTTCTTGGTAATGGTGCGCACCGCAGCCGGGGTCACGCGCAGGCGTACCCAGCGGTTCTCGCTCTCCACCCAAAAGCGCTTGTACTGCACGTTCGGCATAAAGCGACGCTTGGTTTTGTTGTTTGCGTGGGAGACATTGTTCCCCACCATGGGGCCTTTCCCCGTCACTTGGCATACGCGTGCCATGATGTTTCCTTTACAAAATTCCGCTTGCCCGAATTTCGGCAAAGACCGAGATTCTATGAGAAAACAAGGACTTAGGTCAAACCGCGCGACCTTGAAAGGGCGGGCCGCAGCCCTTGATTAGGCCTCCCCAGCCCGCAGGGTCTGATCGCCCGCAACGATCAGGTGATCCAGAAGACGAATATCCAGGACCTCCAGGCTGCGCCTAAGCTGAGTGGTCAATAATTGATCAGCTCGACTGGGCTCAGCGGTACCCGAGGGGTGGTTGTGGGCTGCCACGACCGCCGCGGCGTTGAGCTGAAGGGCCCTGCGGGCGACCTCTCGGGGGTAGACGCTGGTCTGGGTGAGCGAACCTGTGAAAAGCTGCTCAAAGCGGATGAGCCGATGACGGGTATCGAGGAACATCACGGCAAAGACTTCCTGGTGCAGCCCACCGAGGTGGTCGACTAAAAAGCGACGGGTGTTTTCCGAATTCACAACCAGCGGGCGATCCTGAAGTGCCTCGGCGGAAGACCGTTTGGCCAGCTCCCGAACCGCCTGAAACAGCGCGAACTTTGCCCGCCCAACGCCGGGCGTTCGTTGAAGCTGCTCCCAGGGCGCAGATAGGGTGGCCGAAATACTCCCGAATTCCTTAAGAAGCTCTTGGGCGAGCGCGGCAACAGGCTTGCCCGGCTGCCCGGTGCACAAGAGCAGGGCGAGCAATTCCGCATCTTCAAGGCTCTGGGCGCCTCGGGAGATTAGCTTTTCTCTGGGTTGCTGCATGGGCTGCGCCTAAAATGCAGGACTATTGCTTTCTTTAAGTGCTGCCGCTATCCGCCATGTTGACTAATTCCGATGCCCGTCAGGCGCCAGAGGGAATCCAAGAGGGGTCCCATGTCACGCTGCACTTTCGCCTCTCGCTCGCTGATGGTCAGGTGGTCTTTAATACTTTTGACGATAAGCCCGCGACGATTCAAATCGGTGAGGGCCAGTTTGCGCCGGCGCTTGAGCGGTGTTTGATTGCGCTGCGTGAAGGCGACGAGCGGACCTATCAGCTCGGGCCCGATGATGGTTTTGGCCCACGGCATCCCGACCTTGTTCAGAAGGTCAGCAAATCGCTTCTTGATCGCTATGCGGATGCGTCCGATCCGATTGAGCCCGGAGACGTGGTTGAGTTTCCAACCCCCGACGGAAGTGGGGGCCGGGTGGCGGGAGTCTTTAAAGGCTGGGATGCAGGATCGGCGCTATTTGATTTCAACCACCCGCTTGCGGGCCAGCCGTTGAAGCTGGATGTCCGCATCATTGGTTTGCTGTAGGGATACTGCGTGGCGCCGCGCTTCAGATCCTCTAAACTTTCGTTCATTCATTGACCGTCCTATCCACCGTGAGCCAGTCCCCGACACCGATTCGCTTTGAGCAGCTTCAGGAAGTGCTATTGGCCGAGCCCCGAGGATTTTGTGCCGGGGTTGAGCGCGCGATCGAAATCGTTGAGCGTGCGCTGGAGCGTTTTGGCGCCCCGATTTATGTGCGTCATGAGATCGTGCACAACGATCATGTGGTCTCTGATCTGCGCAACAAGGGTGCAATTTTTGTCGAGGATCTTGATGAGGTTCCGATGGGCGCCCGAGTCATCATGAGTGCTCATGGTGTTTCGCGAAAAGTCCGTGACCATGCAACGACCCGCAACCTCGAGGTTTTTGATGCCACCTGCCCGCTGGTGACAAAGGTGCATGTTGAGGTGCGTAAGCTGCGAGCCCAGGGCTACGAAATCGTGATGATTGGCCATGCCGGCCATCCCGAGGTGGAAGGCACCATGGGCCAGATCGATGAGGGCATGTACCTGGTCGAGGATCTTGCCGGCGTTGCATCTTTAGAAGTGAAAACGCCCGATCGGCTTGCTTATGTGAGCCAGACGACACTCTCTGTCGATGACACGGCCATCATCGTTGAGGCCCTGCAGAAAAAATACCCAGCGATTCTTGGGCCGAAGAAAAGTGACATCTGTTATGCCACCCAGAATCGCCAGGATGCAGTCAAGGTGATGGCCAAAGATGTGGATGTTGTTTTAGTCGTTGGCAGCCCGACCAGCTCGAATAGCAATCGCCTGCGCGAAGTGGCCGAGCGATTCGGTGTACCCGCCTATCTGGTGGGAAGCGCAGGGGAGCTCAATCCCGATTGGCTCAAGGGCGCTGTGCGTGTCGGAATTACCGCGGGGGCCTCAGCTCCCGAAAGTCTGGTGCAGGGCCTGCTCACGCAGGTGAAGTCGCTCGGGGCCGGCTCGGTCCGTAAGCTTCCAGGTGTCGAGGAATCTGTGCGCTTCCCGCTGCCGAAGGGTTTGAATTAAACTTCCGGCCTGCGATTGGCGCGGCATGATTTCTTGAGCGCTGACGCTGTCAAGCAGGGCCGATGTAGCTC
>CAYFPT010000025.1:2732-5178 GCA_964345065.1 uncultured Bordetella sp.
GACTATAATTGCGGACTTGCTTCATCCGGGCCGGTGTAGCTCAGTTGGTAGAGCAGCGCATTCGTAATGCGAAGGTCGGGGGTTCGACTCCTCTCATCGGCACCATCGAAATCCGGCCTATCGCCGAAACCTTGTCGAAGAACCTTTAATGGTCTATATTTAGTCCATTATCAGGAGCCCGTCCCGTGCGCTTTTCTTCTCAGGTCAAACCAATTAGTTACTTAAAGGCAAATGCAGCCGAAGTTCTTGCCGAATTGGGTGAGAAGCGTGAGCCACTCGTCATTACGCAAAACGGTGAGGCCAAGGCGGTACTACAGGATGTCGCCAGTTTTGAGGCCACACAAGAGACCCTTGCCCTGCTAAAGCTGATCGCGCTCGGTAATCGCGAGGTTGAGAGTAAGCAGGTCAGGCCCGCGCAAGAGGTGCTGGCACGGCTAAAGTCTCGCGCGCCCAGATCCTGATGCCAGTGAAGTATGCGGTACTGCTCACGCGAGGTGCGGAGCAAGATCTCGAAGCTATTGTTGACTATGTTTTCGAAGCCGACGGCCCAGTTCGTTCCAGCCATGTCTTAGAGCAGTTCAATGGGTGTTTTGAGCGACTCTCAAGCATGCCGGAGCGAGGTGGCTATCCCAGTGAGCTGCTTTCGCTCGGGAACAAAGAATACCGGCAGGTATTTTTTAAACCTTATCGCATCATTTATCGAATTCTTGGAAAGACAGTTTTTGTTTATGTGATTGCCGATAGCCGGAGAGATCTGCAGTCCCTGTTGTCGCGAAGGCTATTAAGCGCATAGCATTGGAGCGTTTGGTGACAATATTTTCCGCAGGCCCGGCCCCGGTGACGCCTCGAAAATTAGGGTAGAAAATGACCCGAGAAAAATCACCCCAGCAGCCGATCAACTGCAGACGTTGTAAACACTATTACGTCACCTGGGATGAATCCCTTCCGCAGGGCTGTCGTCTTTATGGGGTGAAATCGCGGCAAGCGCCGAGCATTGCGGTTCGTGACGCGACCGGCGCGGCCTGCCAATTCTGGGAGGTAAAGCCCCCGACGCCCCCCGCAGACTGAGGGCCCCCTGTCGGGGGCTTCAGGCGATAATGCCAGCATAAAAGAGGGGTCTATTTATGACGCTGCTCGCAGCCGGTCTGATTCTTTTTGTTGTAGTGCATTCCCTGCGTATTTTTGCGGACGATTGGCGCACTCAGATGGTGGCTCGGCTAGGTCCGATGGCCTGGAAGGGGTTGATCTCAGTAGCCTCTTTGGTGGGCATCATCATGATGTCGAAGGGCTACGCTGCGGCGCGCGCAGCCCCGATCCTGCTCTGGCAGTCACCGGCGTGGCTTTTACACTTGGTTTCTTTGCTCACGCTTGCGGCTTTTATTTTGTTTGTCGCTGCCTACATTCCGAAAAATAAAATTAAGTCTCGACTCGGGCATCCCATGGTGATCTCCGTCAAAATTTGGGCCTTCAGTCACCTGCTCGCCAACGGCAGCCTGGCGGATCTCGTGTTATTCGGCGGGCTCTTGGCCTGGGCAGTGATGAGTTTTCGGGCTGCGCGTCAGCGTGATCGACGCGAAGGCCTAGTACGCCCCGCTGGCGCGCTGGGACCGACGCTGGCGGCTGCCGGGGTGGGTGGTGTGATCTGGGCCTGGTTTGCCTTTTACGGCCATGCTTGGTTGATCGGTGTGCAGCCTTTTGCGCGTGGATAAGGCCCACTGCCCAGCGAGACGCGCGTGAACCCTACTGAGTTAGAGAATTCTTATGAAAAAAATTATCAGCACTGAGCAGGCCCCAAAAGCGATTGGCACGTACTCTCAGGCGGTTGCGGTGGGCAATACGGTCTGGCTCTCCGGCCAGATTCCGTTGGATCCTGCAACCATGCAGATTGTTGGCGATAGCAGTGCCCAGGGAATGGAGCAGCAGATTCATCAAGTCTTTAAAAATCTCGCGGCGGTTGCGCAGGCTGCGGGCGGTAGCCTCTCCGATATTGTGAAGCTCAATTGTTTTCTAACTGATCTATCCCACTTTGCCAAGGTCAACGAGATCATGGCGACTTATTTTCAAGAGCCTTATCCCGCCCGCGCTGCTGTGGGCGTGGCAAGTCTGCCACGCGGCGCCGGCTTTGAGGCCGAGGCCGTGATGGTGCTGGGTGCCCGATAGCCTATTTCCCGAGAGCCTAAAAAAACTCGGCCTTCACCGCTGGATTGATCTCGCACTGCATTTTCCGCTGCGATATGAAAATGAGTCGCAGGTCTGGTCAATTGACCAGGTGAGCCCTGGGCAGTTTGCCCAAATTCAGGTGCAGGTGGTCGCTGCACGCATTGTGTTTCGGCCCCGTCGAACCCTGCTGGTGGAAGTTAATGACGCAACCGGCAGCGCGGTATTGCGTTTTTTGCATTTCAAAGATGCGCAGAAAAATGCCTATGTGCCCGGCCACAAAATCCGC
>CAYFPT010000025.1:5188-5761 GCA_964345065.1 uncultured Bordetella sp.
GCTGTCACCCGAACAAATCGGCCAGCAGCCGCTCCTGCCGGTTTATCCCACCACTGCGGGTGTCTCTCAGTTAACGCTTCGACGGGCGATGACGCGTGCCCTGAATGCGGCACTGCCGTCGGAGTGGCTGCCCGAAAAGATTTTGGCGAGCTATCGCCTCATGCCGCTTGATCAAGCAATACGGCTGATTCATCAGCCGCCTGCCGATGCGGAATCAACCGGCGTGATGCAACAGCTGATGGACCGTGAGGGCCCGGCCTGGGATCGGATTCGCTTCGATGAGCTCTTGGCACAGCAAGTTGCAATGCGTCGGGCTCGAAGCCGGCGTGGGGTGGAGCGGGCAGCGTCCCTCACCGCCGATCGCTTAGTCGATCAAATCATTACAGGCCTTCAGTTCGATCTCACCGCCGCCCAGAAACGTGCCTGGACGGAGATCGCTGGTGATTTGGGTGGTACGACTCCCATGCAACGCCTGCTGCAAGGTGATGTGGGAAGCGGAAAGACAGTAATCGCAGCCCTTGCGGCTGCGCGGTCGGTGGGGTCGGGTTTGCAGGTGGCAGTAATGGCACCGAC